>CAXSHO010000149.1:3855-4156 GCA_964237305.1 uncultured Caulobacteraceae bacterium
CCGTCTCCGCCAGCCGCGTGGTGGCGGGGGAGCGGCCGATCCACCGCGAGCTGGAGGCGCGGCTGGCCGCCCTGCACGGGGCGGAGGACGCGGTGGCCTTCGTCAGCGGTCACGCCACCAACACCACCGTCCTCGGCCACCTGATGGGCCGGGGCGACCTGATCCTGCACGACGCCCTGATCCACAACAGCGTGGTGCAGGGCGCCATGCTCTCCGGCGCCAAGCGCTTCAGCTTCCCGCACGGCGACGTGGCGGCCTGCGCGCGCCTCCTGGACGAGCACGCCCCGCGCTCGGGCCGCAC
>CAXSHO010000149.1:4268-5290 GCA_964237305.1 uncultured Caulobacteraceae bacterium
TGCTCGGGGCCGCGGGCCGCGGCGCGGGCGAGCACTTCGGCGTTGCGGGCGACGAAGTGGACCTGTGGATGGGCACCCTCTCCAAGACGCTGGCGGGCTGCGGCGGCTACATCGCCGCCCGGCGCGACCTGGTGGAGTACCTGAAGCTCACCGCGCCCGGCTTCGTCTACTCGGTGGGGCTGCCGCCGCCCATCGCCGCCGCCGCCGTCGCCGCCCTGGACGTGATGGAGGCCGAGCCGGAGCGGGTGGAGCGGCTGAAGCGCAACGGCTCACACTTCCTGCAGCTCTGCCGCGACGCCGGCCTGGACACCGGCCAGTCGCAGGGCTTCGCCATCACCCCGGTGATCACCGGCAGCTCCATCAAGGCCGCCCGCCTGTCGCAGACGCTGTTCGAGCGGGGGATCAACGTCCAGCCGATCCTGCACCCGGCGGTGGCGGAGCGGGCGGCGCGGCTGCGCTTCTTCCTGTCCTCCGAGCACACCTCCGCGCAGCTGGAGTCCACGGTGGAGGCCCTGCGGGAGGCGTCCGACGAGGCCGACCGGGCGGGGCTGGACCTGGCCGCGCTCACCGCCCGCCTGGGCGGCTGACCGGCGGGGCGCGCGGCGTGCAGGTCCTCTTCGACTACACCGACCTCTTCGCCTACCTCGGCCGGGGGCTGCCCGTGACGGGCGTGCAGCGGGTGGTGCACCAGACGGGGCTGCACCTGCGCCAGCTCTCCGGCCGCGACGGGCTGTGCGTGACGCCGGTGGAGCTCGCGCCGCTCCGCAAGCGGCTGGAGGCGGTGGCCCCCGCCCGGCTGGCCGCCTTCGAGGCGCAGTGCGCGGTGAACCGCGCCCGGCTGAGGCCTACGGAGTACCTCACCAACGAGATCGCCACGCGGATCGTGGGCCACGCCATCCCGCCCACGGCCTCGCCCACGCTGCGCACGACGCCGCCGGCACCGGGCAGCAGGCCGAGCGTGACCTCGGGGAAGCCCAGCCGGGTCTTCGGCGTGTCCAGCACCACCCGGTGGTGGCAGGCCA
>CAXSHO010000149.1:5300-6163 GCA_964237305.1 uncultured Caulobacteraceae bacterium
CCTGGTTCCTGTCGCTGGGCTCGTCCTGGTCGCGGGGCGGCTACGGCCACATCCACCGGGCGCTGCAGTCCTTGCCGAAACCCGTGCGGATCGCGGTCCTGGTGCACGATCTCATCGCCCTGATCCGGCCCGAGCTGACGCTGGCGGCCGCCGCCGCGCCCTTCCGCGCCTGGATCGACCGGGTGGCGGAGGAGGCGGAGGTGATCTTCACGCCCTCGCGCGCCACCGGCGAGGCCATGGCGGAGCTCAGGCCCAAGGTGCGCGACCGCATCAAGGTGCTGACCTTCGGGACGACGCTCTCCACCGCCGGCCGACCCTTCCGCCGCCACGGGGTGAACGGCTTCGTCCTCTACGTCTCCGCCCTGCGCGAGCGGAAGAACCACGCCATGCTGGTGGACGCCTGGGTGCGCGCCTTCGAGGACGCGCCCGCCCACGCGGCCGACCTCGTCTGCGTCGGAGCGGGCCGGTCGGAGCAGGCGGCGGCGCTGCACGCCCGCGTTCCGCCCGCGCTCCGGGCGAAGCTGCACGTGCTGACGCAGGTGGACGACGCCGCCCTGATGGACCTGTACGAGCGCTGCCGCTTCTTCGTCTTCCCCTCCGCCTACGAGGGCTGGGGGCTGCCGGTGACGGAGGCGCTGTCCTTCGGCAAGTTCGGGCTGGTGGCGCGCAACACCTCGCTCCTGGAGGCCGGCGGCGGGGTGGTGGAGCACCTCGACCACGAGGACGTCGACGCCTGGGCCGCCGCCATCCGTCGCTACAGCCTGGACGGCGAGGCGCTGCGGGCGCGCGAGGCGGAGGTGCGGCTGCGCTTCCGCCGCGTCTCCTGGTCGCACACGGCGGGGGAGATCGCCGACGAGCTCGCC
>CAXSHO010000149.1:6173-6849 GCA_964237305.1 uncultured Caulobacteraceae bacterium
TTCGCCAGCTCCTTCTCGGTCTTCTCACGCCGCTCGGTCGCCGCCCGCGCCGCCTGACGCGTCAGACCTCGACGCCGAGCCGGGCGTAGAGCGGGCGGAGGCGCTCGACGTAGCGCTCGGGCGAGAAGCGGGCCGCCTGCAGGGGACCCTTGGCCGCCATCTCGCGCCGCAGCTGCGCGTCGCCGTCCACCCGCCGGATGGCGGCGGCCAGCGCGCGGACGTCGTAGGGATCGACCAGGATCGCGGCGTCGCCCGCCACCTCGGGCAGGGAGGACGAGTCGGAGGTCACCACCGGCGCGCCCAGAGCCAGCGCCTCCGCCACCGGCAGGCCGAAGCCCTCGTACAGCGAGGGGAACAGCACGGAGCGGGCGCCGCGGATCAGCGCGGTGAGCACCGCGCGCTCGACGAAGGGGAGGTGGCGCACGCGTCCGCCCAAGGCGCCGTCGTCCAGCAGGCGCAGCTCGGCGTCCGACTTCCACGCGCGCTTGCCGACGAGGAGGAGCGGCGTCCCGACGCCGGACGCGAGGTGGGCCTCCAGCAGCCGCCCCACGTTCTTCTTGGGCTCGATCGCGCCGAAGAACAGGTGGTAGCCGCCCGGCTCGAGCCCGCACGCGCCGCGCACGGCCGCGGCCAGCGCCTGCGGGGCCTCGGCGGGGGGTGCGGCCTCCACCGACTG
>CAXSHO010000150.1:0-886 GCA_964237305.1 uncultured Caulobacteraceae bacterium
CGCTTGCGGGCCAGCGCCTCGCGCAGGAGCGCGTCCACCTGCGCGCCGCGCTTCTCGTAGGTGTGGTCGCGCACGATGCGGGCGCGGGCGGCGTCGCCGATGGCGCGGGCGCGCTCCGGCGTCAGCGCCGCGAGGTGGTCGGCCACGTCCTGGCCGTCGCGGGCGACCAGCACCTCGGCGTCGGGCTCCAGGAACAAGGGGATGCCCTCCCAGTGGTCGGTGATGAGGCACCCGCCCGCCCCCGCCGCCTCGAACACGCGGGTGGCGGGCGAGAAGCCGATGGCCGCCATGGAGTCGCGCGCCACGTTCAGCACGGCCAGCGGGCTCGTGTTGAAGCTGTTGTGCTGCGCCGTGTAGACGTGGCCGACGTCGCGCACGTTGGCGGGCATGGCCTTGTCACCCCAGCCGTTCCCGCCGATCAGGAAGCGCAGGTCGGGGCTGAGCTCGGCCGCGCGCAGGAAGAACGCCTCCACCCGCGCCTCGCGGTCGGGCAGGCGGTTGGCCAGGAAGTTCAGGTCGGCGGCGAAGCGGGGCTCGGGCGGCGTAGGGTGGTGCGTGGCCGGGTCCAGCGCGTTGTAGACGGGGGTGCAGGCCCGCGCGCCGAAGCCGCTGTAGG
Source organism: uncultured Caulobacteraceae bacterium (assembly GCA_964237305.1). Lineage (GTDB taxonomy): Bacteria > Pseudomonadota > Alphaproteobacteria > Caulobacterales > Caulobacteraceae > JASLDZ01. The sequence continues at coordinate 617 of CAXSHO010000150.1, forward strand.
CGCTCACCACCGGATCGCCCCCGCCGTAGGTCAGCACGTGGTCCAGCCCGGGCAGCGCCCGGCGGGTGGGGTGGTCGGGGCCGGAGGCGGCGAGCTCCTCCAGCGTGGCGGCGGCGTCCACGTCCCAGAAGATCGCCAGCGCGTCGGTGCGGGCGGCGTCGAGCGCGCCCGCCAGGAGGAGGTCGTCGAACACGCCCACGCCGCTGGCCTTGACCACCACGTCGGCCTCGCGCGCCTCCGCCAGGACGGCCCGCGCCGCCTCCTCCGTGG
>CAXSHO010000150.1:896-6543 GCA_964237305.1 uncultured Caulobacteraceae bacterium
AACGCTCGCGGCGCTGGCCCAGGAGCTTGCTGGCCGCCTCCTCCGTGGCGGGGTAGACCACCGAGCGGGCGTAGGGGACGTCCTGCAGGTCGCGGTGCGCCTGCCGGTCGAAGGCGTCGGGCTCGTAGAAGACGATGTCCCAGCCGCGCGCGTGCAGCTGTGAGAGCACGCCGCGGTAGTAGGTGGCCGCCCCGTTCCAGTAGGAGCTGACCAGGCTGGAGCCGTAGAAGGCGAGCTTCACGAGGCGGTCTCCAGAGCGGCGGGTGCGCCGAGGCTTGCGAGCACCTCCAGCAGTTCGTCGGCGCGGTGGGCGCAGGTGTGGCGGGCGCGGATCGTCTCGAGCCCGTGGCGGACGAGCGAGCCGCGCAGGGCGGCGTCGCCGGCGACCTCGCGGAGGGCGCGGGTCATGGCGGGACCGTCGTCGAGCATGAGGAGGTCCGTCCCGACGCGGAACAGCCCCTCGTCGTCGCGCCACGGCGCCGACAGCAGCGGGATCCCGCAGGCCAGCGCCTCGAACACGCGGATGGTGGGGATGCCGGGCAGGACGGTGGTGTAGAAGCGGCGCGGCACATGCACGGTGGCGAGCCTGCGGGCGAACACCTCCGGCGCCCGGGCGTTGGGCGACCAGCCGCGATAGGCGACGCCGTGTCGCGCCAGCACCTCCCGCGCGTGCGGCGGGTAGCGGACGCCGTACACCTCCAGCGGCAGGCCGGCCTCGCGGGCGGGGCGGAACAGGAAGCCCTCCAGTTCGGCCGAGCGCTCCTCGTCGCCCCAGTTGCCGATCCAGACGAGCCCTTCGCGCGGCTCCTCGACCCCCGGCGGGCGGAACAGGCGCGTGTCGGCGGCCTCGTGCCAGGTCCACACGCGCCCGCCCCAGCCCCACCGGCGGTAGACCGCGCTCAGCGCCTCGCCGAAGGCGAGCACGCCGTCGTAGGCCGAGAGGTCGAAGGCGGTGATGGCGTCGGGGTCGCTGACGGCGCGGTGGTGGGTGTCGTGGAACAGGAGGCGGAAGCGGCCGCCGTCGCGCCGCAGCCGCCCGACGGCGGCCACCAGCGCAGGCTCGTTCCACTCGTGCACGATCACCGCGTCGGCCCCGTCCACCAGGGCTGCGAGGTCGGCGCCAAGGTCGGGGGAGGGATCGAACACGCGCACGACGCCCTGCAGGTCGGGATAAGCGTCGCGCCACGCGTCGAGCCCCGCCTCGCCCCCGTCGGCGAGGAGGTTCTGCAGGCTCCACGCTTCGGCGGGCTCGCAGGCCGACACGTCGTGACCGCGCGCGACCAGCTCGCGCAGCACGCCGCGCAGGAAGTGCGCGTTGCCGTGGTTCCAGCAGCTCCGCAGGCTGTGGGTGAGGTAGACGATCCGCATCAGCTTCTTGGTAGCTGAACTTTGGCGAACACGTCCAGCATGCCCGCCGCCATGCCCTCCACCGTGTAGCGGCGCGCGCGCTTGACGGCTGCGGCCCCGAGCGCCGCCCTGCGGGGGGCGTCGGCCAGCAGCGCCTCAAGCGCCGCGGTGAGGGCGGAGGCGTCGCGGGGCGGGACGAATACGGCCGCGCCGTCCCACAGCTCGCGGAAGGTCGGGATGTCCGACAGCACCAGCGGCCGCGCGAGCTGCGCCGCCTCCAGCACCGCCAGGCCGAACGGCTCGTAGAGCGACGGCGAGCAGAACACCGCGGCCCCCGCCAGCCGCGCCCGCAGCTCCGCCTCCGCCAGCACGCCCGTGGGGCGCAGGTGCGCGAACGCCGCCTCCCCGCCCCCGGGCGCGGCGAGCGGGCCGGCGGCGACGACGGGAGCGCCCAGCCCGGCGGCCGCCGCGTCCAGCGTCGCCATGCCCTTGGACTCGTCCCACATGCGCCCGGCGGTGAACACGCAGGGCTCCCCCACCGCCGCCTCCGCGCCGAGAAGCGGCGGGCGGCGGCCGTTCCAGACGGCGCGGGGAGGTCTGGGCAGAGCGTACTCCGCCTGCACGGCGGCGGCGAAGGCTCGGGTGGGCGCGATGGTGGCGGCGCAGGCGAGCAGGCCGCGCCGCGCCAGGTCGAAGCGCCAGGCGAAGTCCTCGGGCCAGGGCTCGTCGCCCCGCACCGCCCGCCACCAGGTCGCCGTGCAGGAGTGCTGCACCCCCACCACCGGCGCGGGGAAGGCGGCCTCGGCGGCGTAGGCCGGGCTGTTCAGCTGCACCACATCGGCGGACAGGTCGCCCGCCAGCTCCGCCAGCCGCCGCCCGGCCGCGCGCACCGGCTCCGGCGAGGCCGCCAGCCAGTCGAGCTCAAGGCCCGTGGCGACCACGGCCACGTCCGCCGGCGGCGCTTCGGGCGGCGGGCCGTTGACCAGGAGCGTCGTCTCCACCCCGTGCGGGACGAGCGCGCGGGCGAGGTCGAGCGCGTAGGTCCACACGCCCCCCACCGCGTCGGCGGTCATGACAAGCTTCACGGGAGGAACGCCGCCCCGCCGCCGCCTGTTCTCGCCGCACCCCCACCCGGCTTCCGGAGCCTCCCATGCCCGCCTCCCTCCACGGCAAGACCGTCGCCATCTTCGCCGCCGACGGCTTCGAGCAGGACGAGCTGTTCGTCCCCAAGGCCGAGCTGGAGAAGGCGGGCGCCACGACCGTCGTCGTCTCGCTCAAGACGGGCGAGATCCAGGGCTTCGACCACGACACGCCCGACAAGACCTGCCCGGTCGACAAGGCGCTGTCCGACGTGGAGCCCGGCGCGTTCGACGCCCTGGTGCTGCCGGGCGGCGTCGCCAACCCGGACAAGACGCGCATCCTGCCCGAGGTGCAGCAGTTCGTCCGGGCCTTCTTCGACGCCGGCAAGCCGGTGGCCGCCATCTGCCACGCCCCCTGGGTGCTGATCGACGCGGGGGTGGCCAAGGGGCGCCGGCTGACCAGCTACAAGTCGATCCGCACCGACCTGAAGAACGCCGGCGCCGAGGTGGTCGACGAGGAGGTGGTGGTCGACGGCGGCCTGATCACCAGCCGCGACCCCGACGACCTCCCCGCCTTCTGCGCCAGGCTGATCGAGATGTTGGGGGCGGGGGAGGGCCGGGCCGCGGCCTGATCTCGCTTCCCCATCGAAGGGGAAGGGAGTCCTAGCGCCCATAGAGCCGGTCGAGCACCGCGGCGACGTCCACCAGCCGCTCGGCCGCCGCGTCGAAGCGCTCGCCCGCCGCGAGCCGGCGCGCCCAGTCGGCGGCGGCCCGGGCGCCCCAGCCGTCGTCCGGCGAGGGCGCGATCGGCTCGCGGCCGTTCCCCTGCAGGCGCTCGGCGGCGAAGTCGTAGAAGGAGCCGTCGAGGTTGCGCAGCGCCAGCCCCGCCCCCTCCCCGTAGAAGCTCGCGCCGATCACCGCGTCCCGCCCCGCCGGCAGGTTCCACGAGCAGGCGAGGCGCACGAGCGCCCCGTCCGTCGTCGTGACGGTGCAGGACGCGAAGTCCTCCACCACGTCCGTGCGGCCGCCGAGCGGGGCGCCCCCGGCCATCAGCACGGCGGAGGCGTGGTCGACGTCCGGGAAGTCGAGCGCCCACAGCGCCAGGTCCACCAGGTGCACGCCGAGGTCCAGGAGGCAGCCGCCGCCGCTCTGCGCCGGGTCGCGGAACCACGGCTTGTCCGGCCCGTAGGCGTTGTGGAACACGAGGTCGACCACCGACACCCGCCCGATGTCGCCCGCCCGCACCCGCTCGCGGATCGCCTGCGCGCCCGCGGTGAAGCGGTAGGACAGGTCCACCGCCAGCAGCCGGTCGGCGGTCCGTGCGGCGTCCACCGCCCTGCGCGCCTCGGCGGCCGTGCGGCCCAGCGGCTTCTGGCAGAACACGGCCACGCCGCGCTCCAGCGCCCGCGCGGTCTGCGCGGCGTGGTCGGCGGACGGGGTGGCGATCACCACGCCGTCGAGCCCGAGCTCCAGCAGCGCGTCCAGCCCGTCCACCCGTCGCGCGTCGGGGGCGAGCTTCAGCGCGTCGGCGACGGCCGCGTCGGACGGGTCGGCCACGCCCACCGCCTCCACCGCGCCGGTGGCGAGCATGGTCTCCATGCGGTGGCGGCCGATCCAGCCAGTGCCGAGGAAGCCGAGGCGGGGCAGGCTCATCGCTGCGGCCCGCACGTGCGTGCTTCGAGACGCGCTTCGCGCTCCTCAGCATGACGAGGGGGGAGGCCGGCTCTCACGTCCGTCATCCTGAGGAGGGCCGCAGGCCCGTCTCGAAGGACGCACCTCACATCCGCACCAGGGCTTTGAGGAAGCCGTCGGGCCGGTCGCGCGTGGCGTCCAGCGCGGCGCCCAGCTCCTCCAGCGGATAGGTGTGGGTGTAGAGCCTGGACGGGTCGAGCCGGCCCGACGCCACCGCCTCCACCGCCTCGCGCAGGCCGCGGACGTACATGCGCGGGTCGCGCTCGTGGGCGTTGATCACGTCGAAGCCGCGCCAGTTCCACATCTGCATGTTCACCTGTCGCGGGCCGTCCTGGTGGTAGCCCGCGATCACCAGCCGCCCGCCCTCGCGCGTCAGCTCGGCGGCGAGGTCCAGCGGCCATTGCTTGCCCACCGCCTCGATCACCCGGTCGCAGAAGACGCCGCCGGTCAGCGCGCGCACCCGCTCGATGATCGCCCAGTGGTCCTCCATGGGGATCGTCTCGGCGGCCCCCATCCCGCGCGCCACGTCCAGGCTGTACGGGCGGCGGCTGATCGCGATCACGCGCGCGCCGGCCTGGCTCGCCAGCCGCGTCAGGATCGCGCCGAGGAAGCCGATCCCCACGATCGCCACCGTCTGCCCCGCCTGGATTTCGGAACGGCGGAAGATGTTCATGGCGCAGGCCAGGGGCTCGCCGGGGAAGGGCGTGGCGGCGAGGCTCTCCGGCAGCTTCACCACCGCGTCCGCCTCGGCGAGGTCGTACTCGGCGTAGCTCCTGAAGCTCAGCGCGGCCACGCGGTCGCCGGGCGCCAATCCCTCCACGCCGGGACCGAGCGCGTCCACCACCCCCCAGCCTTCGTGGCCCAGGTCGCCGGGCGCAGTGGGGAACTCCATCCACTCCGGACCCGCCCACGGCCCGAGGTTGGAGGCGCACACGCCGCATCCCTCCAGGCGCAACCGCACCTGCCCGGGGCCGGGCTCCGGCTTCGGCGCGGGCTGCGTCTCGGCGTGGCCGGCGCGGGTGACCACGGCGGCGCGCATCTGTGCGGGTTCGGACATCATGCGCTCCTCTCCCTCCCCCTCGCGGGGAGGGGGGACCAGGCGACGCCTGGTGGGTGGGGGGCCGCGGGCAGGCGGGCGGGGAGGAGTCCGCCATCGCGTGACGCGCTTCCGCCGGCCCCGTCAAGACTGGGACACCCCCCGCCCACCGCGCTGCGCGCGGTCCCCCCTCCCCGCGAGGGGGAGGGAGAGATGCGGTCCGCGCTCCTCACGAGGTCAGCCCGCAGCGACCTTGGCCGGCTTGGGCGCGTGGCGCGGAAGGCCGCGGTGCTCGGCGAGCCAGTCCATCAGGCCTGCCACGCCCTCCCGCCACGCCGTGCGCGGCTTCAACCCAAGCGCGCGTTCGGCCTCGCGCATGTCGGCCACGAAGAAGCGCTGGTCGCCCTGGCGCCAGTCGGCGTAGCGCACGTCCACCGGGCGGCCGTGCAGCTCGCCGATGTGGGCGAGGAGCTCGCGCAGGCTCACCGCGTTG
>CAXSHO010000151.1:0-2788 GCA_964237305.1 uncultured Caulobacteraceae bacterium
GCTCGTTCAGCCGCTCGGCGCTGAACGACAGGCCCAGCCGGCGCGCCGTGTCGGCCCCCGTCATCGGCCGCAGCTGCATGAGGCCGCGGGCGAAGGGGGAGCGGGCGCGGGGGTCGAAGTTGGACTCCTGGCGCGCGATGGCCAGGCTGAACGCCGGCTCCGCCGCGCCGGGGGAGGCGGGCACCGACACCACCGGCCAGCCGCGCTCCAGCAGCGGCGAGCCGTGCTGCCCCGCGCTGCGCGCGACCCGCATGGCCAGGTCCTGGTCGCCGTAGCCCTTGGCCAGGTCGTAGAGCGAGGCGAGGTCGCCCGGGCTCGTCAGCTCGTCGTCCAGACCCATGACGAAGGCGCGGTAGAGGTCGCGGTCGCCCTCCTCCGCCAGCTTGCGCGCGGCGCGCACCGTGTCGCGCGCCTCGAAGGCGGCGCGCTCGGCGGCGGTGGGCTGGGGGTCGGCGGCGAGCGTCAGGCGGGTGACGCCCGCGCGCTGGGCGGCGAGCTGGCCGTAAAATGCGCTGGTGTAGGCGCCGCCCTGGCGGAAGGCGTCGGCCGCCGCGTCCGCGCGGCCCTGCGCCTCCAGCGCGCGGCCGCGCCAGTACAGCGCGCGGCTCAGCGTCACCGGCGTCTGCCCCGCCGCCTGCACCGCGGCGAAATGCGGCTCGGCCAGCGCCGGGTCGCGCAGCTTGGTGAGCGCGATCCAGCCCGCGAAGAACTCGGCCTCCGTGTACTGCTCGCCGCCCGCGGTCATGCCGTGCTGCGAGGCGGCCGCATAGGCGCCCGCCCCGTCGCCGGAGGTGAGGGCGGAGCGCATGATGGTGCGCCGCTCCGTCCAGCTCGCCTGCCCCGCGTCGTTGGAAGGCGGCGTCGCCCCCTTCAGCGCCGCCACGGCCTGGGCCTCCGAGCCGCGCTTCTCGTAGTAGCGGGCCCGGTCGTAGGCGAGGCCGGGATCGCCCTGCAGTGCGGCGGGCACGAGGTCCACGCGCGACTGGGCGTCGCCGCGGCCGCCGCGCAGGGCGATGCGCGCCTCCGCCAGGGCGCGCTGGTCGGCACCCACGAGGTCGAGCACGGCGCGGCAGGCCGGCCCCTGCTGGCCGTAGAGCAGGACGGACAGGCGGTGGGCGTGGTCGTCGGCGGTGAGGTCCGCGCCGAAGCGCGCCAGCATCCGCGCCTGCACCTCGGCCTCGAACGCCCGGTCGCGCCACCAGCGGCGCACCAGCGCCTGGGCGTCGGCGGTGCGGCCCTGCGTGCGCCAGGCGGAGGCCAGCGCCAGCGCGCCCTCCGGCGTCTCCGGCTCGCGGCCGCCGAACCAGTCGATCACCGCGCCCGGGCCGAGCCCGCCCAGCTCCAGCGCGCGCTCGGAGGCGGCGCGGCGCTTGGCGGCGCGAGGCCACCCCGCGAGTTCAAGCCGGATGCGCTCGGCCTCTGCGAAGGGGAGCTTGGCCCCGCCGTCCACCAGCGCCCAGTCCACCAGCTCGCGCACGGCCGGGTCGCCCAGCGACTGGCCGAGCGCCTGCGCCCGCGCCGCGTCCCCCGCCCGCGCCGCGCGCAGGGCGTCGCGCAGCGGCGAGCCGGAGGAGGGGACGTAGGCGGCGGAGGGGGAGGGCGCGTCGGGCCCCCCAAGCTCGGAATAGGGGATGGGCTGGCCGTGCGCGGCCCAGGCGAGCGCGGCCGCGCCCGCGAAGGCGCCGGCGCGGCCGAGGCGCGGCAGGGAGCGGAGGGCGAGGGGCATGGCCAAGGAAGACGCGACTCCGGCCTGAACAACCGTGTCGAGCGATGGCCTTCGCCGCGGTTGCGGGCAAGCGCGGCCGCCCGGTATGCTGGAGGACCAAACGCCACATCCCTTGCGGATGCGCCGCCGCGTCGCCCCGCGGCCCGAACCGACGCCGCGCCGCCCCATGCCCACCCCCCGCTTCTCCGGCGCGATCACCGCCCTCGTCACCCCCTTCCGCGACGGCGCGGTCGACGAGGCGGCGTTCGTGCGGCTGGTGGAGCGCCAGGTCGCGGCCGGGATCCACGGCGTGGTCCCCGTGGGCACCACCGGCGAGACGGCCACGCTAAACCACGACGAGCACCGCCGGGTGACGGAGCTGTGTGTGGCGACGGTCGCCCGGCGCGTCCCGGTGATCGCGGGCTGCGGCTCCAACTGCACGGCGGAGGCGGTGGAGCTCGTGCGCCACGCCGCAAGGGCGGGGGCGGACGGGGCGCTGGTGGTGACGCCCTACTACAACCGGCCCAGCCAGGAGGGCCTCCACGCCCACTTCGCCGCGGTGGCCGCGGCCGCCGACCTGCCCGTCCTGATCTACAACGTGCCCTCGCGCACGGGCGTGGACATCCACACCGACACGGTGGCCCGGCTCGCCGCCCTGCCCAACATCGCCGGGATCAAGGACGCCACGGGCGACCTCGCCCGCGCCAGCGGGATGCGCCGCGTCTGCCCGGAGGGGTTCGCCATGCTCTCGGGCGACGACGGCTCGGCGCTGGGCTACGTGGCGCACGGCGGCCACGGGGTGATCTCCGTCACCTCCAACGTGGCGCCGGGGCTGTGCGCCCGGCAGATGGAGGCGGCGCGGGCGGGCGACGCGGAGGGGGCGCTGGCCGTGCAGGACCGTCTGGCGGCGCTGCACCGGGCGCTGTTCCTCGACGCCAGCCCCGCCCCCGCGAAGTGGGCGCTGGCCGAGCTGGGCCTCTGCGCGCCGGAGGTGCGGCTGCCGCTGACCCCTTGCGCCGAGGCGGTCCGCCCAGCCGTGGCCGAGGCCATGCGCCTCGCGGGGCTCGCCTGAGATGGCCGCCG
>CAXSHO010000151.1:2798-6473 GCA_964237305.1 uncultured Caulobacteraceae bacterium
GAACCCCAAGCGGAGAAGCTGATCGCCGAGAACCGGCGCGCCCGGTACGACTACTTCATCGAGGAGAGCGTGGTGGCCGGGCTGGTCCTCACCGGCTCGGAGGTGAAGAGCCTGCGCCTGGGCCGCGCCAACATCGCGGAAAGCTACGCGGCGGCGGAGGGTGGGGGGCTGACGCTGGTCAACGCCTACATCCCCGAATACGCCGCCGCCTCCCGCTTCAACCACGAGCCGCGCCGGCCGCGCAGGCTCCTGCTGCACAGGAAGGAGATCGGCAAGCTGGCCGGGGCGGTGAACCGCGAGGGCCGCACGCTGATCCCGCTGCGCCTCTACTGGGACGCCAAGGGCCGCGCCAAGCTCGAGATCGCCGTGGCCAAGGGCAAGAAGGCCCACGACAAGCGCGAGGCCCAGGCCGACCGCGACTGGGGCCGCGAGAAGGCCCGGCTCATGCGCGAGAAGGGCTGACGGGCGGCGTCTCGTCCCCGCTGTCGTCCCGAGCCTCGCCCCGGGTCGACCACCAGCCCACGCCCGCCGCCACGGCCAGCAGCGCCGCGCCCAGGAGGAACGGCGCACCCACCGCCCACACGGGCTGGCCCGGGCGGACGTAGAAGGCGAAGGTCAGGCTGAACAGCGTCGGGCCCACGAGCTCGCTGATGCCCGTCAGGCTCGCGTTCGCGCCCTGCAGCTGGCCCTGCTCGCTCGCGCTCACGTGGCGCGTCATCAGCCCCTGCACCGCAGGGCCCGACAGCCCCCACAACGCCACCAGCGGGATGGCCAGCCACACCATCAAGGTGTTGGAGGCGAGGCCCACCGCCGCGAGCCCCAGCACGCCGAAGACGAGCCCCGCCGTCACCGCCGCCGGCTTGCCGAAGCGCTTCACGAACGGGCCGAGCACCGCCACCTGCACCACCGCGAGCGCCACGCCCACCACCGCCAGCGTCACCCCCACCTGCGCCGAGCCCCAGCCGTAGCGGTGGATGGCGTAGAGCACGACGGTGGTGGGGAAGCTCACCTGGGCGAGGTTGGACAGGAAGGCCACCGCCGCCAGCCCCGTCAGCTCCGGGTGGCGCGTCAGGAGCACCAGCGAGCCGATCGGGTTCGCCCGTTTCAGCGAGAAGCCCGACCGGTGCTCGCGCGCCAGCGACTCGGGAAGCACGAACAGGCCGTAGGCGGCGTTGAGCAGGCTGAACACCGCGGCGAAGACGAACGGCGCGCGCGAGCCGCCGAACTCCCCCAGGAGCCCTCCCAGCGCCGGGCCCAGGATGAAGCCCAGCCCCAGCGCCGCGCCCAGGAGCCCGAACGCCCCCGCGCGCTTCTCCACGGGCGTGGTGTCGGCGATGTAGGCGCTGGCCGTGCCGAAGCTGGCCCCGGTGATCCCGCTCAGGAGCCGCCCCAGGAACAGCCACTGCAAGTTCGGCGCCCACCACATGAGGAGGTAGTTGAGCCCGAGCCCGATGTTGGAGGCCAGGATCAGCGGCCGCCGCCCGAACCGGTCCGACAGGCTGCCGATCGCCGGCGAAAAGAAGAACTGCATCAGCGCGAACACGGTGTTGAACAGCCCGTACACCGCCGCCGCCAGCGCCACCGTGTCACGCGGCAGCCGGTGGGCCAGGCGCGCGGGAAGGTGCTCGCCCGCCAGGAGCGTGGCCACCAGCTTGGGCAGCACCGGCAGCACCATGCCGAGCGCCAGCGCGTCCAGCATCACGGTGATGAAGATGAAGGCCAGCGCGCCCTTGCCACTGTTGGGGCCGGCGTCGGGGGCGCGGGGGGAGGCGGCCGTCACCCCTCCACCCTAGCGCGGCGGGGGCGGCCCCGCAGGCGGCGAAGCGTCACGCGGGGGCGCCGTCCAGCCGGGCGCGCACGGAGGCGAACACCGCCTCGAACATGGCGGGCGTGAGCCGCCCCGTGTTCGTGTTCAGCCTGGAGCAGTGATAGCTCGAGTAGACGCGCACCCGTCCGACGTCGGTCTCCACCCCGTGGCCGGGCGGGGCGAGGTCGGGCCGGGCGCCCAGGGCGCGGAACACGTTGCGGCGGCTCACGTCGCCCAGCGTCACGACCGCGGCCAGCCGGGGCAGCGCGTCTAGGCGGGCGGCGAGGAAGGGGCGGCAGTCGCGCTCCTCCGCGCCCGTGGGCTTGTTCTCCGGCGGCGCGCAGCGGACGGCGTTGGTGATCATGGCGTCCACCAGCTCCAGCCCGTCGTCCGGCCGCGCCTCGTAGCGGCCCCGGGCGAAGCCGAACTTCAGCAGCGTCTGGTAGAGCAGCACCCCGGCGTGGTCGCCGGTGAAAGGCCGCCCGGTGCGGTTCGCCCCCATGCGCCCGGGCGCGAGGCCCACCACCACCAGCCGCGCGGCGGCGGGGTCGCCGAACGAGGGGGGCGGGCCGTTCCACCAGTCGGGATGCGCGGCGCGGTTCGCCTCGCGGTAGCCCACCAGGCGCGGACAGATCGGGCAGTCGCGGCCGGGCTCCGCGCCCCACAGCGCATAAAGGTCGCGCGTGGCGGCGGTGGGCGTCGCGGAGGGCAAGGGCGTCCTGGAGGGCGGTGGGCGGGCGCCGGCTTGTCCTTCGCGCGCCCGCGACTCGTCAAGCATCGGGCCGCGCCCCCGGGCGGGGCGGGGCGGGGCGGGGCGGGGCGGGGCGGGGGGCCCGCTTTCGTTGCGCTGCGGCGCCCGAACCGCTATCTTCGGCGGCTCCCGAACGTCCGAGATCCCCGCATGGCCCGCGTCACCGTCGAAGACTGCGTCGAGAAGGTCCCCAACCGCTTCAGCCTCGTGCTGCTGGCGGCGCACCGCGCGCGCGCCATCTCCACGGGCGCGCCGCTGCAGATCGACCGCGACAACGACAAGAACCCCGTCGTGTCGCTGCGCGAGATCGCTGACGACGCGGTGAACGCGGAGGACCTGAAGGAGGCGCTGATCGTCACCCTGCAGCGCGTCGACGAGCGGACGGAGGCGGAGGAGGAGGCGGAGACCCTGGCGCTCCTGGCCGACCCGCAGCACATGCACATGAGCGAGCAGGAGCTCGTCCGCGCCCTCCAGAGCGACCGCGAGGGCGCGCAGGAGGAGCGCTACTGACGCCCGCGGGCGTCAGCGCTCTCGCCGAACCGGAGGCGGCCCCCGCCTCCGCTCCCCAACCTGCCGACAGGCCCAAGGCGCGGATCCTGCGGCAGTGGGAGCTCGTGGAGCGCGTGCGCGCCTACGACCCCACCGCCGACGAGGCGGTTTTGGACCGCGCCTACGTCTACGCCATGAAGATGCACGGGTCGCAGCTGCGCGCCTCGGGCGACCCCTACTTCGCGCACCCCATCGAGGTGGCGGGCATCCTGACCGAGTACAGGATGGACACCGCCACCATCGTCACCGCGCTCCTGCACGACATCATCGAGGACACCGAGGTCAGCCGCGAACAGCTGGCCGTCACCTTCGGCGACGAGGTGGCGACGCTCGTGGAGGGCGTCACCAAGCTCTCCAAGCTGGAGTTCTCCGTCGAGTCCAAGCGGCAGGGCGAGAACCTGCGCAAGTTCATCCTGGCGATCAGCCGCGACGTCAGGGTGCTGATGGTCAAGCTGGCCGACCGGCTGCACAACATGCGCACGCTGCACTTCATCAAGAGCGCGGCCAAGCGCGAGCGCATCGCGCGCGAGACGGTGGACATCTACGCGCCGCTGGCCCGCTCCATCGG
>CAXSHO010000152.1:0-1187 GCA_964237305.1 uncultured Caulobacteraceae bacterium
CGGCAAGGACGGCGCCCGCTGGGTGGCGGTGACCGACCCGGGCTCGAAGCTGGAGGCGGCGGCGGAGGCGGACGGCTTCGCGATGATCGTGCCGGGCGACCCCGCCATCGGCGGCCGCTATTCGGTGCTGTCGGCCTTCGGCTCCGTCCCCGCCTCCGTCATGGGGATGGACATGCACGCCTTCTACGAGGCGGCCGCGCCCATGGTCTTCTCCTGCGGCGCGGACAGCCCGCCCGCGCAGAACCCCGGCTTCCGGCTGGGCGCGGTGATCGGCGAGGCGGCGCTGGCCGGGCGCGACAAGCTCACCGTCCTGCCGTCCAAGGGGCTGGAGCCCGTGGGCGCCTGGCTGGAGCAGCTGCTGGCCGAGTCCACCGGCAAGGAGGGTCACGGCGTCGTGCCCGTGGACCTGGAACCCGCGGGCGACCCGGGCGTCTACGGCGACGACCGCCTGTTCGTGCACCTGCACGGGGAGGGCGACCACGACGAGGCGCTGGAGGCCAAGCTCAAGGCGCTGGAGGCGGCCGGCCAGCCGGTGGTCTACATCCACGTGGCGAAGCCCGAGCTCGTCGGCCAGGAGTTCCTGCGCTGGGAGATGGCCACGGCCGTCGCCGGCGCGGTGATCGGCATCAACGCCTTCGACCAGCCCGACGTGGAGGACGCCAAGGTCGCCACGCGCAAGCTCGTCGACGCCTATGAGGCCAAGGGCGAGCAGGAGCCCGAGACCGCCGCCGCCGAGACCGCCGACTTCGCCGTGTTCACGCCTGAGGGCGCGGCCGGCGAGGGGGAGGCCGCGGCGCGGCTCAAGGCGCTGCTGGGCTCGCTCGAGCCCCACGACTACTTCGGCGTCCTCGCCTACGTCACCCGCAACGCGGCGGACGAGGCGGCGGTGAGCCGGATGCGGGTCGCCGTGCGCGACACCAGGCGTGTGGCGACGGTGGCGGGCTTCGGACCGCGGTTCCTCCACTCCACCGGGCAGGCGTACAAGGGCGGGCCGAACACCGGCGTGTTCCTGGTGATCACCCGCGACCCCGAGCCCGACCTCCCCATCCCCGGCCGCCGCGCGAGCTTCGGGAACGTGCAGCAGATGCAGGCCCGCGGCGACATGGAGGTGCTGGCCCAGCGGGGCCGCCGCGTCCTGCGCGTGCACCTGAAGGCGGGAGGCGGGGGCATGGCCGCGCTCGTCGCCG
>CAXSHO010000152.1:1197-6400 GCA_964237305.1 uncultured Caulobacteraceae bacterium
AAGCCGCCGTCGCGTGACCCGCCCCTCCCCGCTCATCCCCGCGCATGCGGGGATCCAGGTTTGCGACGCTCGAACCTGCGGCTCGCTTCTGAAAACAAGTCTGGGTCCCCGCATACGCGGGGATGAGCGGAGGTAACCCATGAAACTCGCCATGATCGGCCTTGGCCGGATGGGGTCCAACATGGCCACGCGCCTGATGCGCGGCGGCCACGAGCTGGTCGGCTTCGACCGGAACTCGGACGCGGTGTCGAAGCTGGGCGAGGCGGGGGCGGCTAAGGCGGGTTCGCTGGAGGAGGCGGCCGGTCAAATGGCCGCCGGCGAGCGCGTCTTCTGGGTGATGCTGCCCGCCGGCGAGATCACGGAGGGCGTGATCCGCGACATCGCCAAGCTCGCCAGCGAGGGCGACATCATCATCGACGGCGGCAACACCTTCTACAAGGACGACGTGCGCCGCGCCCGCTCCGACGCGCTGAAGGGCCTGCACTACGTGGACGTGGGCACCTCCGGCGGCGTGTGGGGGCTGGAGCGCGGCTTCTGCATGATGATCGGCGGCGACAAGCCGATCGTGGACAAGCTGGACCCGATCTTCGCCTGCCTGGCCCCGGGCCTGGGCGACATCACCCGCACCAAGGGCCGCGAGGGCGACGACGACCGGGCCGAGCGCGGCTACATCCACGCCGGGCCGCCGGGCGCCGGGCACTTCGTGAAGATGGTGCACAACGGCATCGAGTACGGGCTGATGGCCGCCTATGCGGAGGGCTTCGACATCCTGCAGGGCAAGTCGGGCGAGCACCTGGCGGAGGGCGAGCGCTACGACATCAACCTGACGGACGTGGCGGAGGTCTGGCGGCGCGGCAGCGTGATCTCCTCCTGGCTCCTGGACCTCACGGCCTCGGCGCTGGCGGGCGACCCGCAGCTCTCCAAGTACAAGGGCAAGGTGGCCGACAGCGGCGAGGGGCAGTGGACCATCGACGCCGCCTTCGAGGAGGCGGTGCCCGCCTACGTGCTCGCCTCCGCCCTGTTCGCCCGCTATCGCAGCCGGGTGGACACGACCTTCGGCGACAAGATGCTGTCCGCCATGCGCTACGGCTTCGGCGGCCACGTCGAGGTGCCGCAGTGACGGGGGAGGGGTCGTGAGCCAGGCCCCGCGCGCGCCGGGCGCCGCCTTCGTCGTGTTCGGCGCCACGGGCGACCTGACCAGGCGCCTGCTGGCGCCCGCGCTCGTGAACCTCTCGCAGGCGGGCCTCCTGGACGACGCGACGCGGCTCATCGGCATCGGCCATTCGGGGGGCACGGACGACGACCTGCGCGGCGGCCTGGCCGAGTTCGTCGACGACAAGGGCGCGTACGGCTGGCTGCGCGACCGCGTGACCTACATCGACGGGGACTTCACGGGCGACGAGGTGTTCCAGCGGCTCAAGGGCGAGGCGCTGACGAACGCCGTCTTCTACCTGGCCACCCCCGCCAGCTTCTTCGGCCCGCTGGTGGAGAAGCTCGCCGACGCGGGGCTCCTGGACGAGGCCGGGGGCTTCCGCCGGGTCGTGGTCGAGAAGCCGTTCGGGGCCGACCTCCCTTCCGCCCACGCGCTTAATGAGCTGATCCTCAAGCGCGTCGGCGAGACGCAGATCTACCGGATCGACCATTTCCTCGGCAAGGAGACGGTCCAGAACATCATGGTGCTGCGCTTCGGCAACCCGGCGTTCGAGGCGGTGTGGAACAGCCGCTACATCGACCACGTGCAGATCACCGCGGCCGAGGCGGTGGGCGTGGGCTCGCGCGGCAAGTTCTACGACGCCACCGGCGCCCTGCGCGACATGACGCCCAACCACCTGTTCCAGGTCATGTCGATGATCGCCATGGAGGCGCCCAACACCTTCGACGCGGAGGCGATCCGCACGGAGAAGGCCAAGGTGGTCACCGCCGTCCGTCCGGTGAAGCCCGACGAGGCGGTCCGCGGCCGCTACACGGCGGGCGAGGTGGGCGGCGTGGCCGTGCAGGCCTACGCGACGACGCCGGACGTCGCCGCCGACAGCACCACCGAGACCTACGCCGCCCTCAAGGTGGAGGTGCAGACCTGGCGGTGGGCGGGCACGCCCTTCTACCTGCGCACGGGCAAGGCGCTGACCGCGCGCGACACGGAGGTGGTGATCCAGTTCCGCGACGTGCCGGTGTCGCTGCTGAAGGACGTGGACAACCGGACGCTGCCGCCCAACCGTCTGGTGCTGCAGATCCAGCCGGACGAGGGCGTGCGGTGGGAGGTGGTGGCCAAGGTGCCCGGCCCCAGGCTGGAGGCCGCGCCCGTCAGCCTGGACTTCCGCTACGCCGACAGCTTCGACCTGGGCCACCGCACCGGCTACGAGACGCTCCTCTACGACGTGCTCACCGGCGACCAGACGCTGTTCCAGCGCGCCGACCAGATCGAGGCGGGCTGGCGCGCGGTGCAGCCGGTGCTGGACGCGTGGGCGCAGGGCGGCGCGCCGCAGGACTACGCCGCCGGGAGCGCCGGGCCCGCCGACGCCGACGCGCTCCTCGCCCGCGACGGCCGCAGCTGGCACGCGATCGGATGAGGGCGCCCATCAAGCTCCTGGTGTCCGACGTGGACGGCACCCTCGTGCGCAAGGACAAGACGCTGTCGGACGCCACGGTGGCCGCGGTGAAGCGGCTGCGCGAGGCCGGGGTGGCGTTCACGCTGATCAGCGCCCGCCCGCTCTCCGGCGTCTTGAGCCTCGTCGAGCAGCTGGGGATCGACGTTCCGGTGGGGGCCTACAACGGCGGCGCCATCGCCCGGCCGGACGGCGCCATCCTCTCGGCCGCGCGGCTCGACGAGCGCACCGCGCGCGAGGCGTTGGCGATGTTCGACCTGGACTGGGTGGTCACCTGGGTGTTCGCCGACGGGCTGTGGCACACGCGCTCCACCGACACGCCGCACAACGCGAGCGAGATCGTCACCGCCGCCCAAGAGCCCACGGTGGTGGCCGACTTCGACGCCCTCACCGGCCGCATCGACAAGATCGTGGCCGTGAGCGACGAGGAGCCGCGGCTGGCGGAGCTGGAGCGCCGGACGCAGGCGGCGCTCGGCGGCCGCGCCACGGTGGCCCGCTCGCAGGTCTACTACCTGGACGTCACCGCCCCCGACGCCAACAAGGGCCACGGCGTCACCGCGCTGGCCCGCGCCATCGGCGTCCCCCTGGAGCAGACGGCGGTGGTGGGCGACGGCCACAACGACGTCTTCATGTTCAAGGTGGCCGGCCTCTCCATCGCGGTGGACAACGCCTCGGACGAGGTGAAGAAGGCGGCCGACCACGTCACCGCCTCCAACCTGGACGACGGCGTCGCCATCGCCATCGACCGCTACGTGCTGCCGGCCGCTCGCGTCTGACAGCCGAAGGCGACCGTCAGACGCGCGCTCAGCAACGCAGCCTTCGGCAGGAAGGCTGAGAGGGAAAGACACGACCGTATGAAGAAGCTGATCGCGTTCGACATGGACGGCACGCTGGCCTTGTCCAAGCAGCAGATCGAGCCCGCCATGCAGCAGGCGTTCAAGGACCTCCTGGACGTGGCCATGGTGGCGGTGATCTCCGGCGGCGACTGGCCGCAGTTTGAGAAGCAGGTGGTGGGGCGGCTCCTCGAGGGCTCGCGGCGGGAGCGGCTGTTCATCATGCCCACCACCGGCTCCAAGCTGTACCGCTGCACCGACGGTGTCTGGGCCGCCGTCTACGCCGACAATTTCGACGAGGGCGAGGGCGAGAAGATCCGCCACGCGCTCGACAAGGCCGTCACCGACGCCGGGCTCAAGGGCGAGCGGATCTGGGGCGCGCAGATCGAGGACCGCGGCAGCCAGATCACCTTCTCCGGCCTCGGCCAGGAGGCGCCGCTGGAGGCCAAGGACAAGTGGGACCCCGACCAGAAGAAGCGCCGGTCGCTCCAGGCCACCCTGCGCAAGGAGCTGCCCGAACTCTCCATCAACCTGGGGGGCGCCACCTCCGTCGACATCACCCGCAAGGGCGTGGACAAGGCCTACGCCATGGGCCGCCTCGCCGGCTACGCGGGCGTCACCAAGGACGAGATGCTGTTCATGGGCGACGCCACCTACGAGGGCGGCAACGACCGGCCGGTGCCGGACGCGGGCTACGACACCATCACCGTGCGCGACGTGCGCGAGACGGAGACGGCGATCGCCGCGGTGGTGGCCTGCCTCAAGGGCTGACGGGCACGCCGCGCAGCAGCGCGGCGACGTGCCAGTCCACCAGCCGCCCGCGCTCGGCCCAGGCGAACCCGCCGCGGGCCAGGAGCAGCGAGACGAGCCCGTGCATGGCGGCCCACAGGCTCTGCGCCGCCACCTCCAGGTCGGGGTGGCCCGGGCCCATGCGCAGTGCGAGCCGTCCGCGCAGGTTCTCGAACGCGTCCTCCCCCGGCTTCGCGGCGCGCGGGAGGCACGGGTCCGGGAGGGGCTCGTCCTTCGGCAGGCCCTCGATCATGAAGGCGATGCGATAGGCGTCCGGCTGCTCCAGCCCGAAAGCGATGTAGGCGCGCACCATGCCCTCCAGCGGATCGCCCGCGGCCGCCTCGCTCGCCATCGCCGCGTCGTGCAGGGCCACGAAGGCGCGGGCGGACACCTCCTGCAGGATGTCCGACTTGCGGGGGAAATGGGCGTAGAGCGTGGGCTGGGTCACGCCGACCGCCTCCGCGATCTGGCGGGTGGAGACGCTGTGCACCCCGTGCGCGGCGAACAGGTGCTCGGCCTGGCGCAGGATCTCCTCGCGCCGGCTCCCGGCCGCAGGCCGACCCCGGGTGGCGGCGCCCTGCGTCACAGGCCCGGCCGCGAGCCCTCGCGGCGCGTGAGGAAGGCCAGCCGCTCGAACAGGTGCACGTCCTGCTCGTTCTTGAGGAGCGCGCCGTGCAGCGGCGGGATCAGCTTGGACGGGTCGCGCTCGCGCAGCACGCTCTCGTCGATGTCCTCAACCATGAGGAGCTTCAGCCAGTCCAACAGCTCGGAGGTGGAGGGCTTCTTCTTCAGCCCTGGGGCCTTGCGGATGTCGTAGAAGGTCTTCAGCGCCTCGGCCACCAGGCGAGGCTTGATGTCGGGGTAGTGCACGTCGACGATGGCGCGCATCGTCTCGTCGTCAGGGAAGCGGATGTAGTGGAAGAAGCAGCGGCGCAGGAAGGCGTCCGGCAGTTCCTTCTCGTTGTTGGAGGTGATGAT
>CAXSHO010000153.1:0-6377 GCA_964237305.1 uncultured Caulobacteraceae bacterium
GCCGCCCACCACGCGCTGGAGACGGCCGCCGGGATCGGGCTGCCCGTGGTCGTCATCGACCACCACCTGATGCGCCCGGGCGAGGCGCCGCCCGCCGCCGCGCTCGTCAACCCCAACCGGCCGGGCTGCGGCTCGGGGCAGGGGGTGCTGGCGGCCGCGGGGGTGGTGTTCGTGCTCCTGGCGGCGCTGAACCGCGAGGCGCGTCGCCGCGGGCTGTTCGGGGCGCACCGACCCGAGCCCGACCTGCGCCGCTGGCTGGACCTGGCCGCCCTGGGCGCCATCTGCGACGTGACGCGCCTCACGGGCTTCAACCGCGCCCTCGCCTCCCTGGGGCTCAAGCGCATGTCGGCCTGGGAGACGCCGGGGCTGGCGGCGCTCGCCGAGGTGGCGGGGGCGAAGGGCGAGGCCTCCACCTTCCACGCGGGCTTCCTCCTGGGCCCCCGCATCAACGCGGGGGGGCGGATCGGCCGGGCCGACCTGGGCTTGCGGCTCCTCGCCACCGACGATCCGGCCGAGGCGCAGGCGATCGCGGGCGAGCTCGACGCCCTCAACGTGGAGCGCAAGGCGGTGGAGGCCGCCGCCGTCGACGCCGCCGTGCGCCAGGCGGAGGCCCACCTGGCCCACGACCCTGATGCGCCCGTTTTGGTCCTGGCCGACATCGGCTGGCATCCGGGCGTGGTGGGCATCGTGGCGGGCCGGCTGCGCGAGCGCTTCCGCAGGCCCGCCGTGGTGATCGGGCTGGACGCCGCGGGCGTGGGCAAGGGATCCGGCCGCTCGCAGCCCGGGGTGAACCTCGGCGCGGCGGTGCAGGCCGCCTACGACGCGGGCCTGCTGCTGGCCGGGGGAGGGCACGCCATGGCGGCGGGCCTGACCGTGCGCGCGGGTGGGATCGAGGCGCTGCGCACCTTCCTGTCCGAGCGGCTTGCGGCCGAACGCTTCGCCGCGGCGGCCGCCGATGCGCTGGAGGTGGATGCGGTGGTGGAGCCCGGCGCCTGCGACCGCGCTTTGTGGACCGGCTTCCAGCGCCTGCAGCCCTTCGGCCCCGGCGCCCCCGAGCCCGTGTTCGCCTTCGCCTCCGCCCGGGTGGCGTCCGTGCGGCCCGTCAAGGGCGGGCACCTGCGGGTGGAGCTGGCGGGCGGCGACGGGCGGCGGGTGCGCGCGGTGGCTTGGCGTTGCGCCGACACCGAGCTTGGCCGCGCGCTGGCGGCGGGCTCCGGCCTCCTGCACGTGGCGGGGCGCCTGCGCCCCGACGACTGGATGGACCGCGAGGCCGTCGAGCTCGAGATCGAGGACGTCGCCGATCCGCGGCGGGTGGCCGTCGAGCCGGGCGAGGGCGGGACCGCTTCGGGGGTTGCGACGCCGGCCGGGGGCGAGATATAGACGCCGCCTCAGCCGATGCGGTCCCTTCGTCTATCGGTTAGGACATCAGATTTTCATTCTGAAGAGAGGGGTTCGACTCCCCTAGGGACTGCCATCCTCCACCGCACAACCCTGCGGCGTGCGGGCGCTTGCATTTTGCATATATCGCGGCATTCTCCCGCCGGGGTTGACGCACGCGATCATACGCGGGCGGGGGGATACGCATGTCGGGGCTGGACTCGGATCCGGAGGTCGCTGACGCGGCCGTCCGGATCAGCGGGCGCGTGAAATGGTTCGACGCAGGCAAGGGCTACGGCTTCATCGTGCCCGACGAGCCCGCGCTCACCCAGACGCACGACGTGCTGCTCCACATCACATCGTTGCGCGACCATGGCCGCGACGCCTGCCCGGAGGGGGCCGCGGTGGTGTGCGAGGCGGTCCGGCGGCCGAAGGGCTGGCAGGTGCTGGAGCTGCACTCGCTGGACGAGAGCGACCTGCGCCCGCTGGCGCCGCCGCGCCCGCCCGTCGACGGTGATGGGGCCGACGGCCCCGCGCGGCCCCGCCCGCCCCGTCGCGACAGCCTGGACGGCGCCGCCGCCGCCGCCGGGCCGCCGGAGCCCGCCGTCGTCAAATGGTTCAACCGCACCAAGGGCTACGGCTTCGTGGTGCGCGCGTCGGAGCCGGGCGACATCTTCGTCCACATCGAGACGCTGCGCCGCTGCGGCGTGGAGGACCTCGCCCCCGGCGACGGCGTGATGGTGCGCTTCGCCCACGGGCCGAAGGGCTTGGTGGTCGCCGCCATCGAGCCGGAGGACGACTAAGCGCTTTCGTCGCCTCCGCAGCGGGGTAGAAGGGCCGGCATGGGGCGCCTCCTGCTCATCGCCGCGCTGTCCCTCCTTCCGCCGCTGGAGGCGTGGGCCGGGGTGCGGGGCGTCGGCGCTCCTGCGCCCGTGGGCGGCTACACCGTCGTGCGAAGCTTCCCGCACGATCCGGAGGCCTTCACCGAGGGGCTCTTCGTCGGCGCGGACGGGCTCTACGAGAGCACGGGGCTGGAGGGGCGATCCTCCATCCGCCGCGTCCGCCTGGAGACGGGCGAGGTCCTTCAGCGGCGAGACCTGGACCCGCGGTACTTCGGCGAGGGGATCGTCGCCTGGGGGGACCGGCTGATCCAGCTGACCTGGAGGAGCGGGATCGGCTTCGTCCACGACCTGCACAGCTTCGACGTCGTGGGGGACTTCCACTACCCCGGCGAGGGCTGGGCGCTCACCCACGACGGCCGGCGCCTGATCATGAGCGACGGCACGCCCGACCTGCGCTTCCTCGACCCCGTCACGCTGAAGGAGACAGGCCGGCTGCGCGTCACCGACGGCGGCCGGCCGGTGGCGGACCTCAACGAACTGGAGTTCGTCCGCGGCGAGGTGCTGGCCAACGTGTGGCAGACGGACCGCATCGCGCGCATCGATCCCGCCACCGGCCGGGTCAAGGCCTGGATCGACCTCTCCGGCCTGATCGGCCCCCACGGGCAGGGCCGCTACGGCGAGCCCGACGTGTTGAACGGCATCGCCTACGACGCCCGGGGCGACCACCTGTACGTCACCGGCAAGAACTGGCCCCGCCTGTTCGAGATCAGGCTCACTCCCGCCCGCCGCGCGCGGTGACGGCGTTGCGGCGCGCGGCGGCCTCTGGCAAGAGCCGCGCTCGGCGTCGCGCCCTCGGGGCGTAGCGCAGCCTGGTAGCGCATCTGCTTTGGGAGCAGAGGGTCGCAGGTTCAAATCCTGCCGCCCCGACCAGCGTCGCCGCCCGATGAGGACCACGCCATGCTCGCGCGCATCTACAAGCCGACCAAGACCACCATGCAGTCGGGCACGGCCCGGGCGCGCGAGTGGATCCTGGAGTTCGAGCCCGAAGCCGCGCGCCTGCCCGACCCGCTCACCGGCTGGACGTCCACCACCGACGTGAACGGCCAGGTGCGGCTGAGCTTCGAGACGAGCGAGGAGGCGACCGCCTACGCCCGCAAGCACGGCATCGCCTTCCAGCTTTTCCCGGCCAACGAGCGGAAGATGATCATCAAGGCCTACGCGGACAACTTCGCCAGCGACCGCAAGCAGCCCTGGTCGCACTGAGCCCCCCGCGCCCTTAGCTCAACCGGATAGAGCACCCGCCTTCTAAGCGGGCGGTTGCAGGTTCGAGTCCTGCAGGGCGCGCCACCTCCGTCACCGAGCGGCGGCGAGGACCGCGAACCCGCGCCGGAGATCGTCGACGAGGTCCGCCGGGTCCTCCAGCCCCACGTGCAGGCGCAGCAGCGGCCCTTCGAGCTTGGCGGAGGAGGCGGTGCGCTTCAGCTGCGGGTCGCACCAGATGGCGAGGCTCTCGTGCCCGCCCCACGAGAAGCCGAGGCCGAACAGCCGCAGCGCGTCGAGAAAGGCCTCCACCGCGTGACGGGAGGCGGGGCGCAGCACCACGCCGAAGAGCCCGTTCGCCCCCGTGCAGTCGCGCCGCCATAGCAGGTGGTCCGGCGAGTCCTCCAGCGCCGGGTGCAGCACCTGCGCCACCTCGGGCCGCCCGGCCAGCCAGCGGGCGACGTGCAGGCCCCCCGCCTCGTGCGCCTTCATCCGCGGGGCGAGGGTGCGCAGGCCGCGCAGCATCAGGTAGGCGTCGTCGGGCGACACGGCCCAGCCCATGTCGTGCACCAGGTCGTCCAGCGCCCCGGCGAGCGCGGGGTCCAGCACCGCCACCGAGCCCATGAACACGTCCGCGTGCCCGCCCACGTACTTGGTGAGCGACTGGATGGAGAGGTCCACCCCGTGCTCCAGCGGCCGGTGCAGCAGCCCCGCACCCCAGGTGCCGTCCATGGCGGTCAGCACGCCCCGCGCCCGCGCGGCGGCGGCCACGGCGGCCACGTCCTGCATCTCGAAGGTGAGGGAGGCGGGGCTCTCCATCATCACCAGCCGCGTGGCGGGGGTGGCCAGCGCCATCACCTCCTCCGCCGAGGCGCGCGGCGCGAACCAGCGGGTGGACACGCCGTAGCGCCTGAGGAGGCCGTCGCAGAGGCGGCGGGTGGGGCCGTAGACGCCGTCGGCGCACAAGACCTCGTCGCCCGCCTTGAGCACCGCCAGCATGGCCGCGGAAACCGCCGCCGCGCCGGAGGGGAACAGCGCCACGTGCTGCGCCCGCTCCAGCGTGCGCAAGCCCTCCGCCAGCGCCTCCTGCGTGGCGAGGCCCTGGCGGCCGTAGGTGACGGGGGCGGAGTAGAGCGAGGCGGCGTTCGGCAGGATCACGGTGGAGCCGCGCTGCAGCGGCGGGTTCACCGCCACCGGGTGCGCCCGGGCCGCCGTCTCCGGCCCGCCGCCGACGCGCACCAGGCGGGTGGCCTCGCCCCAGGCGGGGCCGGGCGCGCCCCCGCTCACGCGGGACCCGTGGCGACGGCGGCCTCGGCGTCCGCGCCCCACTCGGCCCAGGAGCCGTCGTACACGGCTGTGCGCCACCGGCCGAGCCGGGCGAGCGCCAGCGCCACGACGCAGGCGGTGATCCCCGAGCCGCAGGTGGTCAGCACGGGGCGGCGCACATCCACCCCCGCCGCGGCGAACACCGCCTCCAGCGCGCCGGCGGGCAGCATGGTCCCGTCCTCGGCGAAGAGCGAGCCCAGCGGCGTGTTGCGCGCGCCCGGCATGTGGCCGGAGGTGAGGCCGGGGCGGGGCTCGGGCGCCTCGCCGCGGAAGCGCGGGGCGGGGCGGGCGTCCACCACCTGCTCGCGTCCCGTCTCCAGCGCCCGCGCCACGGCGTTCCTGTCGCGTAGGAGCGCGTGGTCCAGCCGGGCGGAGAAGTGGCGCTCGCGGGGCTCGGGCGCCCGGTCGTCCACGGGGCGGCCCTCCGCGATCCACTTGGGCAGGCCGCCGTCCAGCACCGCGACGTCGCGGTGGCCCATGACGCGCAGCATCCACCACGCGCGCGCCGCGCTGGTCAGCCCCGTCTGGTCGTAGGCGACGATGCGCGACCCGTCGCCGAGCCCCAGCGACTTCATGCGGCTGGCGAACTTGGCCGCGCCCGGCAGCATGTGCGGCAGGGGGGAGGCGGTGTCGGCGATCTCGTCGATGTCGAAGAACACCGCCCCGGGCACGTGCGCCAGGGCGTGGTCGGCGCGGGCGTCCCGGTCGCCGCCGGGCAGGAGCCAGGTGGCGTCCACCACGCGCACGTCCGGCGCGTCCAGCCGCTCGGCCAGCCAGGCGGTGGAGACGAGCGGGTCGGCGGGGTCGCGGTCCATGCGGCTCACAGCCTCTACAGCCAGCCCGGGACGGGCAAGCCCTTCGCGTGCAGGAAGGCGGGGTTGAAGAGCTTGGAGGCGTAGCGCTGGCCGCCGTCGCACAGGATGGTCACGATCGTCCTGCCCGGGCCGAGCGCGCGCGCCAGACGGATCGCGCCCGCCACGTTCACCCCCGCCGAGCCGCCCACGAGGAGCCCCTCGTGCTCCGCGAGGTCGAACACCTGCGCCACCGCCTCCGCGTCCGGCACCTGGAAGGCGTGGTCCACCTCCAGGCCCTGGAGGTTGGCGGTGACGCGGCCCTGGCCGATGCCCTCCGTGATCGACTCGCCCTCGCTCTTGAGTTCGCCCGTGCTGAACCAGCCGAACATGGCCGAGCCGTGCGGGTCGGCGACGGCGATGGCGACCCCGGGCCTGCGCTCGCGCAGCGCCGCGGCCACCCCCGCCAGCGTACCGCCCGTGCCGACGGCGCAGACGAAGCCGTCCACCGCAGCCCCCGTCTGCGCCAGGATCTCCGGCCCGGTGGTGAGGCGGTGGGCGTCGCGGTTGGCGGTGTTGTCGAACTGGTTGGCCCAGACCACCCCGTTCGGCTCGTCCGGGGCGCGCTCGGCGGCGAGGCGCTCGGCCACCCGCTGGTAGTTGCCGGGGTTCGCGTAGGGCGTGGCGTCCACCTCCACGAGCTCGGCGCCCGCGAGCCGCACCGCCTGCTTCTTCTCCTCCGCCTGCGTGCGCGGCATGACGATGAGGCTGCGATAGCCGA
>CAXSHO010000154.1:0-6230 GCA_964237305.1 uncultured Caulobacteraceae bacterium
TGCCCGACCCCGACAGCCCCGTGATCACCACGAGCTTCTCCCGCGGGATGTCGACGTCGACGCCCTTGAGGTTGTGCTCGCGCGCGCCGCGCACGCGGATGGAGGCGTTCGGGTCGGTCATGGTCGGTCCGGACGGGGTGGTCGTCCTATCTAGGATGTGCGGGGCGTGAACGCACCCGGCGCATCCGGGCCCGCCGGGCGGAGCGCGTACGCGTGCGGCTAAGCGTCGCTGAAGCTTGCGAGGCGGGCGTGCAGCCGTAAAGCCTTCCCTCAGCAAAGCTGCTCTAAGAGGCGATGATTCACCAGGACGGCGCACGCGCCGCCCGACGCACGCCCCGACATCCCCGAAAGCGAGACCTCGATCTATGGCGACCTTCACCGTCACGACCACCACCGACGACGCGAACGACCCGGGGTCGCTTCGCTACGCGCTAACCCAGGCGGCGAACAGCCCAGGTGCGGTGATCGCCTTCAACCTGCCCGCGAACTCAACGATCAATCTCGCTACGCGCGGCTTCCCCAACCCGACCGTGGGCCAAGTCTACGACTTCAGCGGCGCACCCGGCCTGACCATCACCGGCCAGGCTAACCTGATCCGCGACTACGTGAGCGCGGACGTCAACGGTGCGCTGAACATCGGCGCGGGCGGGCTCTCCGCCGTGCTGGTGAACAGCCCGACCGCCACCCTCCTGCTGCGCGCCGGCGTCAACTTCACCAGCGCTGCGACGAACAACCCGCTGATCTTCGTCAACACCGGCGCGTCGGTGACGCTGGAGGGCGGCGCGCGGCTCGCTGATTCCGCCAACAACACCATCGGCGTGTACGGCGGTGCGAACACGCAAATCAGCATCGGCGCGGGGGCCGTCGTGTCGGGCTCCAACGCCACGGCGTCGGTCATCTACATCGACACGCCGGTCACCGGCGCGGTGGTCACGAACGCCGGAACGATCAGCGCCGCGGGCAGCAACGCGCTGTTCCTGGGCGACGCGGGTGTGCTCAACAACACGGGGACGCTCTCCAGCACCGGCAACGCCACGACCATCGTCTTCGGCGGCGCAGGGGTGATCAATTCGTCCGGCGTCATCCGTGCGGGCTCCGCCGGGGCCTTCGCGATCGCCGCGAACAACGGGGACACGTCCACCGGCGTGGTGGCCATCAACCTCCTGGCGGGCTCCACCACCGTCGGCACTATCGGCTCCAACGCCGGGGTGACCTACCGACACAGCATCGCGGGCACGTTCAGCGGCTCGGTGTTCGGCGGCACGGCCGACGACACGCTCACCTTGTTCACCAACGCGAACCTCGCGGGCCTGGTGAACGTCAACCTCGGCGCGGGCGGCAACACGCTGGTGCTGGACGGCGCGGGGACGGCCTCGCTGAACGACGCGCTCGTCGGCAACGTGGCGTCGCTCGTCAAGAACGGCGCGGGGACGTGGACGCTCCAGAACGCCACGGCCTACACCAGCACGGCGCTGAACGGCGGGCTTCTGGAGATCGCCAACGTCGGCGGTGCGGGCGGGGGCGCGATCACCTTCGGTGCGGGGGCGCAGACGCTGCAGATCGACGGGCGGACCGCCGGCGGCGCGTTCGAGAACACGCTGGCGGCGCTCGGCGTGGGCGACCGGGTGGACGTGCGCGGCGTCGGCCTCGCAGCCTCGGCGGCTGTGGTGGGCGACACCATCCAGCTGCGGTCCTCGGCGGGCGTCACCCTCTACACGCTCAACGTGTCTTCGGGCGCGGCGCTGGCCGGCCTGGTGGTCAACGTGGCGGACGACACGGCCGGCGGCACGACGTTGAGCCTGGTGGCCCCTCCCGTCCTGCCGCAGCCGATCACGCCCACGACCATCCTGACTCCGTCGCAGCAGGCGGGACTGGCCACGGAGATCAACAACCTGTCCCGCGCCGGCGCGTCCGACGCCGCCACACCCACCCTTACGGACGCCAACGGAGTGGTGTTCGTCAATCCCGTCTACGCCCAAATCCAGGCGGAGAACTCCATCGCGGTGCAGCTAGACGGCAAGCAGATCAGCACCGCCGACGCCCAGAACGCGCTCTATCGACTGGTGGACGGCACGACCTCGGTCGCCGAGATCTCCTACGCCTTCTTCACCGGCCGCACCCCGACGGCGGCGGGGCTGAACTTCCTCGTCCACTCGTCCTCCAACACGACTGATCTGAACGACGCCTACTACGCCAAGTTCTCCACCGAGAACCGCTACATCAACTTCGCCGTCAACCTGGCCGGGCCCCAGGGCGCGGGGGCCGCCACCTTCCAGGCGGCCTACGGCGGCCTCAGCCTCGCCGACGCCACGGCCAAGGCCTACCAGGCCGTGTTCGGAACTGCGGCGGACGCGGCCAAGGTGTCCGCCATCCTGAACGCCTCCGTTCCGGACGGCGTGGGCGGGACGGAGACGCGCGCGCAGTACTTCGCCCAGTACGGCGGCGACGGCCCGAACGGGACCGGCACCAAGGCGGCGATGGTGGGCTTCCTCCTGGCCGACAGCGTGAAGGAGGGCTTCGGCGTCTACCAGCAGGCCGACCTGCACTTCCTGGCCGACCTCGCGCACGGCACGGCGCTGTTCAACGTCGACCTGCTCGCCACCTACGGTCCTCCCGCCGGGCTTGTGGGGGCGCCCGTCGCCGACCCGACGCTGCCGGGCTGACGGGGACGCGGGGCGGTTCTCAGAGCCGCCCCAACGTCGCCGCGCGCAGAAGCTTGAAGCGTTTGGCGAGGGGGCCGGGAAAGCGGCCGCAGGCGTAGTCGCGCGCCAGGGTGGCGTAGGCCACGGCGGGAAAGGCGGCGGTGGGCAGCCCCGCCCCCTCACCGCGCGACAGCTGGAGCGCGGCCTCGACCCTGGTGCGCACAAGCGCCGACGACGCCTCCGCCGTCATCTCCGCCGACCAGTCCGCCGGCGCCCAGCGGCGGCCTCGCGTCGCCCAGGCTTCGGACGCGCGCAGCAGCCCGGCCCACCCCCAGGCGCGGGCCGCCCCGGTCGGGGTCACGCCCGCCGCCCCGGGGTCCAGCAGCACGGCCGCCGCCGACATGAGCGCCCCCGCCGTCCCGTCCAGCCAGCGGACCAGCGCGGGCTCGTCGGCGAACGGGACGCGGTGGAGGTCGCAGGAGCGTGCCTCCACCATCCGCTCCAGCGGCTCGCGCGGCAGGCGACCCGTGGCCAGCGCGGGGGCCAGCGCCTCAAGCACGGGGTGGCCGCGCCCTCCCCGGCCTTCCGCGGCGGCGTCCAGCGCCTCGGACCACCAGGCCAGCCGCATCTCGCCCATCATCGGCTCGCGGACGATCGCCGCCACCCGCGCCAGCTCGTCGTTGAGCGCGTACAGCGCCAGGAGTTCGTCACGCGCGGCCGCGTCCTCGACAAGGCGGGCGGCTAGCCAGCGGTCGGGATCGACCTGCTCGAGATGCGAGAGGAGATCGGCGGGGAGCGGCACGCCGCTCAAACGGGCAGCAGCGCCGCCGCGATCCGCCGGCCGTCGCGCGCCAGCACGTTGTAGAGCCGGCAGGCCTCGGGCGTGGACATGACCTCCAGCCCCAGCCCCCCCGCGGACAGCGTCTGGCGCACCTCGCGCGGCGCGGGAGCCATGGCCGCCCCCACGCCCAGCAGCACGAACTCCACCGCCTCGCGGGCTGCGCCCAGCACGGCGGCGAAGTCCTCCGCCGTCAGGTCGGCGAGGGCCGGGCCGGCGGGCCAAGTGTTCGGGACGTCGTCGAGGATCAGGAGCCCGCCCTCGATCCGCTCGCCCGCCACGCGGAAGCCGCCGGAGCCGAACGCCTCAATGGCCGGCGGCTCGCGCACGCGGTCAGGGCCGGGCGGCGGCGGCGCGCTGGGCGGCGGTGGGCGGGTTCTTCACCTCGTCGTCGCCGCGCTTGACGCCCCACAGCAGCACCACGGGCAGGGCGATGTAGATGGACGAGTAGGTGCCCACCACGATGCCGAACGCCATGGTGAACACCAGCGGGAACAGCGCGGGCCCGCCCATGACCAAGGCGCCCGACAGCGCCAGGAGCGCGGTGGTGCCGGTGATCACCGTGCGGCTCAGCCGCTCGTTCTCCGAAAGGTTGATGATGTCGCGCAGCGGCGTGCGGCGGAACTTGACCAGGTTCTCGCGCAGCCGATCGAAGGTGATCACCTTCTCGTTCATGGAGTAGCCGATCACCGTCAAGAGGCCGACGATGCTCTCGGTGGAGAACTCGATGTGCAGCGCCGACAGGATCCCCAGCGTCAGGAGCACGTCGTGGAACACGCCCACGATGGCCCCCAGCCCCTGCTGCAGGCCGAAGCGGAACCAGATGTAGACGAGCATCAGCGCGATCGCGACGCCCAGCGCCAGGAAGCCTCCGCGGAACAGCTCGCCCGAGACCTTGGCCCCCACCGTGGAGGGCGCCTTCACCTGCAGGCCGGGAACGGCGGCCTTCAGCCCCTCGGTGACGCGGGCGACCTGCTTCGCCGCGTCCGCCCCCTCCGGCCGGAAGCGCACCATGGCCGAGTTGGCGGCGCCGAAGCCCTGCACCTGCGCGTCGCGGGCGCCGAGCTTGGGCATGGTGGCGCGCAGCAGGCTCAACGGTGCGGGGCCGGGCGTGGTCACCTCCACCTGCGTGCCGCCGGTGAAGTCGATGCCGAGGTTCAGCCCGC
This sequence comes from uncultured Caulobacteraceae bacterium, assembly GCA_964237305.1. Taxonomy (GTDB): domain Bacteria; phylum Pseudomonadota; class Alphaproteobacteria; order Caulobacterales; family Caulobacteraceae; genus JASLDZ01. Next base: position 4,647 of record CAXSHO010000154.1, read on the forward strand.
GCGTGGCGAAGGAGGCGATGGAGCCCAGGATGAGCAGCGCCGACAGCGCCGCGGCGAACGGCGCCCAGCGCACGAAGTCGAACTTCGTGTCGTGCGGCAGGTATCGGGAGAGCGGCCAGTGCATGGTCAAGGCACCCTGTTTGCGACTGTCATCCCGGGCGCGCAGCGACCCGGGACCCAGGACCACGCGCGCGGCCTGCTCTCCTGGATCCCGGGTCCGCTGCGCAGCCCGGGATGACGTAGGGGGTGTGACCGGCCCGTCATATCGGCAGCGCCTTCGGCTTGGCGGTGCGGAACCACCAGCCGATCAGCACCTGGGTGATGAGGATCGCCGTGAAGAGCGAGGTGAGCACGCCGACGCTCAGCGTCCAGGCGAAGCCGCGCACCGGGCCGGTGCCGAACTGGAACATGATGGCGGCCGAGATCAGCGTGGTGACGTTGGCGTCCACGATCGACACCAGCGCCCGGCGAAAGCCGTTGTCGGCGGCCAGGAGCGGCGTGCGCCCCGCCCGCGCCTCGTCGCGCATGCGCTCGTAGATGAGCACGTTGGCGTCCACCGCCACCGCCAGCGTCAGGATCAGGCCCGCGACGCCGGGCAGCGTCAGCACTGCCTGCGTGGTGGTGAGCACCGCCACCAAAAGCAGCACGTTGACGATCAGCGCCACCGCGGCGAACACGCCGAACAGGCCGTAGGCCAGCACGATGAAGACGATGATGGCCACCGCGCCGATGGCCAGCGAGATCGCCCCGGTGCGCACCGCGTCCGCCCCCAGCTCCGCCGAGACGGTGCGCTGCTCCTGCACGGTGAGTGGGGCCGGCAGCGCGCCGGAGCGGAGCAAAAGCGAGAGCTCGTTGGCGCTCTCCTGCGTGAAGTTGCCGTTGATCACCCCCGAGCCGCCGGTGATCGCGTTCTGGATCACCGGGGCGGAGATGTACTTATCGTCCAGGACGATGGCGAAGCGCTTGCCCACGTTCTGCGTGGTGGCCTCCGCGAAGCGGCGCGAGCCGCGGCCGTTGAAGCGGAAGAACACCTGCGGCGCGCCGCCCTGCGGGTCGAAGGTCTGGCTGGCGGTGACGAGGTCCTCGCCCGAGACCACCACGCGCTTCTTCAAGGTCAGCAGCCCCTCGCCCGCGGACGAGGCCAGGATCACGTCGCCGGGGGGCGCGGGCGCGCCGGGCGCGGGCGACGGCGGGGCCGCGTCGTCCACCATCTGGAAGGACAGCTTGGCGGTCTTTCCCACCACCGACTTCAGCTTCTCCGGGTCGCTCTCGCCGGGCGCCTCCACCAGGATGCGGCTGGTCCCCTGGGGGATGATGGTGGGCTCGCGGGTGCCCAGCGCGTCCACCCGGCGGCGGATCACCTCGATGGACTGGGCCACCGCGCGCGAGGCCGAGATGGCGTCGTACTGCGCGGCGGGCTGCAGGATCAGCGTCTGGTCCGGCCCGCGGTTCACGGCGAACTCGCGGGCGGCCGTGCCCTGCAGCGGGGGGGCCAGCGTCTGCAGCTTGCGCTGGGCGGCGTCCAGGCGGGCCGGGTCGGTGATGCGCACGTGCACGGCGGCGGTGTCGGAGCCCAGGCCGGAG
>CAXSHO010000155.1:0-6162 GCA_964237305.1 uncultured Caulobacteraceae bacterium
CAGGCGCCAAGGCGTCGTCGTCCATGGTTCCGGCGGCGCAGCCCGGCGGACTGTGCCAGACGGCCCGCTGGATCACTCCCGGCCTCGGCCTCCGCGCAGGACCGCCGCCCGACGGCTGAGCGTCAGACGGTCACCACCTCGCCGTCGCGCACCTGCACCGGCCAGGGCCGCAGCGCCAGCTTCACGCAGGGTCCGGCCACGCACACCCCGTCGTCGGGCCGAAACAGCGCGCCGTGGTTGAAGCACACGACGAAGTCGCCGCGCCGGGTGAGATAGCGGCCGTCCGCCGACGGCAGGGGCGCGCCCACGTGGGGGCAGCTGTCCACGAAGCCCCGCACCTCCTCGCCCCGCCGCACGAGGAAGCCGAGGAACGGCCGCGCCCCCTCGCCCTCGCCGGCCGGGAAGGCGAAGCCCCGCGCGCCGGGGTCGGCCAGCTCCTCCAGCCGGCAGAGCGGCAAGCCGGGCGGCGGGCGGCCGTCGCTCACGCGGAGGGGGGCGGGGGCGGGCCGAAGCCGCCCATCACCAGCCGCCAGGGCGCGACGTCCACCGTGGCGAACAGGCCCGCCAAGGCGTAGGGGTCCGCCGCGGCCAGCGCCTGCGCCGCAGGGAGGTCGGCGGCCTCCACGATCAGGAGCGACCCCGTCGAGCGCCCCTCCCCGTCCAGCCACGGGCCGCCCAGCTTCACCGCCGCGCCCAGCCCCGCGCAGTAGGCGAGGTGGGCGTCGCGGGTGCGGGCGCGCAGGTCGGACCCGTCCGGCCTGTCGCGGCAGGAGATGGTGTAGAGCGGCATCGTCGGCTCCTCAGTCGGTCTCGGTGCGGAGCGGGCGCGCCAGGAGGGTGTCGATGGCGCCCTGCACGTCCACCGCGCCGTCCAGCACCGCCGCGACGGCCTCGCAGATCGGCATGGCCACGCCCAGCCGGCGGCCGAGCGCGGTCACGGCGGGGGCGCTCGCCACGCCCTCCGCCACCGAGAGCTTGCCCGCCAGCGCCTCGGCCAGGGTCTCGCCCCGGCCCAACGCCAGCCCCACGCTCATGTTGCGCGACTGCGGCGACGAGCAGGTGAGGACGAGGTCGCCCAGGCCGCACAGCCCGGCCAGCGTCTCCGCCCGGGCGCCCAGCGCCACGCCCAGCCGCACCAGCTCCGCGAAGCCGCGGGTGATCACCGCCGCGTGCGCCGAGCGGCCGAGGCCGCGGCCCTCCACGACGCCGCAGGCGATGGCGAGCACGTTCTTCACCGCGCCCCCCGCCTCCGCGCCGGTGAGGTCGTCGGTGAGGTACGGCCGGAAGCCCGGCGCGGCCAGCGCCTCGGTGATCCGCGCGGCCGCGTCGGGGTCCGCGCAGGCCAGGGTCACGGCGGTGGGGAGGCCCCGCGCCACCTCGCCCGCGAAGGAGGGGCCGGAGAGCACGGCGGGCGTCAGGCCGGGGGCGGACGCGGCGGCCACCTGCGTCATCAGCTCCAGCGAGCCCTGCTCCACCCCCTTGGAGCACAGCACCAGCGGCGTCCCCGGCCGGGCGTGGCGGGCGAAGGCGGCGAGGGTGGCGCGCATGTGCTGGGCGGGAGCCACGGCCAGCACGAGGTCGCACGCGGCGAGGTCGGCCAGGTCGACGACGGCCGTCACCCCGTTCTCGATCCGCACGCCGGGAAGGAACAGCGGGTTCTCGCGCCGGGCGTTCACCGCCTCCACCACCTCCGGCTCGCGCGCCTGCAAGAGGACGCGCCCGCCCGCCCGGGCCGCCACCTGCGCCAGCGCCGTGCCCCAGGCCCCCGCCCCGATGACCCCCACCGTCCTCATGGACGCGCCTCGCCGCCGCACGGATCGGGGCCGAACAGGTCGGGCCGGTGCAGCCGCGCCGCCAGCACCGCCGCCACGTGCAGGGCGTGCTCCATCCGGCCGCTGCGGATGTCGTCCAGCAGCTGCGAGGGCTCCACCTCGTCGGTCTCCAGCTGTTCGGTGCGGTCGAAGCGCGGCGCGGCGACGCGCTCGCAGCCGGTGATGAGCAGGGTGTGGGTGCGGTTGGTCTGCCCGTGGGGGTTGGCCCACAGCGAGGCGAGCCGCTCCGGCGCGCCGCCGCGGAAGCCGGTCTCCTCCAGGAGCTCGCGGGCGCCCGCCGTCTCCGGCGTCTCCCCGCCGTCGATCACGCCGCCCGGCAGCTCCAGGCTGACCACCCGCGCGCCCTGCCGCCACTGCCGCACCCGCAGGACGCGGCCCTCGCGGGTGAGCGCCACCACGTTCACCCAGTCGGGGCAGCGCTGGACGTAGAAGTCGTCCAGCTCCTCGCCCCCAGGCGTGCGGCAGTGCTGGCGGACGAGGTCGATCCAGCGGTCGCGGACCACCGTCGCCTCCGCCAGCGTGGTCCAGGGCTCCACCGTCACGCCTTGGCTCCCTTGCGTCCGACCTTGAGGTTCAGCGGAGCGTCGCGGGCGGCGGCCTCGTCCAGCGGCCAGCGGGGGCGGGCGGGGGCGTCCAGCCCGTCCGTCCAGCCCAGCCGGAGCCGCTCGGCGCCCGCCAGCGCGATCATGGCCGCGTTGTCGGTGCAGTAGCGCAGCGGCGGGGCGGCGAAGCGATAGGCGGCGGCGGCGGCGGTGCGCTCCAGCTCGGCGCGCACGTGGGCGTTGGCCGCCACGCCCCCCGCCGCCACGAACAGCCGCCCGGCGCCGGCGTGCGCCTCCGCGTGCCGGCGCAGCGCCACGGCCGACCGCTCCGCCAGCTGCCGGGCGATGGCGGCCTGCGCGGCGGCGGCGAGGTCGGCGCGGTCGCGGTCCGTCCGCACCTCGCGCCCGGCCAGCCGAGCGGCGGCGGTCTTCAGGCCGGAGAAGGAGAAGTCGCAGCCCTTGTGGCCCTCCAGCATGCGCGGGAGGGCGAAGCGCGCCGGATCGCCCTCCGCCGCCAGCCGCTCCAGCGCCGGGCCGCCGGGATAGGGCAGGCCCAGCACGGCGGCGATCTTGTCGAACGCCTCCCCCGCCGCGTCGTCGAGGGTGGAGCCCAGCCGCCGGTGGTCGCCCACGCCCCGCACGTCCAGGAGCTGGCAATGCCCGCCGGACACCAGGAGCAGCAGGAACGGATAGGGCGCCTCGCCCTCCAGCCGGGCGGAGACGGCGTGGCCCTCCAGGTGGTTCACCGCCACGAGCGGGACGCCCCGGGCCAGCGCCACCGCCTTGCCCGCCGCCAGCCCCACCATGACGCCGCCCACCAGCCCCGGCCCGGCGGTGGCCGCCACCCCGTCCAGGGCGTCGAAGCCCAGCGCCGCCTCCCGCATGGCCGCCGCGATCACGTGGTCCACCACCTCCGCGTGGGCGCGCGCCGCCACCTCGGGCACCACGCCGCCGTAGGGGGCGTGCGCCGCCGCCTGGCTCGCCACCACGGAGGACAGCACCGTGCAGCGCCCGTCCGCCAGGCGCACCACCGCCGCCGCCGTCTCGTCGCAGCTCGTCTCCACGCCCAGGACGGTGAGGCTGTCGGCCACGCGCGCTCCGTTGCCGCCGGGCGTCCGCTCCTGTAGCGACGACCCGGCCGCCTGAGCTAGTCCGCCCCTCCGCCCCATGCAATCCGAGCCCCGCCCCCCGCGCCGCGCCGACCGCCCCGCGTCGGGCGGCGGACGGTGAGACCCGGCCGCGGCGCGAGGCTGAATGGAGGGGCCCTGCGCATCTGGGTCACTCGCGCCTCCCCCGGCGCCGCCGCCACCGCCGAACGGCTGCGGGCGCTCGGCTGCGACCCGCTGGACGCCCCGCTCCTCGCCGTCCAGGCGCTCCCCGACGTCGAGCTGCGGCTGGAGGGGGTCGCCGCCCTCGCCTTCACCAGCGCCGCGGGCGTGCGGGCCTTCGCGGCGCTGACGCCCGTGCGCGACCCGCCGGTGTTCGCCGTGGGAGCCGCCACCGCGGCGGCCGCCCGCGCGGCGGGGTTCGCCCGGGTGGACGACGCGGACGGTGACGGCCGCGCCCTCGCCGGGCTCCTGCTCCACCGCCGTCCGGCGGGGCGGGTGCTCGCCCCCGGGGCGCGGGAGCCGGCCTTCGACCTGGCGGGCGTGCTCTCGCGGGGGGGCGTCGAGACGGAGGCGCTCGCCGTCTACGCCACCACCGCGGTGCGCCCGCCGCCCGCCGAGCCCCTGGCCGCCCTCGCCGCGGGGGCGCTGGACGCGGTGCTCCTGCAGTCGGCGAGCGCCGCGCGGGCGCTGGAGGCCGCCGTCGTCGGCGTCCGGGTGCGGCGCCCGCCCGAGCTCCTCGCCCTGTCGCCGGCGTGCCTTCCCCGTGCGCTCGACTGGCCCGCGCGCTGGGCCGCCGCCCCCCGGGAGCGCGACCTCCTGGCCCTGGCCTCCCCGCTCGACACGCCGCCGCCCCCGCGCTAAGCACCCGCCACCTTCAGGGCCGCCTTAGCTCAGCCGGTAGAGCGACGCATTCGTAATGCGTAGGTCAGGTGTTCGAGTCACCTAGGCGGCACCACCCTCAACTCTTATTTTTATGGCTTCTTGCTTCCGGGACGACGGGGTGCGGATGACTGAGCGAGAGCCTCCGGCTCAACAGCGCAAAACGGCAGCAGTGTCACGGTCGCGGTGCGGAGGCCGCTTCCAGGCTGAACGCCTTGTTGCGGCGACGGGGTGAGCTGACTCTAAGCGGCGGTTCGGAACGTCCGCTTGCGGTCAGGGCCACGCGCGTCCGGGAGGCCGTTCCCAGCCTCGGCGCCGGTGAATAGCTCGCCCTGAGCGATGCCGTCCGAGTCGGCAAGTGCGGTGAGCGTGAGCGAACGGCAAGGACTCTGAAGTCAAGCCGGCTTGGTAAGTGGCGCGCCCGGAGTGAATCGAATGTTCGATCCCCAGACGCGGAGTCGAGGAACGGGGCTGGCCAAACTAGGAGTGGCGCAGCTTGCGGCCATGACTATCGGAACTTAAATGGGCTGAGTCGACCCATTGGCCGCATGCTCGCCAAGAGCCCTGGCCTAGACTATCGGCTCACGCTGGGTGAAGGGTGCAACGTGAGAGGGCAGATCCGATCAACCAGTAGAGCGACGCTGAGATCCAACGGCGTGCCCGGCGATTTCGCGGCCATGCTGGCCGATTTCGACGCGTGCGCGGCGAACGGCGCCTTGTCCGACGACGGCCGCGATCTCAGCCGGCTGATCGGCCGGCCGACCACGCCGCTCTCCGCCATGGTCGCCGGGGCGGTCGCGTCGGCATGACCGCTCCCGTCCTGCACTACGTCCACGACCCCCTCTGCGGGTGGTGCTACGCCGCAGCCCCGCTCGCGGAGGCCGCCGCCGCCGCGGGCGCGACGCTCGTGCTCCACGGGGGCGGGCTGTGGGACCGTCCGCAGCCCTACCCGCCCGGCATGGTCGCGGGCATCCGCGAGATGGAGGCGGGAATCGCGCGCACCACCGGCCAGCCCTACGGCGACGCCTACACCCATGGGCTGCTGTCCGATCCCGGCACGGTCCTGCACTCGCGCCCGCCGATCGCCGCCGTCCTCGCCGCGGAGCGCCTGCGCACGGGAGCGGGCCTGGCGATGCTGCACGCCGTGCAGGCGGCGCATTTCGTGCACGGGCGCCGGGTGGTGGAACCGGCGGTGCTCGAGGGGCTCGCGCCGGAGGTCGGGCTCGACACCGCAGATTTCCGCCGGGCCATATCCCAAGTTGACCCGGACGACCACGTCGCCCGTTCCCGCCGGCTCATGCAGCAGGCGGGCGCACGGGGGTTCCCGACCTTCCTGCGGGAGGCGGGGAACGTGCTGACGATTGTGCCGCACACCCTGCACTACGGCCGCCCGCAGGAGTTCGTGCGGGAGATGATGCGGGCGGCCTGACCCGCTGGTGGCCGTCAGCCCGGCGTCATCGTCACGGCGCCGAGCTCCTGGAAGACCTCCAGCACGTTCAGCTCGTCCCAGTGCTCGACGAACAGGCCGTCCCGCACGCGCCAGATGTCGATGGAGCGCAGGTTCACCTCCTTGCCGGAGCCCGGCAGCCCCAGCCAGGGCCCGGTGATGTGGCCGTGGTAGCTGAAGCGGCCCACCACGCTGTCGCCCGAGACGAGGATGTCGTGCGCCTCCACCCGGGTGTCGGGCATCCCCGCGAACCAGCCCTCGAAGAAGGCTATCAACCCTGCGCGGCCCTGCTCGGCCCCGACGTGATGGTTGACGTAGTCTTCCGAAACGAGCTCGGCGAAGCGGGCGGCGTC
>CAXSHO010000156.1:0-276 GCA_964237305.1 uncultured Caulobacteraceae bacterium
CCTCCTCGACGGCGATCTCGTCGAACGGGTTCATGCTCATCTTGACGTTGGCGAGGTCCACGCCCGTCTGATCGGGCTTCACCCGCGCCTTCACGTTGTAGTCGATCACCCGTTTGACCGGGACCAGCACCTTCATCGGCGTTCCTTGGCGAGCGTTCGAGCGGCGTGCGCGGGGGTCTCGTCCCCAGATGGGGCGGCCGCGCGCTTTGCGCACCTGTCAAACGCTCCGGCCCGGGCGCGTCAAGGGGGCGCAGGGCTTGCCGCAGCGGAAGCCCC
>CAXSHO010000156.1:286-6125 GCA_964237305.1 uncultured Caulobacteraceae bacterium
GTCGCCGGCGCGCTCGCCGTCTTCACCGTCGCCGTGGTGGCCGTGTGGGTCTATCAGCTCGGCTGGGTGGAGCCCCGCAAGCGGTGCGAGGCGCAGGGCCGCTGGTGGTCGGGCGAGTACCGGGAGTGCGCCATCCCGGTCAGCGTCTCCGTCTTCACCGGCCGGCCGAACGGTGAGCTCACGGCTCGTCCCCGCCCTTAGCCGCCATCGGCCCGGTCCCGCGAAGGCGGGGATGGGCGGGCGAGGCCGGTCAGGGCCAGCGCACCAGCGGCGGCAGGGAGCTCAGGATCGACTCGACGTTGCCGCCCGTCTTCAGCCCGAACAGCGTGCCGCGGTCGTGCAGGAGGTTGAACTCCACGTAGCGGCCGCGCTGCGCCAACTGGGCGTCGCGCTCCGCCTCCGTCCACGGCTCGCGCATGCGGCGCTCCACGATGGCGGGGTAGGCCTGCAGGAAGGCCTCGCCAACCTCCCGGGTGAAGCGGAGGTCGCGGGCGAAGCCGCCGCCCGTCCGCGAACTGTCCAGGTGGTCGTAGAAGATGCCGCCCACGCCCCGCGGCTCGCCCCGGTGCGGCAGGAAGAAGTACTCGTCGCACCACGCCTTGTAGCGGGCGTAGGCGTCCGGCTCGTAGCGGTCGCAGGCGGCGCGATAGGCGGCGTGGAAGTCCACCGCGTCGGGCGCGGCTTGGCTGCGCTGCTCGGCCAGCATGGGAGTGAGATCGCCGCCGCCGCCGAACCAGCTCTGCGTGGTCGCCAGGAAGCGCGTGTTCATGTGGCCGGTGGGGGCCCGCGGGTTTCGGGGGTGCACGATCACGCTGATGCCGGTGGCGAAGAATCGCGGATCGTCGGCCGCGCCCGGGACGGTGCGGGCCATGTCGGCGCCGAACTCGCCATGCACGGTGGAGACGTGCACCCCCGCCTTCTCGAACACCCGCCCGCCGGAGAGCAGGCCCATGACGCCGCCGCCGCCCTCCGGACGCGACCAGGGCTTCAGCACGAACCGGGCGGGGGAGGGCGCTTCGCCGTAGAGCTCCGGGGGCGCGGCGTCCTCCAGCGCCTCGAACGCGGCCACCAGCCGGTCGCGCAGCGTCTCGAACCAGGCGCGCGCGTCGCTCTTGCGCTCGTCCAGCGCCGGCGCGGCTCCTGAAGTCGGCGGCGTCGCCGCGTCGATGATGGTCAAGCGGCCCCTCCGACCGCTCCGGTCGTGGAGCGCGCCCGCCGTATAGCGCGGTGCGGGCGGGGGCGTCAGGCTCTTGCCGGTTGATAAAGCGGGGGCGTCGCTCTAAGCCCGGCGTAAAGGCGGGCGGTCGCGTCCGCATCCATCATGGGCGGCGCGGCGTGGCGCGTCACCGGCCCGGGAGCGGACTGAAGCGTGGTCGAGATCCTCAACAGGCAGCCGCATGTGGAGCCGGGCGGCGCGGGCGCGGGCGCGGCGCAGCCGCCCTCGCGGCGAGACTTCATCCACATCGCGGCGGCCTCGGCGGCCGGCGGCGGCGTGGTGGCGGTGGTGTGGCCGCTGATCAACCAGATGAACCCCTCGGCCGACACCCTGGCGCTGGCCTCCATCGAGGTCGACACCGCCAAGGCCGCCCCCGGCCAGCAGACCATCGTGAAATGGCGCGGCAAGCCGGTCTTCATCAGGAACCGCACGGAGGCGCAGATCGCCGCCGCCCGCAAGGACGACCACGCCGACCTGAAAGACCCCGCCACCGACGCCAGCCGGGTCAAGCCCGGTCACGAGAACCTCTTGATCCTGGTGGGGGTGTGCACCCATCTCGGCTGCGTGCCGAACCTCGGCGGCGAGTTCGACGGCTGGGCCTGCCCCTGCCACGGCTCGATCTACGACGCCTCCGGCCGCATCCGTAAGGGTCCGGCGCCCAAGAACCTCGAAGTTCCCGAATACGCCTTCACCGGACCCACCAAGGTCAAGATCGGCTGATCCCCCAAAGGCCACGAACATGAGCGGACACTCCACCTACGAGCCGAAGACCGGAGTCGAGCGCTGGCTCGACGCCCGGCTGCCCATCGTGCGGCTGGCCTATGACAGCGTCATCGATTTCCCCACGCCCAAGAACCTGAATTACTGGTACACTTTCGGCGGGATCCTCGCCGTGTGCCTGGTGGTGCAGATCATCACCGGCGTGATCCTGGCGATGCACTATGTGCCGCACGTGGATCATGCATTCACGTCCGTCGAGCACATCATGCGCGACGTGAACGGCGGCTGGATGCTGCGCTATGCGCACGCCAACGGTGCCTCCATGTTCTTCCTGGCCGTGTACGTCCACATCGCCCGCGGCCTCTACTACGGCAGCTACAAGGCCCCGCGGGAGGTGCTGTGGCTTCTCGGCTGCATCATCTACCTCCTGATGATGGCCACCGCCTTCATGGGCTACGTCCTGCCTTGGGGGCAGATGAGCTACTTCGGCGCTGTGGTGATCACCAACCTGTTCTCCGCCTTCGACCGAGTGATCCCGGGCCTCGGCACCGCGATCACGTCCTGGCTGTGGGGCGGGTTTGCGGTGGACGACCCGACGCTGAACCGGTTCTTCGCTCTGCACTTCTTGATGCCATTCATGATCGCAGGCGTGGTCGGGCTGCACATCTGGGCGCTGCACGTTCCGGGCAACAACAACCCCACCGGCGTGCCGGTGAAGTCCAAGGCCGACACCGTGCCCTTCCACCCGTATTACACGGTGAAGGATGGGTTCGCGATCGTGGTGTTCTTCATCCTGTTCGCCTGGTTCGTGTTCTTCGCGCCGGAAGCGCTGGGACACACCGACAACCAGGTTCCCGCCAACCCGCTGCAGACGCCGGCGCACATCGTGCCCGAATGGTACTTCCTGCCCTTCTACGCCATGCTACGCGCAGTGCCGGACAAGCTCCTGGGCGTGCTCACCATGTTCGGCTCCATCGGTCTGCTGTTCGCGGTGCCGTGGCTGGATACGTCCAAGGTGCGCTCCATGCGTTACCGGCCGGCGGCGCGCTGGTTCTTCGTGTTCTTCATCCTGTCGGTGCTGCTCCTGGGCTGGTGCGGCGCGCACGAACCGGCGGATGTCGTGATTGCGGTCGGCCGTGACGAGTACGGCGAGAAGACCGGCTTCACCTTCACGACGCTCGCTCAGATCCTGGCGCTGTACTACTACGCGTACTTCCTGGTGGTGCTGCCGTTGCTCGGCTTGCGGGAGACGCCCAGCCGGGTTCCCGACTCGATCTCCACCCCGGTGCTGTCGGGCGGCGGCCACGGCCTCGGCCTGCCCGCCGGTGCGGCCGCCGCGCCCGAGAAGGGCTGAGGTCGGCCGGACCGCAGCGGCCGGCGCATGCGGCGTCTTCCGATAAAGGGACCCGCGGCTGCGGCGGCCGTGCTGGTGCTCACCGGGGTCGCGGCGTTCGCGGGGGCGCAGCCTCGGCTGATGAGCTGGTCGGAGTTCTACGCCCGGCCCTTCCCCAAGCCCCAGGCGAAGATCGCCTACGGCCCGGGCGCGCACCAGTTCGGCGAGTTGTGGCTGCCCGACGGCCCCGGGCCGCATCCCACGGTGGTGCTGATCCACGGCGGCTGCTGGACCAAGTCGGTGGCCAAGCTCGACATCATGGACCCCGCCGCCGAGACGCTGCGCCGCCGCGGGTTGGCCGTGTGGAACCTCGAGTACCGCGGCGTCGACGAGCCCGGCGGCGGCTATCCCGGCACCTTCCTGGACGTGGGCGCGGGCCTCGACCGCCTGCGCGACGTCGCCCGGGAGCGCGGGCTGGACCTCGGCCGCGTGGTGGTGGCGGGTCACTCCGCAGGCGGTCACTTGGCGCTCTGGGCGGCCGGCCGGCCCCGCATCCGCTCCGGCCCGCTGCACGCCGACGCCCCGCTGCCGGTCCATGCGGTGGTGGACATCGCCGGGCTTGCGGACCTCCAGGCCGACACGGGCACAGCTTGCGGCGCGGCGCCCGTGGAGGCCATGGCCGGCCCCGCGCGTCCGGGGGGCCGCTACGCCGACACCTCGCCCGCGCAGATGGCGCCCCTGCGTGTGCGCACGGTGATCGCCCACGGCGAGCTCGACACCACGGTCGCCCCCGCCGTCTCCCGCGCCTATCTCGCCCGCGCCAAGGCCGCCGGCGACACCATCGAGCTGCGCCTCCTGCCCGGCGCCGCCCACGTGGAGGAGATCGCCCTGGGCACGCCCGGGTGGGACAGGGTCGCGCCAATCATTGAGGGGCTGGCGCGATGAGCGGCTGGACCCTGGGGGTGATCGGCGGCTCGGGCCTCTACCAGGTCGACGGGCTGGAGGACGCGCGCTGGGTGGAGACGGCCTCCCCCTGGGGCGAGCCCTCCGACGCGGTGCTGCACGGCGTGCTGGAGGGGACGCCCGTGCGCTTCCTGCCGCGCCACGGCCGCGGCCACAGGCTGTCGCCCGACCGGCTGGACTACCGCGCCAACATCGACGTGCTGAAGCGCTGCGGCGTCACCGACGTCCTGAGCCTCTCCGCCGTTGGCTCGCTGCGCGAGAAGATGGCGCCCGGCGACTTCGTGGCGGTGGACCAGTTCGTGGACCGCACGCAGGGCCGCGCCTCGTCCTTCTTCGGAGAGGGCGTGGTGGCGCACGTCAGCATGGCCGACCCCGTGTGCCACCGGCTCACCGCGCTCGCAGCGGCGGCGGCGGGCGAGGCGGGGGGCCGCGTGCACGTGGGCGGGACCTATCTCGCCATGGAGGGCCCGCAGTTCTCCACCAAGGCGGAGAGCCGCCTGTACCGCGCCTGGGGCTGCGACGTGATCGGCATGACCAACCTGCCCGAGGCCAAGCTGGCCCGGGAGGCGGAGCTTCCCTACGCCAGCCTGGCCATGGTCACGGACTACGACGCGTGGCGCGAGGAGGCGGGGAGCCACGTGGAGGTGTCCGGCGTGGTCGAGGTGATGCGCGCCAACTCCGCGCTGGCCAAGGCCACGCTGGTGCGGTTCTGCGCGCTCCTGGCGGCGCATCCCCGCGAGCCCAGCCCCATCGACACGGTGCTGGATACGGCGCTGATCACCGCGCCCGAGCACCGCGACCCCGCGCTCCTCGCCAAGCTGGACGCGGTGGCCGGCCGGGTGCTGGGGCGGTCCGCGTGATCGAGGTCGAGCCCGTGGCCCATGTCCGCGGCGGGCGGATGGAGAACAAGGACGACGCCTGGGGACCGGTGGAGGCGGAGCTCGAGCTCGCGCCGCACCTACCGCCCGAGGCGCTGCAGGGGCTGGACGCCTTCTCCCACGTGATGGTCGTGTTCCACTTCGACCGGATCGACCCCGCCCAGGTGAGCACCGGCGCGCGGCGTCCGCGCGGCAACCCGGCGTGGCCGGAGGTGGGCATCTTCGCCCAGCGGGGAAGTCCCCGGCCCAACCGGCTGGGCGTCACCACCTGCGAGGTGCGCGGCGTGGACGGCCGCCGCCTGCTCGTGCGCGGGCTGGACGCCGTCGACGGCACGCCCGTGGTCGATCTCAAGCCCGTCATGGCCGGCTTCGAACCCCGCGGCGCGATCCGTGAGCCCGCCTGGGCCGGCGAGATCATGGCCGCATATTGGTAGGACGCCGCTTGGACCTCCGCTCCGTCATCCGCACCATCCCGGACCATCCCAGGCCCGGGATCATGTTCCGCGACATCACCACGCTCCTGTCCGACGCCCGCGCCTTCCGCCAGACGGTGGACGAGCTGGTGCAGCCCTACGCCGGGACCAAGATCGACAAGGTGGCGGGGATCGAGGCGCGGGGCTTCATCCTGGGCGGCGCGGTGGCGCACCAGGTATCCGCCGGTTTCGTCCCGATCCGCAAGAAAGGCAAGCTGCCGCATACCACCGTGCGCATCGCCTACTCGCTGGAATA
>CAXSHO010000157.1:0-1338 GCA_964237305.1 uncultured Caulobacteraceae bacterium
AGTCGGTGATCCAGTTGGCGCCGTAGCCCATGGCCGCCGCCGTGATGAGGAGCGTGGTGCAGACGGCGAGCGCCGAGCCGCGCTGGTCGCTCACGGGCTTGCCGCCGGGTCGCGGCGCGGAGACCACGGCCACCACCAGCGGCGGCGCCTCCAGCTTGCGCAAGGAGGCGCGGGCCTTCACCGGGTTGGGCTGGCGGTCGGCCAGGGCGTCCAGCGCGGCGACGTAGCGGGCCTTGGCCTCGCCCCGCAGCAGCACGAAGCGCCAGGGCGTCATCTTGCCGTGGTCGGGCACCCGCGTGGCCAGCCGCAGCAGGTCGTCGAGCTCCGCGCCCTCCGGGGCGGGCTCCGTGAGCGCGCCCGGCGAGGCGGAGCGGCGCGTGGCGAGGAGCGCCAGCGTGTCGGGCGAGGCGCGGGGCGGCAGCGGGTGGCCGAAGTCTGGAGCCGGCGGCGGCGGGTGGTGCGGCATGGGCGTGAGAACCGTTCGCAAGTGAGCTCGGCAGCTAAGGCGTGTAGAGCCCGTGCGCAATGGCCGACCCCTCCCCGCCCGCCTGGCTGCGCCCGCACGGCCGCCCCTGGTCCGCCGACGCCCCGCCCGAGCGCCGCCACGACAACCCGTGGTTCTCCGTCGACGAGTACGCCGCCACCGCTCCCACGGGAGCCCCCGCCCGCTACTACGTCCAGCGCTACCGCAACGTGGCCACCGGCGTGCTGCCGCTGTGGGAGGACGGCACGGTGACGCTGGTGGGCCAGTGGCGCTTCCCGCTCGCCGACTACCAGTGGGAGATCCCGGAGGGCGGCGCGCCCCTGCACGAAAATCCGCTGGAGGGCTGCCGGCGCGAGCTGCGCGAGGAGGCGGGGCTGGAGGCGGCGCAGTGGCGCCACGTGCTCACGATGCAGCTCTCCAACTCCACATCCGACGAGGTGGCGCTGGGCTGGATCGCCACCGGCCTGACCCCCTGCCCGCTTGCGCCCGAGGCGACGGAGGAGCTGGCGGTCGCCCGCACGCCCTTCCGCGAGGCGCTGGACGCGGCGATGGCCGGCCACATCCGCGACGCGATCACGGTGGCGATGCTGCTCAGGCTTCACCATATCGCCACCGAAGGCGGGCTAGACCCCGCCCTGGCCGCGCGCGTGCTGGGCCGGTAGGAGGGCGCATGGCGCAGCTCTTGGAACTCGTCGCGTCCGACGACACGCCGCCGGTCTGGGCGGAGCTGCGCCGCGAGGCGGAGCGCGCCGCCGCCGCCGAGCCGCACCTGGCGAGCCTGCTCAACGCCGCCGTCCTCAGCCACGCCGACCCCGCCCGCGAGCCCGACGCCGTCCGCGATCCCCGCGCTCACG
>CAXSHO010000157.1:1348-6060 GCA_964237305.1 uncultured Caulobacteraceae bacterium
GCCCTGTCCTACCAGCTGGCGCGCAAGCTGGGCGACGACGGCATCAGCGCCATGGCCCTGCGCGAGATGTGCGAGGAGGCCTACGCCGCCGACCCGTCGCTCGTGGACTGCGCCGCCGCCGACCTGCGCGCGGTGTTCGAGCGCGACCCCGCCTGCAAGGGGTACCTCCAGCCGTTCCTGTGGTTCAAGGGCTTCACCGCGTTGCAGAGCCACCGGGTGGCGCACCGCCTGTGGCGGCGCGGCCGCGAGACCCTGGCCTTCCATCTGCAGAGCCGGGTGAGCGAGCTGTTCCAGGTGGACATCCACCCCGCCGCCCGCTTCGGCCGCGGCGTGTTCATCGACCACGGCACGGGCGTCGTGGTGGGTGAGACCGCCACGGTGGGCGACGACGTCTCCATGCTGCACAGCGTCACGCTGGGCGGCACGGGCGCCGCGGGGGTGGACCGCCACCCCAAGATCGGGAACGGCGTGCTCCTGGGCGCGGGCTCCAAGGTCTTGGGCGCCATCACGGTGGGCGACGGGGCCAAGGTCGCCTCCGGCTCGGTGGTGCTGAAGGCCGTGCCGCCCGGCTGCACCGCGGCGGGCGTGCCCGCGCGCCTGGTGAACTGCCCCACCTGCGCCGAGCCCTCGCGCTCCATGGACCAGACCCTGACCGACGCCGCCTACGACTATGTGATCTGAGCCGACCGGGCGCGCCCTTCGCGCGTTCCGGTCGGCCGCCCGCTCCGACGAGGACACCTCCTGTGAACGAACAAGACATCCAGCGCGTGCAGCTGCACCTGCAGCGCACCTTCGGCAACGCCCGCATCGTGCTGAAGCCCCGCCCCAAGCAGAAGGACTCGGCGGAGGTCTACGTGGGCGAGGAGTTCATCGGGCTCGTCTACAAGGACGAGGACGAGGACGGCTCGTTCGACTTCCAGATGAGCATCCTGGGCGAGGACCTGCGCTGAGGCGGCGCGTGCGGGCGCGTTGCACCCGCGCCCGCGCCGCCTAGATCGCCCCCATGCCCGTCCTGGCCGCCCTCCTGCTGCAGCTGACCGCCGCGGCCGCCCCCCTCACCGTAAGGGTGACGGAGGTGCGCGACGCCAAGGGCGAGGTGCGCGTGGAGCTGTGCAGCGCGCGGCGCTTCCTGCACGGCGGGTGCGAGTACACGGTGTCGGTGCCCGCGCAGAAGGACGTCACGGAGGTCACCATCGCCGACGTGCCCGCCGGGCTGTGGGCGGTGCAGGCCTACCACGACCGCAACGCCAACCGGGAGGTGGACCGGGGCGCGCTCGGCCTGCCGCTGGAGGAGATCGGCTTCTCCCGCCAGGCGCCGGTGGGCCTGCGCGGACCCTCCTGGAGCCGCGCCTCCTTCGTACACGACGGGCCCGAGACCACCACCGTGCGGCTGCGCCGCTACTGGTGAGCGGCGGTCACCCGGCCGGCCGCCACCGGGCGCTTGGCGGGCTGGATGCTCACCGCCGCCCCAGCCGCGCCACCGTCCGCGCGGGCGCGCCCGCGGCGGTGACCCGCCAGACCTTGTCGCCCACGTCGTCGGCCACCAAGAGCGCCCCCGCCTTGTCGAAGGCGACGCCCACCGGGCGACCGTGGGCGTGGCCCGCCGCGTCGACGAAGCCTGTCAGCACCTCCGCAGGCGCGCCGGTCGTCGGGGCGCCACCCGAGAACGGCACGTACAGCACGCGGTAGCCGCTCAGCGGCTTCCTGTTCCACGAGCCGTGCTGGCCTACGAACGCGCCCTGGGCGAAGGCCGGGCCCAGCGCCGCGCCTTCGTGGTAGGTGAGGCCGAGGGAGGCGGTGTGGGCGCCCAGGGCGTAGTCGGGCTTCAGCGCGCGGGCCACGAGGTCGGGCCGCTGCGTCTTCACCCGCACGTCCACGTTGGCGCCGTAGTAGCTGTACGGCCAGCCGTAGAAGCCGCCGTCCGCCACCGAGGTCATGTAGTCGGGCACGAGGTCCGAGCCGATCTCGTCGCGCTCGTTCACCGCGGCCCACAGCTTGTTGGTGCCCGGCGCGAAGAACATGCCGTTGGGGTTGCGCAGGCCGGTGGCGAACTCGCGGTGCGCACCCGTGGCGGGGTCCACCTCCCAGATCGCGGCGCGCCCGGCCTCCGCCGCGACGCCGTTCTCCGCCACGTTGCTGTTGGAGCCCACCGACACGTACAGCCTCGACCCGTCGGGGCTCGCCACCACGTTCTTGGTCCAGTGGTGGTTGATCGTGCCTGCGGGCAGGTCGACCACCTTCTGCGGCGCGGCGTCGATCCGGGTCTGGCCCGTGACGTAGGGGACCTTCACCAGGGCGTCGGTGTCGGCGACGTAGAGCGTCGAGCCCACCAGCACCATGCCGTAGGGCGAGTGCAGGCCGGAGAGCAGCACGCTGCGCACGTCCGCCCGCCCGTCGCCGTCGGTGTCGCGCAGCAGCGTGATGCGGTTGGCGCTGGGGGTCACCGCGCCGGCCCCCTTCATCACCTGCGTCTGCACCCAGCCGCGGATGCCCTTGGAGTCGTCCGGCTTGGGCGGAGCGTTGGTCTCCGCCACCAGCACGTCGCCGTTCGGCAGCACGTACAGCCAGCGCGGGTGCTCCAGCCCTTCGGCGAAGGCGGCGACCTGCAGACCGGCCGCGGGCGTGGGCGCCTCGCCCTTGGCCCAGCCCACCGCCTTGGCCGTGTTCATGGTGGGCAAGAGCGTCTTATGCGGCGAAGGCAGCTGCGGCGACATGCCGACGCCCGCGCTCAGCGGCAGGGTCGCCCGATCGCCGCACGCCGCAAGCGACAGCGACGCCGCGCCCGCAAACCAGATCGCCCGCATGTCGCTCTCCCTCAAGGCCGCCCGCAGGGGAAGCGCGGGGGACGCGACGCCGTTCCGCCTTGGCGCGGCCACGCTTCGCCGCCATATGCGCCGGATGAGGATCACCGCTTCCGCCCTCGCCGCCGCGCTCCTGGCCGCAGGGCTCGCCGCCGCGCCCGTCTCCGCCGCAGCCGCCGAGGGGTTCGCCGTGTGCATGGCGCTGGACGCGTCGGGCCAGGGGCGGCTGGCGCACACCGCCGAGCCCTTCGCCCGCGACTCGGCGCGCGCGGAGGGCGACGCCGCCGCCTTCGCCCGCGCCGCTTCGGCTGCGGGTGCCCCCGCGGGCCTGACGCCCGCCTGCCATTGGGAGCCCACGCGCGAGAAGGCGGCCGACTACCTGCGCCGTCTGAAGCAGGGCGCGGGGCACAAGGCCGCGGACGCCATGCCCGTGAGCTTCAGCCCCGGGGCGTGACGTCGCCTTGCGTGTGGACGAGTTCGGGAGCGGCTTGGAGCGGGTAGCGGGAATCGAACCCGCATCCTCAGCTTGGAAGGCTGCTGCACTACCACTGTGCTATACCCGCGCCGAAGCGCAGACCCGGAGGCGCGTGGTGGGGGAAGCAGGACTCGAACCTGCGAAGGCTAAGCCAGCGGATTTACAGTCCGCCCCCTTTGCCGCTCGGGACATTCCCCCTACGCGCCGCCGGCCGCAGCCGCTCCGCCCGGCGGAACCGGGCGCGCCGGGGCCCGCGATGAAGGCGGGTTCCCGAACGGAGGGCGTCTCTTAGTGGCGAAATCGAACGGACGCAACGCGCGACCGCCCGCTCCCGCCGGGCGTCCGCACAGGCCTCACCACCCCCGCCCCGCCGCGGCCCGTGCGGCGGAGGGGACGGGCTGGCTGTGGGGGCTGCACGCCTGCGAGCCCGCGCTGGCCAACCCCGCGCGCACCCTCCTGCGCGTGGTCGCCACGCCCGAGCGCGAGCGCGTGGTGGAGGCCGCCCTGCGCCGCCGCCCCGGCCCCGCTCCCCCCCTGCGCGTGGAGGTGGAGGAGAACGGCGCCATGGCCCGCCTCCTGCCGCCCGGTGCGGTCCACGGCGGCGTGGCGCTCCTGGCGGACGACCTCGTCGACGCGGGGCTCGACGCCCTGCTCTCCCCCGCGGAGGGCGTCCTCCTGGTGCTCGACCAGGTGACGGATCCGCAGAACGTCGGCGCGGTGCTGCGCTCGGCCTGCGCCTTCGGCGCGCGGGGGCTCGTGGTGCAGGACCGGCACAGCCCGGCCCTGTCGGGCGCGCTGGCCAAGGCGGCGGCCGGCGCGGTGGAGCGGACGCCGGTGGTGCGCGTCGTCAACCTGTCGCGCGCGCTGGAGGCCATGACCGAGGCGGGCTGGCGCACGGTGGGGCTGGCGGGCGAGGCCGCCGAGCCGCTGGCCGACGTGCTGGACGGCGGTCCGGTGGCGCTGGTGCTCGGCTCGGAGGGCGAGGGCCTGCGCCGGCTGGTGGCCGAGCACTGCGACGCCCTGGCCCGCATCCCCATGCCCGGGGGGCTGGAGAGCCTGAACGTCTCGGCCGCCGGCGCGGTGGCCCTCTACGAGGCGACCGCCCGCCTGCGCACACCCGCCACGGGCGAGCGCGGTTGATTTCGCCTCTCCCGTAAGGCCTCCTTGAACCTCGGCGAGCCCGCCTGCGGAGACCACTCCGCCGCGCAGGCTTCGGGAGAGAGTGCGAATCCATGTCGGACAAGGTGATCAACGCGAGCCGGGCGGCGCTGGCCGCCGTCGTGCTCGTGCTGGCGGGCGGGCTATCGGCCTGCGGCGACCAGCCCCGTCCGCAGCCCGCCTACCAGCCTCCCGGCGAGCCCGCCCCCCGCGCCGAGGAGCTCGCCGGGTCCCCCGCCGACGCCCTCCCGGCGCCGCCGACGGAGGCTCCCGCCCCC
>CAXSHO010000158.1:0-6034 GCA_964237305.1 uncultured Caulobacteraceae bacterium
TCTTGGCGTAGAGCTCCACGCCCATGAAGCGGTTCTTCTCCCACCGGCCCGCCTGGGTGGAGGCGTCGGCGGCGGGGAGTTCGCGGGCGAGCGCGAAGATCATGGCCACCGCGTGCTCGGCGGTGGTGATCGAGTTGCCGAAGGGGGTGTTCATAACCACGATCCCCTTGGCGGTGGCGGCGGGGATGTTGACGTTGTCCACGCCGATGCCCGCCCGGCCGATCACCTTCAGGCGGGTCGCCGCGGCGATCACCTCCGGGTCGGCCTTGGTGGCGGAGCGCACGGCCAGGCCGTCATAGTCGCCGATGATCTGGAGGAGCTCGGGCTTCTTCAGCCCCACGCGCACGTCGGCCTCGACGCCGCGCTCCTTGAAGATGGCCACGGCGGCGGGGGAGAGGCTGTCGGCGATGAGAACGCGGGGCATTTCGTGTCCTTGCAGCTTGCATGAAGCCGTCATCCCGGACGGCGCAGCCGATCCGGGACCCAGGGGCCGCCGGCGCGGCCGTCGTCCTGGATCCCGGCTCTGCGCTTCGCTACGGCCGAGACGACAGCCGAGGGAGCGGGATCAGGTGGCGGGGACGAGGGCGGCCAGCGTCTCGGCGAAGGCCCAGTCGAGCCAGGGGGTCAGCGCCTCCACGTCGGCGGCGTCCACCGTGGCCCCGCACCAGATGCGCAGGCCGGGCGGGGCGTCGCGGTAGGCGCCGACGTCGAAGGCGACACCCTCCGTCTCCAGCCGGGCGGCGAGGCGCTTGGCGAAGTCGGCCTGGGCGTCGGGCGCGAGCGTCGCCACCTCGGGCGCGACCACCTTGAGACACACGCTGGTGTTGGAGCGGGTCGCCTTCGTCTCGGCCAGGAAATCGACCCAGGGCGTCGCCTCCACCCACCGCTCCAGCACGAGGAGGTTGGCGTCCGCGCGCGCGATCAGCGCGGGGAGGCCGCCCAGCCCCTCCGCCCAGCCGAGCGCGTCCAGGTAGTCCTCCACGCAAAGCATGGACGGCGTGTTGATGGTCGCGCCCTCGAAGATGTCGCGGACGAGCTCGCCGCCCCCGTCCTTGCTCGGCTTCGTCATGCGGAACAGCTTGGGCAGCGGCCAGGGCGGGCTGTAGCTCTCCAGCCGCTCCACCGCGCGGGGGCCGAGGATCAGGACGCCGTGCGCCGCCTCGCCGCCCAGCGCCTTCTGCCAGCTGAAGGTGACCACATCGAGCTTGGACCAGTCCAACGCCTGGGCGAAGCAGGCGCTGGTGGCGTCGCAGATGGTGATCCCCGCGCGATCGGCGGCGATGAAGCCGGCGTCCGGCACGCGCACGCCCGAGGTGGTGCCGTTCCAGGTGAAGACGAGGTCGGCGTCGCCCCGCACCTCCAGGAGGTCGGGCAGGCGGCCGTAGGGCGCCTCCAGCGGCTCGGCGTCGAGCTTCAGCTGCTTGAGGACGTCGGTGACCCAGTCCTTGCCGAAGCTCTCGAAAGCCAGCAGCTGCACGGGGCGCGGGCCCAGCATGGACCACATGGCCATCTCCACCGCCCCGGTGTCCGAGCCCGGGACGATGCCGATCAGGTGGGTGTCCGGCACCTGCAGAACGCTGCGCGTCCGGTCGATCGCGGCCTGCAGCCGCCCCTTGCCGGGCTTGGAGCGGTGCGAGCGGCCGAGCACCGCGCCGGAGAGGGTGTCGGGGGTCCAGCCGGGGCGCTTGGCGCAGGGACCGGAGGAGAAGTACGGGCGCGCCGGGACACGGTCGGGGCGCACCTCGGGCCTGGCCCGGGGCTGGTCGATCATCTACGTGCTCCCATCCTTGCAGATGGACTGCGCCCCGTTGGGAGGGCGTGGCCCGCGGGCGAGAGACGCCGTTTCACCGGCGCGCGCAAGCGGATTCCGGCGCGCCTTAGATGACGCCCCGCTGAACGGCGCCCGACCGAAGGCGTTCAGGAGGGCCGGAGCAGGTTGCGCCTCATCCGAGCGAGCACGCCCGGCCCGAACCAGGAGAGACCCCCATGAAGACCGCCGTGATCGCCGCCCTCCTCGCCGCCGCCGCCGCCGCGGGCGCCGCCCTGCCGGCGACAGCCCAGGTGGTGCAGCGCCAGGACAACCAGGCCGCCCGCATCAACCAGGGCGTGCGCTCCGGCGAGCTGACCGGCCACGAGGCGCGCCACCTCCAGCGGCAGCAGGCGCATATCGCCCGCAAGGAGGAGAACATGCGCGCGCGCCACGGCGGCCGCCTGACGCCCCGCGAGCGCGCCAGGCTCGCGCGCATGCAGAACCACGCCAACCGCTCGATCTACAACGCCAAGCACAACGGCCGCGTGGGCTGAGCACCGCCCGCGGGGCGGTTTGCGGAGGGGCCGGAGCGCACGCTCCGGCCCTTGTCACGCGGGCGACAGCCGCAGCCGGCTCTCCACCACGGTGACCGCCCGGCCCTCCAGGATCACGCGGTCGCCGCGCACCTCGCAGGCGAGGTCGCCGCCGCGTCCGGGAAAGGCCTGGTGGAAGCTTAGCCGCGCGCGCCCGAGCTTGTCCGCATACAGCGGCGCGAGGATGCAGTGCGCCGAGCCGGTGGCCGGGTCCTCCGGCACGCCCGCCCCCGGCGCGAAGAAGCGGTCCACCACGTCGACCTCCGACGCCGCGTCCGCCAGCGCCGCGACGATCACGTCGCCCCGGCCCCCGCCGGCCGCAGAGGAGATCGACCGCAGGGCCGGGATGTCGGGCGTGAGCGAGCGCACCGTCCGCTCGTCCGCCAGCACCGCGACGAGGTAGGCGGCCGACCAAACCTCCAGCGGCTCCGCCCCCAGCGCGTCGGCGAGGCCCGCCGGCGTCCCGATCCTGCGCGGCGGGTCGGCGGGGAAGTCCATGGCGTAGCCGTCGCCGGAGCGCTCCACCCGCAACTCGCCCTTGTGCACGGTGCCGAACACCAGCGCCTCCGCCGCGCACCCGAGCTCGGTCCAGAGCACGTGCGCCGACGCCAGGGTGGCGTGGCCGCACAGGGGCACCTCGACCTCCGGCGTGAACCAGCGCAGGCCGAAGCGCGCCGGGTCGGTCGCGTCGCGCAGGAGGAAGGCGGTCTCGGCCTGGGCGTTCTCCTGCGCCAGCGCCTGCATCCAGGCCGTCGCGGGCCACGCGTCCAACGGCTCCACCACGCAGGCGGGGTTGCCGCGGAAGGGGGCGGAGGCGAAGGCGTCGACGGTCCACTGGCGCATGGACGCGGCTTAGGGCGCGGGCGAGACTGCGTCCATGCTCCTGCCGGTGAACCCCGCGCGCCTGCTCCTGATGACGTGGCCGCTCTACGCGCTGATGGCGCTGGGCGCGCTCGTGGACCCGCGCGAGTGGCTCCAGGCGACGCCGCTGACGGTCGGCGTGCTCCTGGCTCCGCTGCTCCTGCCCCTTCTGGGCGTGGTCGCCGGCCGCCGCTGGAGCCTCGAGGCCACGCCCGACGCCTTGCTGCACCATACGCTGACGCGCACGGAGCGCTTCGCCTGGTCGCGCATGGGGCCGGTGGAGACGCGGGCGGTGGCGGTGAACCACGTGCCCGTGGCCCGCACGCTGTGGTTCGCCTACCCCACGGACGCGCCGCGCACGGCGGGTGAGCAGATCAGCGCAAGGCTCGGCCGCCGCCTCCTGCCCGTGTTCGGCGACCGCAACCTGGGCCAGACGGCCGAGGCGCTGGAGGCGTGGCGGCGCACGAACGGCGGCGCGGGCTGACGCGTCACGAAAGCTTCACCCCGCCGTCACGCGCCCGACCGCACATGCGCGACATACGCCGACGCGAACACCGCTATCCTGCCCGCAATCCCCCGCCCAGAGTCCGCCCATGAGCGAGCACACCCTCAAGTTCTACGGCGACGAGCTGAACGGCCTGAAGGCCGAGGTCGTGCGCCTGGGCGGCTTGGCCGAGCAGCAGGTGGAGGATGCGGTGGCCGCCATCGCCAACCGCGACGTGCCGCTGGCCAAGACGCTGATCGGCCGCGACGCCCGGCTGGACGAGCTGCAGCGCGAGATCGAGAAGAAGGCCATCCGCATCATCGCGCTGCGCCAGCCCGTGGCGCAGGACTTGCGCCGGGCGGTGGGGGCGCTGAAGCTCAGCCTCAGCCTGGAGCGCACGGGCGACCTCGCCAAGAACATCGCCAAGCGCGCCGTGGTGATCGCGGAGGGCGAGCCGATCCAGCCCCTGACCCGCTCCATCGAGCGCATGGGCCGCATGGTCGCCCAGCGTCTGCGCAACGCGCTGGACGCGTACGCCGCCGCCGAGCTGGAGGGCGCCATGCAGGTGTGGAGCCACGACGAGGAGGTGGACGAGAGCTACAACGCCCTGTTCCGCGAGCTCCTCACCTACATGATGAGCGACCCGCGCATGATCGCCTCCTGCGCCCACCTCCTGTTCGCCGGCAAGAACCTGGAGCGCATCGGCGACCACGCCACCAACATCGCGGAGATCATCCACTACGAGATCACCGGCGAGGAGATCGAGGGCGACCGGCCCAAGCAGCAGGACCTCGACATGGCCGGCGCCTCGTTCGGGGACGCCTGATGGCCGCGCCCTCCGTGCTGGTGGTGGAGGACGAGGACGCCCTGGCCACCCTCCTCCAGTACAACCTGGAGAAGGAGGGCTACCGCGTGGCGCTCGCCGGCGACGGCGAGGAGGCGCTGATGCAGGTGGAGGAGCGCCAGCCCGACCTCGTGGTCTTGGACTGGATGCTGCCCAAGGTGTCGGGGGTGGAGGTGTGCCGCCGCCTGCGCTCCCGCGCCGAGACGCGCAACCTCCCCGTGATCATGCTCACCGCCCGCGGCGAGGAGAGCGACCGGGTGCGCGGCCTGGACACCGGGGCGGACGACTACCTCACCAAGCCCTTTTCCATGGCCGAGCTGGCGGCGCGCATGCGCGCGGTGCTGCGCCGCATCCGCCCGGGCCTGGCGGAGGACCGCGTGCTGCGCGGCGACCTCGTCATCGACCGGGTGGCGCACCGGGTGAAGCGCGGCGAGCGCGAGGTGCACCTCGGCCCCACCGAGTTCCGCCTCCTGGACCACCTGATGCAGCATCCCGGCCGCGTCTTCTCCCGCGAGCAGCTCCTGGACGCGGTGTGGGGATCGGACGTCTACGTGGAGGTGCGCACGGTGGACGTGCACATCGGCCGCCTGCGCAAGGCGCTGAACCGCGACGACGAGGCGGACCCCATCCGCACCGTCCGCTCCGCCGGCTACAGCCTCGACCTGGAGGGCTGAGCGCCCGCCGGGCTCGGCGGCGCCCTCGCGTCACAGCCCCTTGAGCACGCCCTCCACCATCTTCTTGGCGTCGGCGAACAGCATCATGGTGTTGTCGCGGAAGAAGAGCTCGTTCTCCACGCCGGCGTAGCCCGCCGCCATGCCGCGCTTGATGAAGAGCACGGTGCCCGCGCGCTCCACGTCCAGGATCGGCATGCCGAAGATGGGCGAGGCCGGGTCGGTCTTGGCCGACGGGTTGGTCACGTCGTTGGCGCCGATGACGAAGGCGACGTCGGCGGTGGCGAACTCGGCGTTGATGTCCTCCAGCTCGAACACCTCGTCGTAGGGGACGTTGGCCTCGGCCAGGAGCACGTTCATGTGGCCGGGCATGCGGCCGGCCACGGGGTGGATGGCGTACTTCACCTCCACCCCCTCCTCCTTCAGCCGGTCGCCCATCTCTCGCAGCGCGTGCTGCGCCTGGGCCACCGCCATGCCGTAGCCGGGCACGATGATGACCTTGCTGGCGTTCTTCATGATGAAGGCCGCGTCCTCCGCCGAGCCCTGCTTGACCGGGCGCGTCTCCACCTTGCCGCCGGCCCCCGCCTCGGCCACGGCGCCGAAGCCGCCGAGGATGACGCTGATGAAGCTCCGGTTCATGGCCGTGCACATGATGTAGCTCAGGATCGCCCCCGAGCTGCCCACCAGGGCGCCGGTGATGATCAGCGTGGTGTTCTCCAGCGTGAAGCCGAGCGCCGCCGCGGCCCAGCCCGAGTAGCTGTTCAGCATCGACACCACGACCGGCATGTCCGCCCCGCCGATCGGGATGATGAGCAGGAAGCCGATCGCGAA
>CAXSHO010000159.1:0-6016 GCA_964237305.1 uncultured Caulobacteraceae bacterium
ACAGCGCCACGCCCAGCAGGCCGAACACGCCCAGCGCCAGCGGCTCGCCCACCCTAGACACGTCGTGCAGGAGCCCGAAGGCGGCGTAGCCGAGCCCCGCGGCCGCCAGCGCCAGGAAGGCGAAAGGCGTGGCCGGGTGCAGCTTGCGGTCGAGGTCGACGCCCTTGGACGCCGCCTCGCTCCCGCCGTGGTTCGCCGTCAGATCGGCCATGCGCGCCTCCCGCCCCGTCGTGTGGACGGTTGAGAGCCTGCGCGGGTTGCGTGAACCTTTTTCGAGTGTCGGCGCGAACCCCTACGCCGCCGCCGCCACCGCGCCCGCCCCCTTGCGCGCCGCCTTCTCCGCCCGCGTCTTCAGGAAGGTGCGCCGCGCGAGCTTCACCATCGTCGGCATGAAGGTCGGCCGCTTCAGCCGGGGGTCGTATCGGCCGAGGCGGCGGGCGTCCTCCTCCAGGCACAGCTGCATGAGCTCGGCCACGTCCAGGTCCTCGCCCACCGCGCTCGCGCCCGTGACGGTGAAGTTGGCGTCGACCTTCGCCTTCTCCTCCACTTTGGACTTCTGCTTGTCGCCGGCGTCGTCCATGCCCGAGGCGATGCCCATGCGCTCCCAGCCCAGGAACACCCAGACGGCGGCGATCTTCAGCTCGAAGGCGATGCGCTGGAAGATGTTCAGCTGGGCGCGCCGCCACTCCACCCAGTTGGCGAAGAACAGGATGTGGCGCCCCTCCTCATGCACCACGGGCTCGAAGGTCTCCACGAGCTCGGCTGGGAAGAAGCCGGAGCGGCGGGCGGTCTCGAACAGGCCGAAGGCGAAGAAGCTGTCGACGCATTCGGAGAAGCCGGTGACCATGTAGGCCCACTCGCGGTCCTTGGGCACCTTGTACTCGGGCTCGGGCTCCAGCGGGATGCCGTAGGCGTTGACGAGGCCGGAGAGCACCACCTTGTGGCGGCGCTCCTCGAAGGCGTTCAGGTCCAGCGCCTTCTTCACCAGCGGGTCGGCCACCGTGTCGGCGTAGTTCTGCATGCGCGTGCCCGCCTTGCCCTCCGTCTGCACCGCGATGTCCCAGATCGGCAGGGACGTGACGCGGTGCAGGGCGTCCGGCTCCAGCCTGGGCCAGTCGATCAAGGCGGGCCTGTAGGCGTCGAAGCTGTCCAGGAGCGTGCGCGCGAACAGCACCTTGTGCGCTTCCGACCCCCAGCGGATGCGCTCGCCGGGCGGGGGCGACGGCCAGGTGGAGGTGTCCCGGTCGGGCGGGACCAGCCCCGTGTTGTCCGGCGTGGTGACGAACTGATCGGGCGGGACGGGCGCGTTCATGACCTCGATCTAGGCTCTCCCTCTCCAGCTTGGAAGCCTCGCAAGGCCCAACGGCGTGCAGAGGATGGCGACCACCGCACCGGCGCCGACGATCGCCCCCGTCAGGAGCGTGAGCGCGCCGCGCCACCGTCGCGGAGCGACCGGGTCGACCGCCGAGGTCACGTCTTCTTGGCGGCCGCCTTTCCACCCTTCTTGCCGAGCTCCGCCTGGGCGGCGGAGGACTTGCGGGGGTTCTTCTCGCCCTCCTTGTCGGCCTTGGCGTTCGCCTTCTTGGCCGTCTCGCTGCCGTGGCCCTTCTTCTCCGTCACGTGCGTCCTCCCTGGATGTGCGAGGCGGCAACGGCGCAGGCGCGCGGGAGTTCACGCAAGGTCGGTGAAGCCGCCCAGCACCGCGGCGCGCTCGCGCACCGCTTCGCGCGTCTCGGGGGCGGTGAGCGCGGCCAGCTCCTCGGCGTAGCGGTATCCGGGCGCCTCGCCC
Source organism: uncultured Caulobacteraceae bacterium (assembly GCA_964237305.1). Classification (GTDB taxonomy): domain Bacteria; phylum Pseudomonadota; class Alphaproteobacteria; order Caulobacterales; family Caulobacteraceae; genus JASLDZ01. The sequence goes on from CAXSHO010000159.1 coordinate 1,790, forward strand.
TCCCATCCGCCGCGGGTCGCGGGATGCGTGTAGAGCTCGGTCAGGCCGGGCGGCAGGCGGCGGATCAGGCCCGCCACGCGGGGCGTCGTCATCGCGCCCGACCAGGCGAGGCCGAACACCTGGTCCGCCACCGCCAGGCCCGCCCGGCGGAAGCGCGCGCGCACCAGCCGCGCCCAGGGCTCGGTGACCCAGGCGGGCGGCGGTGCGGCGGCGGCATCGACGGCGGCGAGCACGGCCCGGGGCTCCACCGGGGCGCGGCTGGCGGGTACGCCAAAGTCGCGGCCCACGCGCAGGATGGCGCCCGCGATGGTGGGGTGCAGGTGGAAGTGCTTGTGGGTGTTCACATGGTCGAGCGGCAGGCCGGTGGCGGCGTAGGCTTCGAACTGCGCGCGCACCTCGGCCAGGAGCTGGCGGCGGGCGGCGGGCTTGAAGAAGATGTCCACCGCGCAGGCGGCCATGTCGCGGCGGAACAGGCCGTCCGGCCCGGTGAGGTCGGGCAGGTCGCGGGCGGGAAGCGTGGGGCGGCCCTCCACCAGCACGAGGTGCAGGCCGGTGCGAAGGCCCGGGTGGGCGTGCGCGCGACGCACCGCGTCCTCCGCGCCCGGCGCGGAGGGCATCAGGCTGGCGGCGCGCAGCACGCCCTCGCGGAAGGCGATCTCCACCGCCGCGTTCACCTCCCGCGAGGCCCCGAAGTCGTCGGCGGTGACGATCAGGCGCGGCGCTTCAGGTCGTCCTCCCCCGTTCACGGGGGAGGTGGCGCGGCGCGCGGCGCCGTGACGGAGGGGGCGGCTCGACGTCGGAGGTCGGCGTAACCCCCTCCCCCGCCTTCGGCGGTCCCCCTCCCCCGCATGCGGGGGAGGACAACGGACATCACGCCGCCTTGCGTTCCTTGAGGAAGCTGGCGAACTCCACGCCTTCGCGCAGGCGGCGCTTCATCATGTCGAAATCCATCACCATCTCCTTGACGATGGAGCCGATCTTGCCGGGGCGAAAGTAGAACTTCTTGTAGAAGTCCTCCACCGAGTGGAAGATTTCGTCGTGGCTCAAGACGCCCGGGTAGTGCAGGGGCGCGATCTGGATGCCTTTGTCGTTGATCAGCTCGGCGTTGGCGACGTCCAGCCAGCCGTTCTCCACCGCCTGGTCGTACAGGAAGGTGCCGGGATAGGGCGCCGCCAGCGAGACCTGGATGGTGTGCGGGTTGATCTTGCGCGCCCAGGCCTTGGTCTTCTCCAGCGTCTGCGGCGTCTCGCCGGGCAGGCCGACGATGAAGGTGCCGTGGATCTGCACGCCGAGGTCGTGGCAGTCCTGCGTGAAGCGCTCCGCCACCTCTATCCGCATGCCCTTCTTGATGTTGTGCAGGATCTGCTGGTCGCCCGACTCGTAGCCGACCAGAAGGAGGCGCAGGCCGCCCGCCTTCAGCTTCACCAGCGTCTCGCGGGGCACGTTGGCCTTGGCGTTGCACGACCAGGTGACGCCCAGCCGGCCCAGGCCCTCGGCGATGGCCTCCGCGCGGGGCAGGTCGTCGGTGAAGGTGTCGTCGTCGAAGAAGAACTCCTTCACCTGCGGCCACATCTCCTTGGCGCGGCGGATCTCCTCCACCACGTTCTCCACCGAGCGGGTGCGGTAACGGTGGCCGCCCACGGTCTGCGGCCACAGGCAGAAGGTGCAGCGGCTCTTGCAGCCCCGGCCGGTGTAGACCGACACGTAGGGGTGCTTGAGGTAGCCGATGAAGTAGTCCTCGATCCGCAGGTCGCGGTGGTAGACGTCGATCACGCTAGGCAGGTCGTCCATCGTCTCCAGGATCGGCCGGTCGGGGTTGTGGACGATGAAGCCGTCCTCGTTGCGGTAGCTGAGACCCAGGATGGTCGACCAGGGGCGCTCCTCGGCCACTTCCTTGATCGTGTAGTCGAACTCGTTGCGGCAGATGAAGTCGATGACGGAAGCCTCGTTCAGGCTGTCGTCGCCCTCCACGGCCACCTTGGCGCCGATCATGCCGATCTTCAGCGTGGGATGCGCCGCCTTGAGCGCCTGCGCGACCTTCACGTCGCTGTCGAAGGACGGGACCGAGGTGTGCATGACGCACAGGTCGAACCCACGGATCTGGGCGACGACCGTCTCCAGGCTGATGTTGGTGGGCGGCGCGTCGATCAGCTTGGAGTCCGGCACCAGCGCGGCCGGCTGGGCCAGCCAGGTGGGGAACCAGAAGCTCTTGATCTCGCGCTTGGCCTGGTAGCGCGAGCCCGCGCCCCCGTCGAAACCGTCGAACGAGGGGGCCTGGAGGAACAGCGTGCGGAGAGACATCAGGAACCACCTCGGACCGGCGTGAGCTCGCCGCCACGCCCCACATGGAAACGCGCGCCCCGCCAGTCCACCCTGCGGGCGGCGAGCGCGGCGACGAACACGGCGAACGACAGCATATCGCGGATCGGCACGAGCCACCAAGGCCCCGTCGCCGCGACCGCCCCGCCCGCGCGCGCCACCGCGTCCACGCGCCCTTTCAGCCACAGCCGCGCGGCGAGCGCGAGCGCCGTCACCGCGAGGCCCGACCCCGCCCCGCCCGCGAGCGCCCAGCCCGCGAGCGCCAGCGGCAGGGGGTGCGTCACCACGCTGCCGAGATGGCCTGCGAGGTCGATGTCGGCCACCGTCCGCGACCAGCGCAACTCGTGGCGCCACAGCTCGCCCAGCGTCGATTCGGAGGAGCGGTGGACGACCAAGAAGGGCGGGACCACCGTCTTCAGCCCCAGCGCGCGCACCCGCACCCCCATCTCGTAATCGTCGGCCAGGACGTCCTTCACAGCCGCGAAGCCGCCCACCGCCGCCAGCGTCTCGCGCCGCAGCGCCAGGGTGGAGCCCATGCAGGGCGTCGCCCCCAGGCCCACGCCCACGGCGAACAGGGGCAGGCCGCTGTAGCTGACGAACATCGCGCCCAGCCGGGCCGCGAGCGTCGGCCGCGCCGCCTCGCCCCGGTAGAGGCAGGTGGCCAGCCCCGCGCCCGGCGCCTCCAGCGCCGCCGCCAGCCGACGCAGGTGCTCGGGGGGCACGGCGATGTCGCTGTCGCTCTGCACCACGAGCTCGCCCAGCGGACCGGCCCGCTCCAGGTTGACGAGGTTGGACACCTTGGCGTTCGCGCCGTGGGATGCGGGATCGAGCACCACCGTCGCCCTCCGGTCCTCCCCGGCCAGGGCGCGGGCGAGCGGCAGGGCGGCGTCCCCGGCGTCCTGCAGGCCAAGGCGCATCTCCACCGCGCCGCCGTAGGCCTGGGCCAAGCCGCTCAGGAGCGCCTCGCGCAATCCGGGCTCCGCCCCGTGCAGCGGCTTCAGCAGGGTGACGGACGGCTCGGAGGCGGGCGCCGCGACGGGGCGGCCTCCCCCGTAACGTCCCACCGCCACACCCGCATGGAGGCAGAAGCCGCTCCCGGCCAGGGCGAGCGCGAGCAGCAGCCAACCCGTCGCTGCAACCGCGAAGGCCATCGCGCGCTCTCCCTGAAGGTGTCGGAGAGCTTGGCCTTGCGCCGCCCCTCGCCCGCGCCGATGTGAGCCGCCGCCGCCCGGGCGGCAAGACGGAGCCTACCGACCCTATGCGCGCACTCTCCCGTTCCGCCTTCCTCGCCGTCGCCCTGGTCGCCGCCGCGGCGGCCGCCGCCGCCGCCCAGCCGCGCAATCCCGACCCTTACGAGCGGCTCAACCGGCGCACCTTCGCCGCCTTCCAGGCGGTGGACCGTCACGTGCTGCGCCCGGCCGCGCTGACGTGGAAGCGGGTCCTGCCCTCGCCGGTCCGCTCCGGCCTGCGCAACGCCCTGTCCAACCTCGGCGAGCCGGTGGTGTTCTTCAACGACGTGCTGCAGGTGCGCCCAACGGACGCGTCCGTCTCGTTCGGCCGCTTCGCCATCAACTCCACCGTGGGCGTGGCCGGGCTGTTCGACGTGGCCAAGCGCGACGGCTTGCCGCACCACGACAACGGCTTCGGCGTGACGCTGGGCCGCGCGGGCGTCGGGCCCGGCCCCTATGTCTACCTGATCGGCCCCTCCACCGCCCGCGACCTGGTGGGCCAGGGCGTGGACATCCTGCTCAACCCGCTGACCTGGATCGGCTACGGCGCGCGCACGGAGGTCGGGATATCGCAGACCGTCTCCGGCGGGCTGAACGCCCGGGCCGACGCCGACGCCGACCTCCAGGCGCTGAAGGCGCAGGCCACCGACGAGTACGCCACCCTGCACTCGCTCTACCT
>CAXSHO010000160.1:0-1366 GCA_964237305.1 uncultured Caulobacteraceae bacterium
TGCACAGCTCGACGCATTCGTCGCAGATGAACACGGTGGGGCCGGCGATCAGCTTGCGCACCTCATGCTGGCTCTTCCCGCAGAAGGAGCAGTAGAGGGTGGACTTGGCGTCGCCGCTGGCGGCTTTGGTCATCACGCTTCTCACTTCCAGCCGGTCCGCCCGGGGAGGAGCGGCCGGCGCCTGCATCGCCGAAGCCCTGGCGCCCGGCGCGACGGCCGGACGGCCAACCTGGGCCGATAGGTCTAAAAGAACTCTGACGACACGTGGGTGCCGGCATTCGACACGAACGGGCGATCCCGATCAAGCCTTTCCACCCGCGGGCGAGCGGAACGCGCCCGACTAAAGGAGCCGACCGATCCATGCCTGATATGGGAAGCGCCTCCGGTTTCGGCCAGCCCGCCCCCGCGACCGATCCGCGCCCCCGAAGGCCGCTGGTCGCCTTCGACTTCGACGGAACGCTGACCGTGCGCGACGCGGGGCTGGCCTTCATGGCGTGGCGGGCGGGGCCGTGGCGGTTCGCGTCGGGGCTGCTCAGGCTCGCGCCCGACCTCCTGGCCTACCTCGCCACGCGCGACCGCGGAGCGCTGAAGGCGGCCGCCGCGCGCGTCTTCCTGGCGGGCGCCACGGCGGAGGAGGTCGGGGCCGACGCGGAGCGGTTCGCCGCGCACGCCTTCCCGCGCCTCCTGCGCCCGGACGCGCTGCGGTGCTGGGCCGAGCACGGGGCGGCGGGACGCGAGCGGGTGATCGTGACCGCCTCCGCCGAGCTCGTCATCGCCCCCTTCGCGCGCCGGCTGGGGGCGGACCGGCTGATCGGCACGCGGCTGACGCTGGACGCAGGGGGCCGGCTCACCGGCGCCCTGGCCGGCCCGAACTGCCGGGCCGCGGAGAAGGTGGTGCGGCTGGAGCAGGTCTACGGGCCGGGGCTCCGCCTCCACGCCGCCTACGGCGACACGGTGGGCGACCGCGAAATGCTGGCGATCGCCGACCGGCCCGGCTGGCGGGTGTTCACCGAGCGACCGCCCCGGCCCTGATCAGGCCTGCGCCGCCTCCGCCGCCTCGCGCGTGGAGTACACGTGGTCAATCAGGCCGAAGGCGAGCGACTCTTCGGCCGACATGAAGTTGTCGCGGTCCAGCGCGCGCTCGATCACCTCCACCGGCTGGCCGGTATAGGTGGCGTAGTGCTCGTTCAGGCGCTTCTTGGTCTTCACGATGTCCTCCGCGTGCCGCTCGATGTCGCTGGCCTGGCCGCGAAAGCCGCCGGAGGGCTGGTGCACCATGATCCGCGCGTTCGGGAGCGCGATGCGGCTGCCCTTCTCGCCCGCCGTCAGCAGGAACGAGCCCATCGACGCCGCCATGCCCATGCAG
>CAXSHO010000160.1:1376-1694 GCA_964237305.1 uncultured Caulobacteraceae bacterium
ATATACTTCATGGTGTCGTGGATCGCGAGGCCGCTCGTCACCACCCCGCCCGGCGAGTTGATGTACATGGCGATCTCCTTCTTCGGGTTCTCCGACTCCAGGAAGATCAGCTGGGCGCAGATCAGGGACGCCATCCCGTCCTCCACCGGGCCGGTGAGGAAGATGATCCGCTCCTTGAGGAGGCGCGAGAAGATGTCGTAGGCGCGCTCGCCCCGGCTGGTCTGCTCGACCACCATGGGCACGAGGTTCATGGCGGTCTGCACATAGTCCGTCGTCATGGGGACGACCTTTCTCGTCAAATGTCGGGCTGGCGGGCGT
>CAXSHO010000160.1:1704-5964 GCA_964237305.1 uncultured Caulobacteraceae bacterium
GATGTCGTGATGTTCGGCTGCGGGCGGCCGCGGTCGCGGTCCCGTTGGCCGCAGATATCGGCCGCGTCGCCCACGGGCGCAAGGCGGAGCCGTCCGGAGCCGGCGGCGTTCCAGAGTAGATGGACCCCCGCCCCGCTCCCCGCAGCCCGACCGTCCCGCCGCCCGAGCCCGCGGGCATGGCCTCGGTGCTGGAGCGCAACATCGCCGCCATGAAGTCGCGTCGCGCCGAGGTGGAGGCGCGGGCGGGCCTGCAGGCGCGCGCCGCCGACGGGGTGGGCCGCTTCGCCGGCAGCATGCTGTTTATCTACCTGCACCTCGCCGTCGTCGCCCTGTGGGTGGGCTGCAACGCGGGCCTGATCCCAGGCGCCCCCGCCTTCGACCGCAGCTACGTCATGCTGGCGACGGTGGCCTCGGTGGAGGGCATCTTCCTCACCACCTTCGTGCTGATCAGCCAGAACCGCGCCGCCGAGCACGCCGAGCGCCGCGCCGAGCTCGACCTGCAGATCAACCTCCTGGCCGAGCATGAGATCACCCGGCTCATCTCGCTCACCAGCGCCATCGCCGCCAAGCTGGGGGTCCAGGCCGAGGTGAACGCCGAGCTGGAGGAACTGAAGCGCGACGTGGCGCCCGAGACGGTGATGAACGAGCTGGAGGCCGGAACCGAAGCCGGGGCGGCGCAGGGCTAGCGCGGCCGGAACCGCTTGGACGCCGGGAAGCCTCGCGGCGCCGCCCGGCCCGAGCCCGCCCGGCGGCCGATCCAGTCGCGCCACTCCTTCCACTCTCGCCGGCGCCCCGATCCGTCGACCCAGTAGCCGCCCTCGGCCCCGGTGAAGACCAGGGCGTCGCGAAGGCTCCCCTCGCGGTAGGCCTGGAGCTTGACGCCCTTGCCGCGCGACAACTCGGGCAGCTCCGCCAGAGGGAAGACCAGCACCTTGCCGTTGTCTCCCACCACGGCGAGGTGGTCGCCGCCGGCCTCCAGGCACAGCCGGCTCTCGCCGCCGTCGACGTTGAGCACGCTCTTGCCCGCCCGGCGGTTGGCCAGAAGCTCGTCCTCCGCCACCAGGAAGCCGTAGCCGCCGGAGGAGGCCAGCACGCGCTTGCGCCCCGGCTTGAACGGGAAGACGGCGGTGAGGCTGGTGCGATCGTCCAGGTCCAGCATCAGCCGCAGGGGCTCGCCCTGGCCCCTCGCACTCGGGAGCTTGTCGCAGGGGAGCGTGAAGAAACGGCCGTCCGAGGCGAACAGCAGCAGCCTGTCGGTGGTCTCTGCTGGGACGAGGAAGGCCAGCCTGTCGCCCTCCTTGAACTTCAGCTCGCTGGGGTCCTCCACGCGGCCCTTGGCGGCGCGGATCCAGCCGCGCTCGGAGACGATCACGGTGATCGGCTCGCGCGGGACCGCCGCCTCCAGCGCCGCCGCCGTGTCGACCACGGGCGCCTCGGCCAGGGTCGAGCGGCGCTTCGCGAGGGCGGGCGTCTTGGCGATCTGGTCGCGCACGCGGCGCAGGTCGTCCGCCACCTTGCGCCACTGCAGCTTGTCCGACGCCAGGAGGGCGTCCAGCCCCGCCTTCTCCGCGGTGAGGGCGTCGTGCTCGCGCCGGAGCTCCATCTCCTCCAGCCGGGCGAGCTGGCGCAGGCGGGTGTTCAGGATGGCCTCGGCCTGCACGTCGGACAGGGCGAAGGCGGCGATCAGCCTGGCCTTGGGCTCGTCCTCGAAGCGGACGATGCGGATCACCTCGTCCAGGTTCAGGAAGACGACCAGGAGGCCGTCGAGGATGTGAAGCCGCGCGTCGATCCGCGCCGTGCGCCAGCGCGCGCGCCGCCCGTCCACCTCGCGGCGGAAGTCCAGGAAGTGGCGCAGGCAGGCCTTCAGCCCCATCACGCCGGGGGTGGCGGTGCGGTCCAAGACGTTGATGTTGACGGGGAAGCGGGTCTCCAGGTCGCAGAGCCGGTAGAGGCTCTCCATCAGCACCTCGGGCTCCACGGCGCGCGACCGGGGCTCCAGCACCAGGCGCACGTCCTCGGTGGACTCGTCGCGCACGTCGCCCAGCAGCGGCGCCTTCTTGGTCTCGATCAGCTCGGCCAGCTGCTCCACCAGCTGGCTCTTCTTCACCTGGTAGGGGATCTCGGTGACCACGATGCGGTAGGTCCCGCGGCCCGTGTCCTCCCGTTCCCAGCGGCAGCGCACGCGCACCCCGCCGCGGCCCGTCTCGTAGGCCTCCAGCAGCGCGGCGCGGCTCTCCACGATCACGCCGCCGGTGGGGAAGTCGGGGCCCTGCACGCGCTCCAGGAGGTCGGCGGTGACGGCCTCCGGCCGTTGCAGCAGCAGGAGGCAGGCGTCGATCAGCTCGCCCGCGTTGTGCGGCGGGATGGAGGTGGCCATGCCCACCGCAATGCCGGTGGCGCCGTTGGCCAGGAGGTTGGGAAACGCGGCGGGTAGCACCACCGGCTCCTCGTCCTGCGCGTCGTAGGTGGGCCGGAAGTCGACCGCGTCCTCGCCGATCCCGTCCAGCAGCAGCAGCGCCGAAGCCGTGAGGCGGCACTCGGTGTAGCGCATGGCGGCGGGGTTATCCCCGTCGATGTTGCCGAAGTTCCCCTGCCCGTCCACCAGAGGAACGCGCTGGGCGAAGCTCTGGGCGAGGCGCACGAGAGCGTCGTAGATCGACTGGTCCCCGTGCGGGTGGAAGGTGCCCATCACCTCGCCCACCACCTTGGCGCACTTGCGGGCGGCGGCCTCGGGGTTCAGCCGCATCTCGCTCATGGCGTGGAGCACGCGGCGCTGCACCGGCTTCAGCCCGTCGCGCACGTCGGGCAGCGCCCGGTTCACGATGGTGGACAGCGCGTAGGCCAGGTAGCGGCGGGAGAGCGCCTCGCTCAGGGGCTCGTCCACGATGCGCCCGCCGGGCTCCTCCGGCGGCGGTGGGGTCACGGGCGCGTTCATGCGCCGGCTCTAGCCTGCGCCGCAGAGTCGTCCCACCCGACGCCGCGCCGCAGGCTGCGGCTTGACGTTCGGCCGACGCCGCGGAAGCTCGGGCGCATGCTGACACGCCGTGAACTCCTGGCCGCCGCCGTCGCGGAGGTGGTCCTCCCGCAGCCTCAGGCGCAGAAGGAGGCCTACGCCCTGCTGCGCGACCAGGCCCTCTACCTGCCGCTGAGCGACTGGTTCGCCTCCGCCGCCGCCCGCGACGCGGTGGGCGCCAGGATGACGACGGAGCTGCTGGGACAGCAGCTCGCCATGAACGGCGACGAGCGGGGCGCCTGGCGCGCGACCCGGGCCGTCTTCGGCCCGCCGCGACCCTCGGGCCGCCCCCACCTCGCCGGGCTGCGGGCGGTCGATCCGCTGGAGGCGGTGGTGCAGGCCGCGCGGGGACGACGCGTGGTGAGCGTCAACGACGATCATCCCACCTCGCGCACCCGCGCGTTCGCGCACGCTCTGGCGGTGCGGCTGCACGACGAGGGCTACCGCACCCTGGCGGCGGAGACCTTCAACGAGAGCGGCATGGCCGCGCTCAACGCCGGCGGCCCGGTCACGTCGCAGCTGGGCTCCTACACGAGCGACCCCGTCTACGCCGAGATGGTGCGCGACCTACGCGAACGCGGCTGGCGCTTCGCCGCCTATGAGCAACGGCAGGGCCAGCGCGTGATGCGCACCGCCTCGGGCGCCGTCCTTTCCGACTTCTACGCCCGCGAGGAGGCGCAGGCGCAGAACCTCGCGGCCCTGATCCGTGCCGAACCGGACCGCAAGATACTGATCTTCTCCGGGGAGGGTCACGCCTCCAAGTCGAGGGTGAACAGGCTGATGGGCGCGCGGCTGGCATCCCTCGGCGTCGACTTCGTCGGCGTGGACCAGACCGGTCCGCTGCCTGCGCCCGATCCAGCCGACGACGCACCTCAATTAACGGCGCTGCTCGCCCGCTTTCGCCCGCGGACGTCCTTCGCCCTCGTAGACGCCGACGGTCGCGTTCCGAAGCGGCTGAAGCCTTCCGGCTTCGACGTGGTGGTGTTCCATCCGCACCTGCCGGACATGGCGGGGCGGCCGGGATGGCTGGCGGCGGCGCCCGGTCGCAAGCTCGTCCGTGCGGCCCTGCCGGCCGACGCGCCGGCGGGCGCGCTGGTGCAGGCGCTCCCACGCAGCGAGATCGCCCGCGCCGCGAACGTGATCCCCGCGGACCAATTCCCGCTGCCCGCCGCCGGCGTGGGCGCGGCGATCCTTCTCCGGCGCCCGGGTCGAGACGAAACGAGGCTGGAGACGCGCTCCGGCCGCCG
>CAXSHO010000161.1:0-5895 GCA_964237305.1 uncultured Caulobacteraceae bacterium
TAAGTCTGCTGGAAGCCGTTATAGCCGCGGTTGAAGCCCGCGATCATGCGGGCGGCGGGCATGAACATCGCCATCGTCACCGCCTACAACGACATGCTGAGCGCGCATCAGCCCTACGGCCGTTATCCCGACCAGATGAAGCTGTGGGCGCGGGAGGTGGGGGCCACCTGCCAGGTAGCCGGCGGCGTGCCCGCCATGTGCGACGGGGTCACCCAGGGCCAGCCCGGCATGGAGCTGTCGCTGTTCAGCCGCGACGTGATCGCGCTCTCCACCGCCGTCGCCCTCTCCCACGGCATGTTCCAGGGGGCGGCGCTCCTGGGGATCTGCGACAAGATCGTGCCCGGAATGCTGATCGGCGCGCTGCGCTTCGGCCACCTCCCCACCGTCTTCATCCCCGCAGGCCCCATGCCCTCGGGCCTGCCCAACAAGGAGAAGGTGCGGGTGCGGGAGGCCTACGCCGCGGGGGAGGCCGGCGAGGACGAGCTCCTCCAGTCGGAGAGCGCCTCCTATCACTCTGCGGGCACCTGCACCTTCTACGGCACGGCCAACTCCAACCAGATGATGATGGAGGTCATGGGCCTGCACACGCCGGGCTCCGCCTTCGTCAACCCGAACACGCCCCTGCGCCAGGCCCTCACCCGCGATGCGGTGCACCGGCTGGTGGAGACCGGCGACGGCGGGAACGACTACCGGCCGCTGGGCCGCTGCGTGGACGAGCGCGCCATCGTCAACGCCGCGGTGGGGCTCCTGGCCACCGGCGGCTCCACCAACCACGCCATCCACCTGCCCGCCATGGCCCGGGCGGCCGGGATCGTGTTCGACTGGGAGGACCTGGACCGCCTCTCCGCCGCCGTCCCCATGATCGCCAACGTCTACCCCTCGGGTCCGGGCGACGTGAACGCCTTCCACGCCGCGGGCGGCATGGCCTTCGTCATCGGCGCCCTCCTGGACGCGGGCCTCCTGCACGAGGACATCCCGACCGTCGCCGGCCGCAGCCTGCGCGACTACGCCCGCGAGCCTGCGCTGGAGGACGGGGCGCTCGTCTGGCGCGACGTGCCCGAGAGCCGCGACCGCGACATGCTGCGCCCGGTGTCCGACCCGTTCCGGCCGGACGGCGGCATGCGCCTGGTGCGCGGCAACCTGGGGCGGGCCACCTTCAAGACCAGCGCCGTGGACCCGGCCCGTTGGACGGTGGAGGCGCCCGCCCGCGTCTTCGACGACCAGGAGGAGGTGCTGGCCGCGTTCAAGGCGGGGGAGCTGGACCGCGACGTGGTGGTGGTGGTCCGCTTCCAGGGGCCCCGGGCCAACGGGATGCCCGAGCTGCACAAGCTGACGCCCTCGCTCAGCGTGCTGCAGGGTCGCGGCTTCAAGGTGGCGCTGGTCACCGACGGGCGCATGTCCGGGGCCAGCGGCAAGGTGCCCGCCGCCATCCACCTGGCGCCGGAGGCCCTGGCCGGCGGGCCGCTCGCCCGGCTGCGCGACGGCGACCTGGTGCGCCTCTGCGCCGGAACGGGGGCGCTGGACGCCGTCGTCGACGCCCGCACCTGGGAAGGCCGCACCCCCGCCTCCCCGCCTCCTGCGGCGGACGGATGCGGCCGCGAGCTCTTCGCCTTCATGCGGCGGGACGCGGGCGATGCGGAGACCGGCGGCTCCGCCATGCTGTCGGCCCTCGCGCCCGCCTAGGGCTCCGGCCCGCCCGCCGGTCGGGCGCGCCGGAGCCGCAAGACGAGGCCGAGCCGCGGGAACGGGGTGACGGGGGAGGAGGACTGTCCGCGATGAGCTCCACCGAGACGTTCCTGCTCGCGCTGACGCTGATCTTCGCCGCGCCGGTGCTGGTCTGGCGGCTCGCGCGCACGGAAAGGTTCGCGCCGCTGGTGGTGGTGCAGATCGTGGCGGGCGTCCTCCTGGGGCCGGGCGTGCTCGGCGCCGTCGTCCCCGGCTACTACGCCTTCGTGTTCTCCGCGCCGGTGGTGGCGGCGCTGAACGGGATCGCCTGGTGGGCGGTGATGCTGTTCGTGTGGGTGGCGGGCGTGGAGCTCGACCTGCGCCAGGCCTGGGCGCACCGGCGGGAGTCAGGCGTCACCGCCGCGCTGGCGTTGGGGACGCCGCTCGTGTTCGGCGTGGCGGCGGCGGCGGTCATCCTGCGGTGGCCGGGCTGGATCGGCGCGGGGGCGGCGCCTTGGCAGGCCATGCTGGGGATCGGCATGGCCTGCGCGGTGACGGCGCTGCCCATCCTGGTGTTGTTCCTGGAGAAGCTGGACATCCTGCGGCGTCCGCTGGGGCGGCGCGTCCTGCGCTACGCCAGCCTCGACGACGTGGCGATCTGGGGCGTGCTGGCCCTGATCCTCCTCGACTGGGATCGGGTGGGCCGCCAGGCCGGCTTCCTCGCCGGCTTCGGCCCGGCGGCGTGGGGCGTGCGCGTGTTGATGCGCCGGCTGCAACCGGCGGACCGCTGGTACGCCGGCCTGGTCTGGCTCGCGGCCTGCGGCTTCACCGCCGACTGGGCCGGGCTGCACTTCATGGTGGGCGCCTTCCTGGCCGGCGCGGTGCTCGACGCCGATTGGTTCGACCGCCGCCGGATGGACGCCTTCCGCGACGACGTGCTCCTGGCGCTGATGCCCGTCTTCTTCCTCAGCACGGGCCTGCGGACGCAGTGGGGCGGCGGCGGAGCGGCGGTGTTCGGGGCGGCGGCGCTGCTCCTCGCGGCCTCCGTGGCGGGCAAGCTCGCGGGGGTGGGGCTGGCGGGCCGGGTGCTGGGCTGGCCCAAGGGCGAGGCCGCCGTGATCGGCTGGATGCTGCAGACCAAGGCGCTCATCATGATCATCTTCGCCGACATCCTGCTCGACCGGCGCGTCATCACCGCCGAGACCTTCACCGCCTTGCTGCTGATGGCGGTGGGCAGCACGATGCTGACCATCCCCATGGTCCGCCCCAGGCTCGCACGCCTCTCCCGCGGCGCGTCCAGGGAGTGACCGGCCTGCCGGTGGAGCACGCCGGCCTGGCCGGTGACGCCGACCTGGCCGGTGACGCCGACGCGCTCAGAGGTGGGCGGAGGCTCCCGCCAGCACCGCCGCCTCCGCGACCTGTTCGACCCCGCCCAGCACGTCGCCCGTGTGCCCGCCGACGAGCCGGCGCGCCGTTGCGGCCAGCAGGCCCGCCGCCCCGAAAGCCAGCAGCGCCGCCGCCGCCGCCTGCCGCCAGGGCAGGAGCGCGAGCGGCGCCAACCCGATCACCGCGGCCGCCACGACCTCCCCCGGCCGGACGCGGGCCCCGCCGGGCCTGCCCTTGGCCCCGCCCACCTCGCCGACGTAGGGCGTGGCGCCCATGACGATCACCGCCGTCGCGCGAGCCGCCCCGTGGGCGACGACCAGCGACAAGGCGCCCGCGGCGGGCGCCAGCGTCGCCAAGGCGCCCACCCGCAGGAGGGCGGAGCCGATCAGCGCCAGCGCGCCGTAGGTCCCGATGCGGCTGTCCTTCATGATCAGGAGGCGGCGGGCGGGGGTGAGGCCGCCGCCCAGCCCGTCGGCGGTGTCGGCCAGGCCGTCCTCGTGGAAGCCGCCGGTGGCCAGGACGCCCGCGCCCACCGCCAGCACCGCCGCCGTCGGCGCCCCCCAGACGCGGAGCGCCGCCAGCCAGACCAGCGCGCAGACGGCGCCGACGAGGTGGCCGACGAGCGGGTAGTAGCGGGCGGCCCGCACCGGCATGTCCGCCTCGAACCGCACGATGGCGGGCGTCGGCAGGCGCGTGAGGAACTGCAGCGCGACGACCAGCAGCACCAGCTGCCGCCGCAGGAGGTTCACGGCCGTCCCGCCAGCACGTCCGCGAGCGAGGCCACGTCGGTGAGCAGTCGCGCGGCGGCGCGGAGCAGGGGCGCGGCGAGGACCCCGCCCGTCCCCTCGCCGAGCCGCAGGTCGAGCGCCAGCAGCGGCTCGGCGCCGATCCCGTCCAGCAGTCGCGCGTGCCCTCGCTCCGCGCCGCGGTGGGCGTGGACGAAGCGGCCGCGCACGTCCGGCGCGAGGCGCTCGGCCACCAGCGCCGCCGCGGTCGAGATGAAGCCGTCCACGACCACCACCCGCCGCTCGGCCGCCGCCCCCAGGGCTGCACCGGCCATCATGGCGATCTCGAGCCCGCCGAACTCGCGCAGCACCTCCAGCGGCTCGGAGGCGGCGGTGCGGGCGGCGGCGCGGGCGAGCACCGCGTGCTTGTGCGCCAACCCCTCCGCCGTGTGCCCGGCGCCCGCGCCCACGCAGTCCTCCAGCGGCGCGGGCAGCAGGCGGTGCATGAGGAGCGCTGCGGAGGCGGTGTTGCCGATGCCCATCTCGCCGAGGATCAACGCGTCCGCGCCCTGCACGGCGGCCTGCCGGGCCAGGGCGACGCCCCGGTCCAGCGCCTCCACCGCCTCCGCCTGCGACATGGCGGCCTCGACGGCGGCGTTGCGCGTCCCGCGACGGACCTTGGCGTCGAGGAGGGCGGGGTGCGGCGGGAGGGCGGCGTCCACCCCCGCGTCCACCACCCGCACCTCCACGTCGCAGGCGCGGGCGAGCGCGTTCACGCCGGCGCGGCCGGCCAGGAAGGTCGCCACCATCGCCGCCGTCACCGCCGACGGGTAGGCCGACACGCCCTCCGCGTTGAGCCCGTGGTCGCCGGCGAAGACGTAGGCCGCCACCCGCCCGATGCTCGGGTCTTCGCGCCCCTGGATCAGGGCGGAGCGCAGGGCCAGCCCCTCCAGCCGCCCCAGCGACCCCGGCGGCTTGGCCAAGCCGTCGAGCCGCGCCTGCACCCGCAGCGCGAGGTCCGGGTCCATGGGGGGGATGGGCGGAGGCGCGAACCCGGTCACAGGCCCGCGATCCCCGCCAGCGCGTCGATGTCGAGGTGGGCGGCGAGCGTGGCGGCGATCTCGTCCAGCGCCGCGTCCACGCGCGCCGACGCATCGACGCCGTCCGAAGCCGCGCCCAGCGGCGCGAGGAGCGCGCGGCGGGCCGACGGATCGTCGAACAGCCCGTGGAGATAGCAGCCGGCGACCCGGCCATCGGCCGAGACCGCGCCGTCCTTTGGGCCGTCCTGTGGGCCGTGGCCTGGGCCGCCGTCCAGCCGCGCGAAGGGGCGCGACGCGTCAGGGCCGGACGTGCGGCCGACGTGGATTTCGTAGCCCCGGAAAGTGGCGCCCGCCGCTCCGGCGAGCCGGCCGGTGACGCGCCGCAGCGTCTTGTCGGCGGTGAGCACCGTCTCCACGTCCAGCAGTCCCAATCCTTCCGCCGCGCCGGGCGGCCCCTCGATCCCCTGCGGATCGGCGACGCGCATCCCCAGCATCTGGTAGCCTCCACAAACACCCAGCACCCGCCCTCCCCGCCGGACGTGCGCCCGGAGGTCGATATCCCACCCTTGCGCCCGCAGGAATGCGAGGTCGGCCAGGGTGGCCTTGGTTCCCGGCAGGATCACGAGGTCGGCGTCGCCGGGCAGCGCCGAGCCCGGAGGCGTGAAGGCGAAGTCGACCTCCGGCTCCGCGGCCAGGGCGTCGAAGTCGTCGAAGTTGGCGATCCGCGACAGCAGGGGCGCCACGATCCTCACCCGGCCGGCGCGGCGTCCGCGCCGCTCCAGCCCCACCGCGTCCTCCGCGGGCAGCCGCCCCGCCGCGGGAAGGAACGGCGCCATGCCCAGGTCGCGCCAGCCGGTGCGCGCGGCGATCTCGCGCCGTCCGCCGTCGAACAGCGAGGGGTCGCCGCGGAACCGGTTGACGATGAAGCCCTGGATCCGGTCGCGGTCGGCGGCGTCGAGCACGGCGTGCGCGCCAACCAGGGCGGCGATCACGTGGCCGCGGTCGATGTCGCCGACGAGGACGACGGGCGTCTCGGTGGCGCGGGCGAAGCCCATGTTGGCGATGTCGTTGGCGCGCAG
>CAXSHO010000162.1:0-5830 GCA_964237305.1 uncultured Caulobacteraceae bacterium
CCCTCTACTCCAGCCCGCTGCAGCGTTGCGGCGAGACGGCGGCGGTGATCGCCGACGCGCTCGGCCTGCCGGTGACGCAGGACGCCGGCCTGCTGGAGCTCGACTTCGGCGCGTGGACCGGCAAGTCGTTCGACGAGCTCCGCGCCGACCCGCGGTGGGAGCCCTGGAACACCCGCCGCACCCAGACCCGACCGCCCGGCGGCGAGAGCCTGGGCGAGTGCCAGATGCGCGCGGTCCGCGCGGTGGAGGCGATCCGCGCCGCCCATCCGGACGCGGCCGTGGTGCTCGTCACGCACTCCGACGTGGTGAAGGCGCTGGCCTGCCACTGGCTGGGCCTGTGCCTCGACTTCTACAGCCGTTTCGAGGTCGGCCCCGCCTCGCTCACCACCGCGGTGGTCGGCGACTGGGGCGCCAAGCTGGTCCGCCTGAACGAGGAAGCCTGCGGATGAGCGAAGCTCGGCCGCCCACCGGAGACGCCCCATGACCGTCGAAGCGGCCATGATCTGGAACGAGCCCAACAACAAGTCGCACTGGGACCCGCAGATCGACCCCGACTGGTCGATGTTCGGGAGGACGGTGAAGGCGGCGGGCCAAGCCATCCGCACCGCCAACCCGGCGCTCCCTCGCGTGCTGGGCGGGATGAGCCCCATCGATCCCACCTTCATCACGCGCCTGGCGGGCTACGGCGCCATGGACGAGATCGACGTGGTGGCCGTGCACGGCTTCCCGCTCGACTGGAACCTGTGGTCGATCCACGACTGGCCCGCCAAGCTCGACGAGATACGCCCGGTGATCGGCGAGCGCCCGCTGTGGGTGAGCGAGGTGGGCGTCTCCTCCTTCGGCGCGGAGGAGGTGGCGGCCTGGGGCGTGACGCGCACCGCGGAGCTGCTCCTGGGCCGCGCGCCTCGCATCCACTGGTACTCGCTCTACGACCTCCCCCGGGAATGGGAGGCCACCACCCGCCACAAGGAGGCGGAGGGCTCCAGCTACTACCGCCATTTCGCCATGGGCCTGCTGGACCAGGACGGGCGACCCAAGGCGGCGCTCGAGGCGTTTCGCCCTCACACGGGCCCGCAGGGCCTGGGCCTCTGCCAGTGGTTCCACTTCGAAGACCACCGGCTGGACGAGGCGGTGCGGTGGATGAAAGACCTGGGCGTCACCTACCTGCGAACGGGCCTTTCCTGGGCGGACGCCTATCGCCCGGGCGCGCTGGACTGGTTCGACCGGCAGATGGAGGCGCTGGCGGGCTTCGACGTCACCGTCACCTTCTGCTTCACCCCCGAGCACCTGGGCGTCGAGCCGCACCACACGAGCCCGCCGCGCGACCCGCAGGAGTTCGCCGACTTCTGCACGCAGATGGTGGAGCGCTACGCCCCCGCCCGCGCCGCATCCGTCCCCGGGGCGATGCTGGAGCGGGCGTGACCTCCGCGCAGGTCCGGTCCAACTGGACCTGGATCACGCCGCGGCTCGCCGTCGGCGGAGAGGTGTGGGCCGACGAGTGGCCGACGCTCGCCGCCGAAGGTCTGCGCGCCGCCGTCGACCTGCGCGACGAGGGCGCCGACGACGTCGCCGCCCTGGAAGCGCTCGGGATCGCGCACCTGCACCTGCCGACGCCCGACCATCACGCCCCCTCCCCCGACGCGCTGGAGCGCGGGACCGCCTTCGTGCGCGAGGCCCGCGGCCCCGTGCTCGTCCACTGCCGCGAGGGCGTGGGCCGCTCCGCCACGCTGGCGCTGTGCGCGCTGGTGGAGGCGGGGGACGCGCCCACCGCCGCGCTGGAGCGCGCCAAGTCTGCGCGCCGGCAGGTCTCGCCCTCGCCTGCGCAGTACGAGGCGTGGGCGGCCTGGCTGCGCGGGCGCGGGCTGGAGCCTCCCGGCTTCGACGCCTTCGCAGCGGTCGCCTACCGCCACCTCGCCGAACGGTGATCGTCTACGGCGACCACGCCGACCGCCTGGCTCCCCGCCCCGAGCTCCGGCGCATCGGCGAGGCGCTGGCCGCCGAGGGCGCCACGGCCGACCTGTTCGTCGACGCCGCCGCCATCACACAGGGGCTGATCGACGCGGAGTTCCACGCCCGCGGCGACGTGGACGCCCGCTCGCCCCTGGCCGACGCGTTGATGGAGGCGCTGACGCGGCTCGCGCGCGCGCTGCTGGGCGAGGCCGCGCCGGACGCTGCGGCCTGGCTCTCGCTGGCGGACGCGGCCCCGGCGGCGCCGGTGGAGGCCAGGCTGGCGGAGGGTTACGCCTTCTACGCGCTCCATCCCGCCGCCTACGCCGCCGCCGCCCGCGCCGCAGGGCTGGGCCCGCAGACGCGCCTGATCGGCCTGCGCTCGATCGGGACGGGGCTGGCGGCCATGGCGGCCGCCGCCGCGGGGGCGCCGCCGCCGGTGACGGTGCGGCCCGTGGGCCATCCGTTCGCGCGCCGCCTGTCGCTGGACCCCGCCCTCGCCGCCGAATTCGGTGCCGCGCCGGCGGAGGTGGCGGTGGTGGACGAGGGTCCGGGCCTCTCCGGCTCGTCGTTCCTGGCGACCGCCGATGCTCTGGCGGCGCTGGGCGTCGCGCGCGGGCGGCTGGTGCTCCTGGCGAGCCACCCTCACGGGCCGGGCGCGCAGGCCTCCCCGGCTGGACGGTCGCTGTGGGCTGAGGGTCGCTGGAGCGCGGCGGACGAGGTCGCGCCGGACGACGCGGCGGCCCTCGCCGGCGACCTGACCGGGCCCGCCCTCGCGCCGGTGCGCGACCTGTCCGGAGGACGGTGGCGGTCGCGGGCGCTCGGCGGGGGCGCCCCCTGGCCCGCCGCCGACCTGGGGAAGGAGCGGCGCAAGCTCCTCGTCACCACCGCGGACGGCCTGTTCCTGCTCAAGTGGGCGGGGCTGGGGCGGGACGCCTGCGCCAAGCTGGAGCGGGCGCGGGTGCTGGCGGAGGCGGGTCTCTCGCCGCCCGTCATGGGGCTGCGCGAGGGGTGGCTCGTCCAGCCCTGGGTGGAGGGCCGCCCGCTCGGCCCCGCCGACCCTCCCCCGCTCGCCGCCCTGGCCGCCGCGCTGACGCTGCGCGCCGAGCGCTTCGTCGCCGCCGACGGCGGGGGCGCCTGCATCGAGGTGCTGGCGGAGATGGCGGGCGTGAACGCGGGCGAGGCGTTGGGCGACACCGCGGGCCTGACGGCGCGGGAGCGGGTGGCCCGCGGGCTCGCCGGTCCGCCCCCGCCCCGCGTGTGGGTCGACGGGCGCATGCACCGCCACGAGTGGCTGGCGGCGAGCGACGGGCGCACCCTCAAGACGGACGCGGTGGACCACGCCCGCGCCCACGACCTCGTCGGCGCCCAGGAGATCGGCTGGGACGTGGCGGGCGCGGCGGTGGAGTGGGACCTCGGAAAGGCCGGCGTCGCCGCGCTGGCGGCCGCGGCGGGTGCGCCCCCCGGCCGCCTGCCCGCGCTCCGCATCGCCTATCTCGCCTTCCAGCTGGGCTCGGCCGCCATGGCGGTGGAGGCGCATGACGGCGACGAGCGCCTCCGGCTCACGGCGCGGCGTGACCGCTGCGCGGAGGCGCTGGCGGCCCTCCTCTAGCGCGAGCGGGTGGTCGTCGTCGTCGTGGTCGTGACCACCGGGGCGGGCGCGGCGGGCGGGCGCCTCGCGCCGGAAGCCGACGTCATGGAGGAGGGGGAGGCCGCGCCGGGGCGCCTCGTCTTCGCGCGGCGTGCGGTGGCGGGATGCTCGATGGCGTGAAGCCGGGCGTTCAGGATGGCGAAGTCGCGCCGGGTGAGGTTGGAGCCGTGGCCGGCCCGCATCCTCTGCTCCAGCTCGCGCACGCGGGTGAGCGCGGGACCGGCGCCCCGTCCGAGCCTGCGCTGGTCCACCCGGTCCTGGATCCGGTTCTCGCGGTCGTGGAGGCGGTCGAGCGCGTAGGGCGCGGCGACGGCGGGTGCGACCGCGAAGGCGGAGAGGGCGAGAGCGAGGGCGAGGGCGAGGGCGAAGAGGGGCGTGCGCATGGGCGGGTCGGGTCCTGTGTCCGGCGGCCCACCAACGCGCGAGCGCGGCGGCCGGATGCGCGCTTGACGCCCGGTGGGGCGCATCGTCCCCTGGGCGCCTCCTTCGCCCAGAGTCGTCCATGACCCTCCCTCGCGCCCTCGCCGCCGTCGCCGCCGTCGCCGCGCTCTTGGCCCCGCCCGCCGCCGCCGCGCCGGTGGTGGAGGAGCGGTCGGTGGCGTCGCTCGTGGCCGACATGGCCGCCGGGCGCACCACCAGCGAGGCGCTGGTGCGCGCCTACCTCCTGCGGATCGAGGCGGTGGACCGGCGCGGACCGGCGCTGCACAGCGTCATCGCCGTCAACCCGCATGCGCTGGAGGACGCCCGTCGGCTGGACGCCGAGCGCAAGGCGGGACGCCTGCGCGGGCCGCTGCACGGCGTGCCCGTGCTGATCAAGGACAACATCGAGGACGCTTCCGGCCTGCCCACCACCGCGGGCTCGCTGGCGCTGAAGGACAACGTGACGAACCGCGACGCGCCGGTGGCCGCGCGGCTGAAGGCGGCGGGCGCGGTGATCCTCGGCAAGACCAACCTCAGCGAGTGGGCCAACATCCGCTCCGCGCGCTCCATCTCCGGCTGGTCGGCGGTGGGCGGGCTCGTGAAGAACCCCTACGCGCTGGACCGCAACGCCTGCGGGTCGTCCTCCGGCACGGGGGCGGCGGTGGCGGCCAGCCTCGCCGCGGCGGGCGTGGGCACGGAGACGGACGGCTCGGTCACCTGCCCCTCCGCGGTGAACGGGCTGGTGGGGCTGAAGCCCACGGTGGGGCTCGTCAGCCGCACGCGCATCGTGCCGATCAGCCACAGCCAGGACACCGCCGGGCCCATGGGCCGCTCCGTGGCCGACGTGGCCGCGCTCCTCACCGCCATGGCGGGCGCCGACCCCGCCGACCCCGCCACCGCCAAGGCGCCCGTGCTCGCGCACCCGATCGACTACGTGCGCTCGCTGGAGAACGCCTCGCTGAAGGGCGCCCGGGTCGGCGTCCTCCGCTACGCAGCGGAGGTGCAGCCGGACGAGGCCGCCCTGTTCGAGGCCGCCTTGGCCGCCATGCGGGCGCAGGGCGCGACGATCGTCGAGATCAAGGACTTTCACCCGCCGCGCACCTCCGGCCCGCAGGAGTTCGCCGTGCTGATGACCGAGCTCAAGGTGGACCTGAACGCCTACCTCGCCACCACCGACCCCGCCCGGGTCAAGGCGCGCACCCTGGCCGACCTGATCGCCTTCGACGCCGCCACGCCCCGCGAGACGGCGCTGTTCGGGCAGGACGAGTTCGAGCAGGCGCAAGCCACCAGGGGCCTCGCCGACCCCGCCTACCTCAAGGCGCGAGCCGACTCGCAGAAGGCGGCGGGGGCGGACGGGATCGACAAGCTGCTGGCGGCGGACCGGCTGGACGTGCTGGTCGCCCCCACCACCGGACCGGCCTGGCGCTCGGACGTCGCGGACGGCGACCACGTGGAGGGCGAGGGCGCCACCTCGCTGGCGGCGGTGGCCGGTCACCCGCACCTCACCGTGCCCATGGGGCTGGTGAAGGGCCTGCCGGTGGGGATCAGCTTCATCGGCCCGGCCTGGAGCGAGGCGAAGCTGCTGGCGGTGGGCGCGGCGTTCGAGGCGGCGACGCAGGCCCGCCGCCCGCCCCGCTACCTTCCCTCGCTCGAGACCTCCGCCGAGATCGCGCCGCTGCTCGCGCCGGTGCGCTGAGCGCGACTGGTCGGAAGAACACTGTCATCCCGGGCGCGCAGCGACCCGGGACCCAGGACTACGCGCGCGACCTGCACTCCTGGGTCCCGGGTCGCTGCGCGCCCGGGATGACTGGT
>CAXSHO010000163.1:0-5784 GCA_964237305.1 uncultured Caulobacteraceae bacterium
CCACCGGGGTCGTCGAGTCGGAGATGACGCGCCTCGAGCGCCGGCTGCCGGGTCTCGACGTCACCACCCGGGCCGAGCTCCTCCAGACCCTGCGCCGGGTCACCGACAAGCTGGTCCACCAGCCCACGATCCGCGCCAAGGAGCTGGGTGACCGCAACGCGACCTCCTACGCCGCCGCCCTGGCCGATCGGCGGGGCGCCCACGCGCTGGTCGGCGGCATGTGCGAGACCGACTTCTCAGGCTATCCCGACTGCCGCCGCGACACGCTGAACGCCATGGAGCAGGCGCTGCGGCTGGGCATGGCGCGGCCGTTCCGCATCGAGACGCCGCTCATGCGGCTCACGAAGGGCGAGACCTGGGCGCTGGCGGACGCGCTGGGCGGCGCGGCGTTGGTGGAGCTGATCCGCACCGAGACGCACACCTGCTACCGCGGCGACCGCACGCTCCACGCCTGGGGCGCCGGCTGCGGCGACTGCCCCGCCTGCGACCTGCGCGCCCGCGGCTGGGCCGACTGGCTCCGCTCGCGGGAGGCGGCGTAAGCGTGCGGCCGTGACCTACGCCGTCAAGGAGCTGTTCCTCACGCTGCAGGGCGAGGGCGGGCAGGCGGGGCGCGCCGCCGTCTTCTGCCGCTTCGCCGGCTGCAACCTGTGGAGCGGGCGCGAGGCCGACCGCGCCGCCGCCGCCTGCACCTTCTGCGACACCGACTTCGTCGGCCTGGACGGGGAGGGGGGCGGACGCTTCTCCGCCGACGCCCTGGCGGACGCGGCGGCGGCGCTGTGGCGTGGCGAGGGCCACCGGCTGGTGGTGTGCACCGGCGGCGAGCCGCTGCTGCAGCTCGACCCGCCGCTGATCGCCGCCTTCCACGCCCGGGGCTTCGCCGTGGCGGTGGAGACCAACGGCACGCTGCCCGCGCCGGACGGCCTCGACTGGATCTGCGTCAGCCCCAAGGGCTCGCAAGCCCTGGTGCAGACGGCGGGGCAGGAGCTGAAGCTCGTCTTCCCCCAGGCCGACGCGCCGCCGGAGCGCTTCGAGCCCCTCGCCTTCGAGCGCTTCCTGCTCCAGCCGATGGACGGCCCCGACCAGGCCGCCAACACCCGCGCGGCGATCGCCTACTGCCTGGAGCATCCCCTCTGGCGGCTCAGCGTGCAGACGCACAAGGTGCTGGGCATCGCCTAGCGGCTCAGGGCAGCGCCTGGCAGCCGAGCGGGCCCGTCGCAAGCGTCCGCCGCCGCCCGTCGCGGGTGAGGACCCGCCTCACCTCGTAGGAGATCACGCTGGGATCGCTCCGGTCCACCTCGCCGTAGGCGGCCCGGCAGGCCTCCACCGGCGGGGGCAGGCGGGCGATCTCGCGGGGCACGCCGTTGCGCCTGTCGCGGGTGACGGCTCGCCAGCAGGCGCTCGGCCGAGCGGGGATCGAGCACGGCGTGTTCAGGCCCCGCCGGTAGGCGAGGCGCAGGGCGCCGCGGGCGGACACCTCCACCTCCATGTCGTCCGTCGGCGAGGCGCCGCCCAGGATCGAGTCCCGCAGGAGCCGCCTTCCGCTCCGGGCGTCGAAGACCATGAAGGAGGAGGCGCCGTTCGGGTCCGCCTCCTCGAAGAGGAGGAAGGCGCCCTTGCGGCCCGCGAAGGCGAATTCCGACGTCTCCAGGGAGCGGCCGGCCGGGCTTCGCCGTGGGCACGAGGCCGGACCGGCCGTGTGCAGGAGAAGGGTCCGGCCGGGAGACGGCGTGTCGGTCTGCGGCTGCCGCAGGAAGACGTCGCGGTAGGAGGTGCAGGTGACCTCGTCGCCGTCGGCGCCCTTCACCGTCTGGACTCTCGCCGGAGCGTCCGGTCGCCACGCCGCGAGGGCGGGCGGGCCGGCGAGCGGCCAGGCCGTGAGGGCGAGGGCGCAGCCGAGCCACGGCCGCCGCCTCGCCGACATGGAGCCTCCCGGCGCGACCACCTAGCGCTCGCGACGGCCGCCCGTCGCGGCGCGGCCCACCGCGCCCACGCCGTCCGCAGCGAGGCCCACGCCCGCGCCGGCCACCCTGACGCCCGTCTTGGCGGTGACCGCCACGGCGCTGACGCCGGCGTCGGCGACGGCCACGACGGCGCATCCGCCGAGGGGGGCGGCGACGGCCAGGGCGAGGAGGGCGCGGATCATGCCCCCGCTTCTACCCGCCGGAGCTTCCGCAAGCGTGAAGGCGCCGCCGGGACGCATCGACGCACTCCGGCCGCGACCCCGCGGTCAGGCGGCGTCGACCAGCACCACCTCGGCGTCGTCCAGCGCGCGCACCACCAGCCGCGTCTCGCCCGTGACCGCCGCCCCGTCGCGGGGGTCGAGCGTGACGCCGTTCACCTCCAGCCGCCCGGCGGCCGAGACCAGGTAGGCGTGCCGGTCGGGCGTGAGGTCGTACGTCGCCTCCTCACCCGCCCGCAGCGCCGCGCCCAGCACGCGCGCATCCGCCCGGATCGGCAGGGCCTCCGCATCGCCGGGCAGGCCCGAGGCCAGCGCCCGGAAGGCGCCCGAGCGGTCGCCCCTGGGGAAGGGCTTGGCGCCCCAGCCCGGCGCGCCGCCGGGCTCGCGGGGGTGGATCCAGATCTGGAACAGGGTGGTGGTCGCGTCCTCCCGGTTCATCTCGGCGTGACGCACGCCCGAGCCCGCGCTCATCACCTGCACGTCGCCCGCCGCGGTGCGGCCGGTGTTGCCCAGCGAGTCCTGGTGGCTGATCGCGCCGGAGCGGACGTAGGTGATGATCTCCATGTCGCGGTGCGGGTGCGCCGGAAAGCCCGTGTGCGGCGCGATCTCGTCGTCGTTCCACACGCGGATCGCGCCCCAGCCCATGCGCTGCGGGTCGTGGTGCTCGCCGAAGCTGAAGTGGTGGCGCGCCTTGAGCCAGCCGTGGTCGGCGCCGCCGAGGGTCGAGAACGGGCGCTTGTCGATCATGGGGGACCTCTCGTACTGTAACTGTGTCGGTGGCATATAGTCGGACGGCTTGGTCCCGCAAGCCTCGGCCGCTAGCGTGGCCTGGAGGCGGAGCGAAGCGGATCATGCGCGGATGGATCGCGGCGGCGTTCCTCGCCTCCGGGCTGGCGGGCTGCGGGACCTACCGGGCGCCCGCCGCGCCGGTGTTCGCCGCGGCGTCGCACGATCCGGCGGCGGTGACCGTCTACGTCGCCAACAACGGCTTCCACTCGGGGCTCGTGGCGCCCACCGCCGCCCTCCTGGCGCGGCCCGGGCCGACGGCGGGCGCGGTGCGGCGGCTCCCGCCCTCGCGGTGGACGTCGATCGGCTACGGCGACGACAAGTTCTACCGCCAGCAGGGCTTCTCCCTCGCCCGGGCGCTGGACCTCGTCCGCGCCGCGCTGTGGCCGTTCAACGTCTCCACCGTGCAGGTCTTCACCGTGCGCGACCCGCTGAACGACGCGAACGAGCCGCGGGTGCTGCGCCTGGCGATCCCGCCCGCGCGCTTCGACGCCCTGGTGCGCCGCATCGACGCCACCTTCGACGCGCCGGGCGGGCGGCCGCGGCTGACCGCCACGGGGGCGGGCGGCGACCTGTTCTTCGCAGGACGCGAGCGCGCGAACGGCGCGCACGAGTGCAACCACTGGGTCGGACAGGTGCTGGGCGCGGCGGGCGTGCCGCACAGCTACGTGCTGGACACCACCGCGGGCGGCCTCGCCTGGGATCTCCTGGGGAGCCGCCGCGCCGTGCGGGCGACAGGCGTCAGCGGCCGGTGAACACCGGCGGGCGCTTCTCGAGGAGCGCGTCGACACCCTCGAGGTGGTCCTCCGTCCAGTGCGACAGGCCCTGGCTGGCGGCGGAGAGCTCCATCATCACCTCGTAGCTGGCCTCCTGGCCCCGGCGGAGCAGCGACTTGGCGATGCGGAGCGCGTGCGGCGGCTGCACGGCGATGCGGTCGGCCAGCTTGCGGGCCTCCGCCATCAGCTGGTTGGGGGCGACCACGTAGCTGACGAGCCCGATCTCCTTGGCCGTGACGGCGTCGACGATGTCGCCGGTGAAGAGGAGTTCGGCCGCCTTGCTCATGCCCACGGTGCGCGGCAGGAGCCACGCCCCGCCGTCGCCGGGGATGATGCCGAGCTTCAGGAAGGTGACGCCGAACCGCGCCGTGTCGGCGGCGATGCGGATGTCGCACATGCAGGCCACGTCGCAGCCGAGCCCCACCGCCGGCCCGTTCACCGCCGCGATGAGCGGAACCTCCAGGTTGTAGAGCGAGCGGACGATGCGGTGGATGTTGCGGCGGTAGTTGTCGCGGATCGCCACGGGGCCGCCGCCGAACGCCCCCTCCCGCGCCTTCATGGCCTTGACGTCGCCGCCGGCGGAGAAGGCGCGGCCCGCGCCGGTGAGGATGGCGCAGCGAACCTCGCGGTCGTCGTTGATCGCCTCGCAGGCGGCGGCCACCGCGTCCCCGTCGCCGGGCGCGCCCAGCGCGTTCAGCGAGTCGGGCCGGTCGAGGGTGAGGACGGCGACGTGGCCGTCGATCTCGGTCTGGATCAGGCTCATGCGTCTCTCGTCATCCCGGCGGGAGCGAAGCGGAGAGCCGGGACCCAGGACCACCCCCGCGCGCCCGTGGCCCTGGGTCCCCGGGTCGGCTCAGCCGCCCGGGATGACCGAAGGGCGGCTTCAGCCCTTGCTCAATTCGGCGATCAGCTCGGGCACCGCCGCCTTGTAGTCGGCCACGTAGCCGTAATCCGCCACCTGGAAGATCGGGGCGTCGCCGTCCTTGTTGATGGCCACGATGGTCTTGGAGTCCTTCATGCCCGCCAGATGCTGGATGGCGCCGGAGATGCCCACCGCGATGTAGAGGTCGGGGGCGACCACCTTGCCGGTCTGGCCCACTTGGTAGTCGTTGGGGGCGTAGCCGGCGTCCACGGCGGCGCGGCTCGCGCCCACCGCGGCGCCCAGCTTGTCGGCCAGGGGCTCGAGCACCGAGTGGAACTCCTCCGCCGAACCCAAAGCGCGTCCGCCGGAGACCACGATCTTGGCCGCGCCGAGCTCGGGCCGGTCGCTCTTGACCACCTCGTCGGAGACGAACTTCGCTTCACGAGCCCCCGCCTGGCCCACGCCCGCGGGCTCCACCACGCCGGAGCCGCCCGTTGGCTCCACGGCCTTGAAGGCGGTGGGGCGCACGGTGGCCACGACCACCTTGTCCGACGACTGGACGGTCTCCAGGGCGTTGCCGGCGTAGATGGGGCGCACGAAGGTGTGGGCGTCCACCACTTCAATTACGTCGCTGACGGGCGACACGTCCAGCTTCGCGGCGACCCGCGGCGCGGCGTTCTTGCCGTTGGAGGTGGAGGGGAACAGCACCGCGTCGTAGCCGCCCGCCAGCGCCGCCACGGCGTCGGCGACCGCCTCCGCCACCTGGTGGCCCAGGGCGTCGCTCTCGGCCAGGAGCGCTTTGCGCACGCCTGCGGCGTTCGCGGCGGCCTGCGCGGCGGCCTGCGCGCCGGAGCCCACCACCAGCACGTCCACATCGCCGCCGATCTTCTGGGCGGCGGCGAGGGTCTTCAGCGTGGTGTCGCGGAGGGCCGAACCGTCGTGGTCGGCGATGACGAGGACGGCCATGGTCAGAGCACTCCCGCTTCGTTCTTCAGCTTCATCACGAGGTCGGGGATGGACTCGACCTTGATCCCGCCGCCGCGCCGGGGCGGCTCGGTCACCTTCAGCACCTTCAGCCGGGGCGCCGGGTCCACGCCGAAGTCGGCGATCGTCTTGGCGTCGATCGGCTTCTTCTTGGCCTTCATGATGTTGGGCAGGGAGGCGTAGCGCGGCTCGTTCAG
>CAXSHO010000164.1:0-5709 GCA_964237305.1 uncultured Caulobacteraceae bacterium
CGAGGGCGCGCTGAAGCTCAAGGAGCTGAGCTACATCCACGCGGAGGGCTACGCCGCGGGCGAGATGAAGCACGGCCCGATCGCGCTGGTGGACGAGCACATGCCCGTGGTGGTCACCGCCCCCTCCGGCGAGCTCCTGGAGAAGACGCTGTCCAACCTGCAGGAGGTGGCGGCGCGCGGCGGCAGCCCCATCATCCTCATCACCGACGCGGCGGGCGCCCGGAGCGCCCACGCCGCCACCAAGGTGGTGCAGACGCCCGACTGCCCCGAACTGATCGCCCCGCTGGTCTACGCCATACCGATCCAACTTTTGGCGTATCACGTGGCCGTGCAGAAGGGCACGGACGTGGACCAGCCGCGCAACCTCGCCAAGTCGGTGACGGTGGAATAACACCCCTCCATATCGCTTATCCCCGCGCAGGCGGGGGGCTCGACCCTGGCCTGGCCGGGGTCGATGCGGTGGGGGCGGCGCTCAGCGTCGAGGTCCCCGCCTTCGCGGGGGTGAGCGGAGAGTCGGATGAAGCGCGTCAGAAAAGCCGTCCTGCCGGTGGCGGGGCTCGGCACCCGCATGCTCCCCGCCGCCAAGACGGTGGCCAAGGAGATGCTGACGGTGGTGGACCGCCCGCTGATCCACTGGGTGGTGGACGAGGCGCGCGCCGCGGGCATCGAGCACATCGTGCTCGTCACCGGCCGCGGGAAGTCGGCCATGGAGGACTATTTCGACCACGCCCCCGAGCTGCAGGCCACGCTGGAGGCCAAGGGCAAGGACAAGCTCCTGGCCGACCTCCTCGACCACCTGCCGCGCGAGGGCGAGATCAGCTACGTGCGCCAGATGGCTCCCCACGGCCTGGGCCACGCCGTGTGGTGCGCCCGCGACATCATCGGCGACGAGCCCTTCGCCGTGCTGCTCCCCGACATGATCATGGACGCCGCGCCGGGCGCCACGCGCCAGATGCTGGACGCCTATGAGGCCACCGGCGGCTCCAACATCATCGTGGTGGAGCCCTGCCCCCCCGACATGGCGCACCAGTACGGGGTGGTGGCGCTGGAGACGCACGAGGGGCGGCTGAACCGCATGACGGGCATGGTGGAGAAGCCCGCGCCGGGCACGGAGCCCTCCAATCTCTTCATCTCCGGCCGCTACGTGCTGAACCCGGAGATCTTCGCCGCCCTGGCCGAGCGCGAGCGCGGCGCCGGGGGCGAGATCCAGCTCACCGACGCCATGGCGCGCCTGATGGGCTCGCAAGACTTCCACGCCCTCGAATACGACGGGACCACCTACGACTGCGGCGACCGCATCGGCTGGCTCCGCGCCAACGTGGCCCTCGCCCTCAAGCGCCCCGACATGGCCGACGCCGCCCGCGCGGCCCTGGCCCCGCTCCTGGGTTGAGGGTCACCGCCCGCTAGGGAGAACCCCTATGGAGCCGGCGGTGGAGTGTGGCGTCATTCCGCCTGCAGGAGCTGACCATGCCCACGACCGACAGCCTCGCCGCCCCTTCCTCCAGCGGCCCCGGAGGTCCGACGACGGCGGAGACGGACGCCCTCATTCGTCAGGCAAGCCGCGTGGTTCGCTCGATCCACACCTGCTGGCACAGGAGGTCGGGAAGCTGCCTTCTCAGCAGCAGCATTCTGTCACGGCCGAGCTGAAGGCGCGGCTGCAACCGTTGCAGGAGGGGTAATTCGACCGCGCGCTGGGTCGCTTAGATTCTTCCAGCCATCCGGCCACGACGGGCCAATTACCGCAGCATACATATCAGCAACTTGCTCGCGCGCTCGGTCTGGGAGAAGGCGATTACGAATCGTATAACACTGGTACGCAGGGTGTGTGGGGTGGCAAGGTCGGTCATTCCTTTGTCAACCCACCCGCTGGCACTATGAATGGCGTGACTATCAATCATGTGCTTGCCACTCCCCGTCTTTCTGGGACTGACGCGCACCGTATGTTTGCCGTAGACGCGTATCAGATCATTCTCAAAACCTTAGGGGAGGCGAAAAGCGCTATGGGTCTGACGGGTGAGGAGAAGCTTACGCCTGATTTACAGAATCGTATTTTCGAGCAATTTCTATCGCCCAAGGCAGGCGGCGGAGCGCTGGTTCGGTATCTGACCAAGGGCGTTGGCACCGCCGATCAAGCTCAGTACGCGGCCGCCAAGGAATGGGCGTCTGTTGCTGTACCAAGCCTCGACCAACTCAAGTAAACACTTGTAAAACTCGCATCCCGACGGTCGATGTGGGCGCTCGATGGTACATAAGTTTGCTTAGAAGCAAGCAGGTATCTGCGTCACGATTAGAGTACGTGTCGTATGAGAGAAAGGCTGCGTCGCCGGGCTGCTATGAAGTCATCGCAATCTATGACCTGACGGCAGATAGGCCAGACACACGGTTCGCCGCCGTGAGAGGCGCTTCTGCAGCGTTGGTGTCGGCCGTAGTCGCCGATGAGCGCGTGTGTCCAGCCCGCCGCTAGGCCGCCCCGCGCCCGTCTGCTACACGCGCCCGATGCTCGTCGGCGGCCCCCTGCAGATTCGCCGCCCGGCGTGACGCCGGAGCGAGGCTCCGCCGCGTCCGCCGGGCGACCGACGCCGCGCCCTGCGCCTCCCGAGCTCCGCGAGACCCCGATGCCTGACGACCTGTCCGCCCCCCCGCACGCCGACGCCGAGCGCGACTACCGCGAGACGGTGTTCCTGCCGGCCACGCCCTTCCCCATGCGCGCGGGCCTGCCCAAGCTGGAGCCCGAGCTCCTGGCGCGCTGGGCGGAGGCCGATCTCTATCAGGTGATCCGCGCCAGGCGGCAGGCGGACGGCGCGCCCCTGTTCGTGCTGCACGACGGGCCGCCCTACGCCAACGGCCCGATCCACATCGGCCACGCGCTGAACAAGACGCTGAAGGACTTCGTGGTGCGCTCGCGCTTCGCGCTGGGCTTCGACGTGGACTACGTGCCCGGCTGGGACTGCCACGGCCTGCCCATCGAGTGGAAAATCGAGGAGGAGGTGCGCAAGGCGGGCAAGACCAAGGACCAGGTGCCCACCGCCGAGTTCCGCACGCGCTGCCGCGACTACGCCGCGCATTGGATCGAGGCGCAGGCGAAAGAGTTCCAGCGCCTGGGCGTGCTGGGCGACTGGCCGAGCCGTTACGCCACCATGGACTTCGGGACGGAGGCGAAGATCATCGCCGAGTTCCACAAGGTCTTGATGTCGGGCCGGCTGTTCCGCGGCTCCAAGCCCGTGATGTGGAGCCCGGTGGAGCGCACCGCCCTGGCCGACGCCGAGGTGGAATACCACGACCTCAACTCGCCCATGATCTGGGTGAAGTTCCCGGTGCAGTCGGGAGCCGAAGGCGACGCGGCCCGCGCCTCCGTTGTCATCTGGACCACCACCCCGTGGACCATCCCCGCCAACCGCGCCATCAGCTACGGCCCGTCCATCGCCTACGGCCTCTACCGCGTGGAGAGCGTCGGCGAGGCGCTGGACCAGGCGGCGAACGCGAAGGCGGGCGACCTGCTGATCCTCGCGGACGCGCTGACCGAGGCCGTCTTCGCCGCAGCCAGCGTCACCGCCTGGACGCGGGTGGAGACGGTGGACCCCGCGGGCCTCGTCTGCACCCACCCCCTGGCCGCGCTGGCCCCCGGCTACGGCTTCCCCGTCCCGCTCTTGGCGGGCGGCCACGTCACCGACGACGCGGGGACCGGCTTCGTCCACACCGCGCCCGGCCACGGGGCGGAGGATTACGTCGTCTGGCTCGCCTCCGGCCGGCGCGACATCCCCGACACGGTGGACCCCAACGGCGCCTACTTCGACGACGTGCCCCTATTCGCCGGGCTGCAGGTGATCGAGGCGGAGGGCAAGAAGGCCGGCAAGTTCGGCCCGGCCAACGGTGCGGTGATGGATCGGCTGCGCGAGACCGGCGCGCTCCTGGCGCACGCCCGGCTGCAGCACAGCTATCCGCACTCCTGGCGCTCCAAGGCGCCCGTGCTCTACCGGAACACCCCGCAGTGGTTCATCTCGATGGACCAACCGGCTGAAGGCGAGGCCGACAGCCTGCGCCAGACCGCCCTGGCCGCCGTCGACGCCACCGACTTCTTCCCGCAGTCGGGCAAGAACCGCCTGCGCGGCATGGTGGAGGGCCGGCCCGACTGGCTGGTCAGCCGCCAGCGCGCCTGGGGCACCCCGCTGGCCATCTTCGTCGACACCGCCACGGGCAAGCCGCTGCAGGACGCCGCGGTGAACGCGCGCATCCAGGCCGCGGTGGCCGCAGACGGGGCGGACGCCTGGTTCACCACCAACCCCGCCGTCTTCCTCGGGCCGGACCACGACCCGGCCCGGTTCGAGAAGGTGGACGACATCCTGGACGTCTGGTTCGACTCCGGCTGCACCCACGCCTTCACACTGGAGGGCCGGGCCGACAGCCGCGACCCCGCCGACCTCTACCTGGAGGGTTCGGACCAGGCGCGCGGCTGGTTCCAGTCGTCGCTTCTGGAGAGCGCGGCCACCCGCGGCCGCGCCCCCTACCGCCAGGTGGTCACCCACGGCATGACCCTGACCGACAGCGGCGAGAAGATGTCCAAGTCGCTGGGCAACGCCGTGGACCCGCAGAGCATCATCAAGGACTCGGGCGCCGAGATCATCCGGCTGTGGGCCGCCATGGTGGACTACCAGGAGGACCAGCGGATCGGCCGCGCCATCCTGCAGACCGTCACCGACGGCTACCGCAAGCTGCGCAACACGCTGCGTTATCTCCTGGGCGCGCTGGACGGCTTCGACCCGGCCGCCGAGCGGGTGGCCCCCGACGCCATGCCGCCGCTGGAGCGCTTCATCCTGCACCGGCTGTGGGCCTTGGACCGCGAGGTGCGCGCCGCCTACGAGACCTACCGCTTCTCCGACGTCTGGCGTCTCGTCACCGAGTTCGCGCAGGGCGAGCTCTCCGCGCTCTACTTCGACGTCCGCAAGGACAGCCTCTACTGCGACCGGCCCGACGCCGAGCGCCGCCGCGCCGCGCGCACGGTGATGGACCTCCTGTTCGAGCGGCTGACCATCTGGCTGGCCCCGCTCGCGCCCTTCACCTGCGAGGAGGCCTGGACCACCCGCTTCCCCGAGGCCGGCCCCAACGCGCTCCGCGTCTTCCCCGACACGCCCGACGCCTGGCGCGACGACGCGGAGGCGGCGCGCTGGGCCGAGGTGATGCGCGTGCTGGAGGTGGTCACCGGCGCCCTGGAGGTGGCGCGGCGCGAGAAGCGCATCGGCTCCGCGCTGGAGGCCGCGCCCCGGGTGTGGATCGCCGACCCCGCGCTCCTGTCGGCCTTCGACGGCCTGGACGCCGCCGACGTGTTCCGCGCCTCCGCCGCCGAGCTCCTCGCCGGCGACGGCCCCGCCGACGCCTTTCGCCTGCCGGAGGTCGCGGGCGTCGCAGTGGAGCCCCGGCGCGCCGAGGGCGCCAAGTGCCGCCGCTCGTGGAAGGTGCTGCCCGAGGTCACCGCCGACACCGGCTGGCTCACCCTGCGCGACCGGGACGCGGTGCAGGCGTGGGACGCCGCGCACGAGGCGGCGGCGTGAGCGCCGACCTGCAGTCCTCCCCCGATCTCGGGGGAGGTGGCGCGGCCAGGGGCCGTGACGGAGGGGGTGGCGCAGCACCGGACGCGTCGCGCGACCCCCGCCACCCCGCTTCGCGCGGTCCCCCTCCCCCGAGATCGGGGGAGGACAAGGGACGCCTCGCCCT
>CAXSHO010000165.1:0-5574 GCA_964237305.1 uncultured Caulobacteraceae bacterium
CAGCCTCCGCGAAGCACCTACAGCTTAGCAGATCAGAGGGTTTTCACACAGCCTCGACCCTGAGCGGACTTCGAGGGTTGAGGGGCACGTGGCTTGGGTTAGGGTCCAGGCTTAGGACCCGATTGGCGCCATGGACATCCACAAACCGAAGGCCGCGCACAGCTGGCGCGAGTTCCTGGTCGAGATCGGCACCATCGTGTGCGGCATTCTGATCGCGCTCGGGTTGGAGCAGGTGGTCGAGCACACCCGTTCAGAGACTCAGGTGAAGGAGGCGCATGAAGCCATCAAGCAGGAACTTGGGCTGAACCTGGCCCGGCTCCGGTTCACGAGTGCTGGCGATCGATGCCGAGAGGTTCGGCTAGCCTTGTTTGAGCAGTGGTCCGTGGGAGCCGCGAAGCTCGATAGCGTCAACCTGTTCAGCTTGCGAAACCAGCCCATCTTGTCCGTGCTTAGGGCGTCGGCCTGGGATATCACTAAGTCGGGGGCTGTCGCCGCGCATATGCCGCTCGATGACCGGCTCAAGTTCGGCAATGTCTACGACGTGATCGGTAGCGCCAATGATGCCTTGAGCGAAGAAACTAAGGTCTGGACCCGGCTTGGTCGCTTCTCCGGCAAGGGGGTGCTCGATGCAGCCGATGCAAAGGCGCTGCGCGAAGATGTCGGGGTCGCGCGAGCCTACGCCGAAGCGCGAAAAGCAAGGCTGGGGTTGCTCGACCGGCGGATCAGCGAATTGGGGATCAAGCCGGGTCGCCTCGCAAATGCAGCAACCCTCGATCCCAATGCGCTCTGCGCTACTCCACGTTAGGCTAGCCGCCGTCGTCGCCGTGCCGGTCCTACGGACTTGGTCAGCTGCCCACTCATAGCCGCCGTCGAACACGACAGCTCGGCGGCTGTTCCGTCCTACGCCGTGCCCGCCGTCTCGAACATGCAGGCGGCCATGGCCTCCGCGGGCGTCTTGGAGCCCTTCAGCAGGAAGTCGAAGGCGGGGTGGAAGCGGTCGGCGGCCTCCACGGCGCCGTCGATCATGCTGGCGGCCTGGGCGAGCGTGGGGCGCTCGCCGGTGGGGAGGCTCATGGCGTGGCGGTAGACGATCTCGCCGTCCTCGGTCCACACCTCGAAGTGGCCGAGCCAGACGCGCTGGTTGATCAGGCTGATCAGGTGGTGGGCGGCGGTGCGCTTGCCCTTGCCCGCGCGCATGTCGAGCGACAGGCACAGCTGCAGGCAGTCCGCCTCGGGCCGCCAGGCGAACCACAGCTCGTAGTCTTTCCAGTCGCCGGTGATCGCGAAGGCGAGGTCGCCGTCCTCCGTCCGGTCGAAGTCGAGGTTCTCCGCGTTCAGCACGTGTTCGACGACGTCGAGCGGATCGAGCGCGAACTCGAGCTCGTCGCCTTCCTGCGGCGTGTCCATTACGCGGTCTCGCAGGCCGCCCGGCCGCGCGGAGGACGCGGGCGGGTCAGGGCCGTGGATGCACCGTAGCGGGCTTCGGCGAGTCGGCTCAACCGGCGTCGCCCGGGGGGGGAACCGCGGCGGCGGGCGGGGTCGCAGGGGGCGAGCGGAGCGCGGCGACCTCCGCCCGCAGCGCGGCGATCTCGGCGGAGAGCGCGGCCTTCACCGCGTCCAGCTCGTCGCGGCGCACGAGGTCGAGGCTGACCGCCACGCGCTCGCCCTGCGTCTGGAACATCGTCTTCATCTCCTCGCCCGCGGCCTGGGCGAGGCCCATGGCGTGCTCGGAGAGCTTGGCCGCTTCTTCCAGGAAGGGGTTCTTCGTCTGCATGGGGCGGAAGTAGGCGCCCCGGGCGCCTGCCGCCACCATCGGTTGTCATCCCGGCCGCAGCGGAGCGGAGAGCCGGGACCCAGGAGTTCAGGTCGCGCGCGGGGTCCTGGGTCCCGGGTCGCTGCGCGCCCAGGATGACGGAGATGATGCAAAACGCCCTCAGCGGTTCTAGACCGCGCCCATGACGCTGAAGCCCCTCCCCGGCCTGTCCGCCGACGCGCACGCCGCCCGCGCCTGGCCGTTCGAGCAGGCGCGGGCGCTGCTGAAGCATGTGGCGGCCAAGCGGCTGCCGCGGGACGCGGCCGCCGACGCGCTCGGGCGGATGGCGGCGGGAGAGGCCGCCGGGGCGATCGCCGACCACCCGGAGATCGCCGCCCGCCCGGTGGTGCTGGAGACGGGCTACGGCCCCTCCGGCCTGCCGCACGTGGGCACCTTCGGCGAGGTGGCGCGCACCACCATGGTGCGCTCGGCCTTCCGCGCGCTGACGGAGGACGCGGTCCCCACCACGCTGATCTGCTTCAGCGACGACATGGACGGCCTGCGCAAGGCGCCGCCCGGCCTGCCGCACCAGGACTGGCTGGAGGAGGACCTGGAGAAGCCGCTGACGGCCGTGCGCGACCCCTTCGAACAGGAGTCGTCGTTCGGCGCCTACAACAACGCCCGCCTGCGCCGCTTCCTCGACGGGTTCGGGTTCGACTACGACTTCGTCTCGTCCACCGAGGCCTACGGGTCGGGGGTGTTCGACGCGACGCTGCGCACGGCGCTGGAGCGGTTCGACGAGATCCAGGCGGTGATGCTGCCCACGCTCGGGCCCGAGAGGAGGCTGAGCTACTCGCCGTTCCTGCCGATCAGCCCCACGACCGGCCACGTGTTGCAGGCCCCCACGCTGGAGCGGAACGCGGCGGCGGGCACGATCGTGTTCGCCGACGAGGACGGGACGCGCACGGAAGTCCCCGTCACCGGCGGCCGCGTGAAGATGCAGTGGAAGCCCGACTGGGCGATGCGCTGGACGGCGCTGGACGTCGACTACGAGATGAGCGGCAAGGACCTGATCGACTCGGTGAAGGTGTCCACCAAGGTGTGCCGCATCCTGGGCGGAGAGCCGCCCTGCGGCTTCAGCTACGAAATGTTCCTCGACGGCGAGGGCGCGAAGATCTCCAAGTCGAAGAACAACGGGCTGACCATGGAGCAGTGGCTGCGCTACGGTCCGCCGGAGAGCCTCGCCTACTACATGTTCCAGTCACCGAAGAGCGCGAAGAAGCTCAGCTTCGACGTGATCCCCCGGGCGGCGGACGAGTACATCCAGCAGCTGGACGCCTACGCCGGGCAGGAGGCCGCCAAGCGGCTGGACAACCCGGTCTGGTCCGTCCACGGCGGCCACCCGCCCCCGTCCGGCTCGCCCGTGGGCTTCTCGCTGCTCCTGAACGTGGTCTCGGCGTCGGACGCGGGGTCGGAGGACATGCTGTGGAGCTTCATCCGCCGCTACCAGCCCGACGCCACGCCCGACACGCAGCCGCTGCTGGCGAGCTCCATCCCCCGCGCGATCAGCTTCTACGAAGACTATGTCCGCCCCACCAAGCGCTTCCGCCTCCCGGACGCGCGGGAGCGCGGGGCGCTGGCCGACCTCAAGGCGCGGCTGGAGGCTCTGCCCGCGGGCGCGGACGGCGAGGCGATCCAGGCGGAGGTGTACGAGGCGGGCAAGGCGGCGGGCTTCGACCCGCTGCGGGGGTGGTTCGGCGCCCTGTACGAGACGCTGCTGGGCCAGCCGCAGGGCCCGCGCTTCGGCTCCTTCGCCGCGATCTTCGGGCTGGACCGCACCGCCGCGCTCATCGGCCGGGTGCTGGCGGGCGAGGACCTGGGCGTGCTTGAACCCGAAGGCGTCGAGCGCGGTTTGAAGGATGCGACCGCCGTTTCGGAGCCCAGCCGATGATCCCCGCCCTCCTCCTCGCCACCGCCCTGGCCGCCGCGCCTGCGGCCACGCGCCCGGCGCGCGACTGCGTCCAGGTGAGCTCCGGCTCCGACACCCACTACACGCCCATCGACGACCGGACGATCCTGGTCGAGTCGCAAAGGCGCTGGTGGCGGCTGACGGTGACGCCCAACTCGCGGCTGCGCGACCCGTCCAGCTTCCTCGTCAACGTGATCCGGGGGACGTCGCTGCTCTGCACGCCGCTGGATTTCGACCTGTCGGTGGACAGCACGCCGGGCGGCTTCCGCTCGCCCATGATCGTGCAGGAGTTCGCGCCCATCACCGCGGAGGAGGCCAAGGCGCTGCGCAAGGCGGCGCACCGCTGAGCCGCTACTGGCTGGCCCACAGGATGCGCGCGATCCAGGCGATCTCCGCCAGCTCGAGGACGCGGTCCGGATGGGCGGGGTTCAGCGAGCGCAGGGTGATCCGCCGGGCGGTGACGCGCGCCACCTCCTTGGCCATGACCTCGCCCGCCAGCGTCTTGGCCACCACCCGGTCGCCCCGCCGCGGCGGCTCGGCGAGCGGGCGCACCACCACCCGGTCGCCCTCGCGGTAGAGCGGGGCCATCGAGTCGCCGGAGATCTCCAGGGCGTAGACGCCCTCCGGAGAGCCCGGGACCTCCACCTCCTCCCACCCCTCGCCCACCGGGAAGCCGGCGTCGTCGAAGAAGCCGTCGCGACCCGCCTGCGCAAAGCCCAGGAGCGGCACGCCGCGCGGCCGCGCCCGGGCGCCGGTGGCCAGCTCGCCGAAGTCGGCCAGCCCCACGCCCGTGGCGGCGAGCACCTTGGCGAGGCTCTCGGTCGAGGGCCAGCGCGGGCGCGGCGGATCGTCGGCGGAGACGCGCTTGGACCGGTTGAAGCTGGTGGGGTCGAGCCCCGCCAGCTTGGCGAGCGCCGACGGGCTCATGTCGAAGCGGGCGGCCAGGGCGTCCAGGCCGCCCCAGATCTCGCCGTGAGTGAGCATCGCCGCCTCCCTCGCGCGAATCGCCGCAGCCTCGCGCCCGAC
This sequence comes from uncultured Caulobacteraceae bacterium, assembly GCA_964237305.1. Lineage (GTDB taxonomy): Bacteria > Pseudomonadota > Alphaproteobacteria > Caulobacterales > Caulobacteraceae > JASLDZ01. The sequence continues at coordinate 4,749 of CAXSHO010000165.1, forward strand.
AGGAATATCGTCCTGTCCTAGGAACGTCCAGCCGCCTCCGCGCCCGTCGCCCGGAGGCGCCACACACCCCAGGCGAGGGCGGCGAGCACCCCGTAGCTCAAGACGGCGAGCGCGGTGAGGTAGGTCGCGTCCGACATGCCAGGCGCCAGCCACCGCACCGCGTGCACGCCCATGGCCACCGCCTGGAGACCGAGGGCGAACGGCGCCCACCCCTCGCGCGATCGCCACAGGATGGCGAACAGGGCTGCGAACACCAGCAGGTCCTCGATGGCGAGAATGGTCGGCGGGGCTCCCCGGCCGGTGACGATCTGCGTCAGGATCAGCGTTCCCCAGCCCATGGAGAGCACCGCGGCGGTCTGCCGCTCCTTCGCCCGGCCCCACGCCGCGGCGGCGGCCAGCACCATCAGCATGATCGCGGCGCCCAGACGGCTGGAGAGCTCGTGCATGATCCGCCTTTCCACGGATTCGGCGCGCGACGGCGAGGCTTGCCGGCCGCCCCCGCCGTTGCGATCTAAGAGGGCATGAACGCACCCGCGGCCCCGCCCTCCATCCTCGACTCGTCCGACGTCGCGCCCGAGCGCGCGCTGGCGCTCCTGCGGGAGGCGCTGGCCGCGGCCGACGACGGCGAGCTGTTCCTGGAGCGCACCGAAAGCGAGATGCTGGTGTTCGACGACGGCCGGCTGAAATCGGCCGCCTACGACGCCGGCGAGGGCTTCGGCCTGCGCGTGGTGGCGGGCGAGACCGCCGGCTACGCCCACGCCGGCGAGATCACCGAAGGCGCCCTGAAGCGCGCGGCCGACGCCGCCTCCCTCGCCAAGCGCGGCCA
>CAXSHO010000166.1:0-5526 GCA_964237305.1 uncultured Caulobacteraceae bacterium
GCGCACGTCCTGGTAGACGCGGATGTAGCCCGCACGGACGAACGGCTCGTCGGCCAGCGACAGGGCGGAGAGAAGCGACGGGCTGTCGTTGCGCTTGTGCTTGGCCGCGTCGTAGGGCGTGCGCGTCAGGATGATCGGCGCGTCGTGAGCGCCCTTGGGCGTCCAGATCACCGTGTAGAGCTTCACCCCGTCGCGCATGGGAATCATCTCCACGCGCTTGGTGTAGTCGTAGCCGGTGGTCGGCCCCTCGTAGCCGCCGGCCGGGATGTCGTCGCCCGCAGGGTCGACGTCCTTGCCCTTGGCGGGGTGGCCGCGCTGAGGGCCGGCGTTGGCGACGGCGGCGGCGTCCTTGGCGGGGGTGGCGGGCGCGGTGGCCTGGGCCGCCGCCGTCTGGGCGAGCGCGCCGCCCGCCAGGAACGCGGCCGCCGCCGCCGCTGAGATCGTCCGCCGCATGTCGTCCCGCCCCTTGTGCAAGGGCGCGATCCGACACGAAGGGCCGGGCTTCCGCAAGCGGCGTGTGCGGCGGCTCAGCCGGCGGTGTCGGGCCGCCCCCCTGTCGGCTCGCCGGTGTGCGGGTCGGTGCGCGTCTTGGTCGTGGCGCTCGACCCCTCCGACCCGTGGGGCTCGTTGGTGGAGCGCGGCTGCGCGCCCTCCCCGGGGCCGGGGCGCTGGCTCTCTTCTTCGGTGGAGTAGGGCTTGGGGCGGTTCGTGTCGGACATCCCGACACAACGCGCAGGCGCCGCCGCCGTTCAGGCGGCCAGGTCGACCACCACCGGCACGTGGTCCGACGGCTTGTCCTTGGCGCGCACGTGCTTGTCGATCCGGCAGCTCTCCAGAAGGTCGGCGGCCTGAGGGGAGAGGAGCGCGAAGTCGATGCGGATGCCGATGTTCCGCTGCCAGGCGCCCGCCTGGTAGTCCCAGAAGGTGAAGCCGTGCGGCTCGGCGCCCGCGGAAAGGTTCGCCTCCGTCAGGCCCAGGTTCTTCAGCGCGCGGAAGGCGGCGCGCGTCTCGGGCCGGTACAGGGCGTCGCCCGTCCACATGGCGGGGTCGGAGCAGTCGGCCGGGGTGGGGATGCAGTTGTAGTCGCCCACGAGCGCCAGCGGCTCCTCAAGGAGCAGGAGGTCGGCGGCGTGGCGGCGCAGGCGCTCCATCCAGCGCAGCTTGTAGCCGAACTTGTCGGTCTCCACCGGATTGCCGTTGGGCAGGTAGATGGAGGCCACGCGCACGGGCCGGGGGGCCGCCACCACCGCCTCCAGGTAGCGCGCCTGCTCGTCGGCGTCGTCGCCCGGCAGCCCGCGTCGAACGTCCTCCAGCGGGTGCTTGGAGAGGATCGCCACGCCGTTGTAGCTCTTCTGCCCGTGGACGGCGGCGTTGTAGCCCAGCTCCTCGAAGGCGAGCAGGGGGAAGCGCTCGTCCACGCACTTGATCTCCTGCAGGCAGGCCACGTCGGGCTGAGCCTTGCGGAACCAGTCGAGGATCATCTCCAGCCGCGCGTTGACCGAGTTCACGTTCCAGGTGGCGATGCGCATGGCGGCGGTTGTGCCCCGGTCAGCCGACGCCGTCGAGCCGCTGCGCCATCACCCGCGCGAGCTCGTCGGGTGCCTCGCGCGGGATGAGGTGGCCCACGTCGGGCAGGGTGTGGAGCTCCGCGCCGGCGAAGGCGGGCAGGGTGAGGCGGCGCTGCACGTCGGGCCCGAGGTTGGGATCGCGCTCGCCCGCCAGGACGGTGACGGGGACGTCCACGGCGGAGACGTCCACCGTCTCGCGGCTGCCCTCCAGCCACCACCAGCGCCACGCCTTCTTGTCCACCGCGAGCCAGTCGGCGATCGCCGCCTCGCGGGCGGAGTCGGGCAGGCGGTGCGCGGCGTTGTCGTCGGCGTTCGCCTCCGCACCCTCGCGTGCGCCGAGGGATCGCAGCTGCCGGCCCCGCTCCTCCTCCTCGATGGGTTCCGGGACGGGCGGGGAGGGGGCGAGCAGGACCAGCGCCCGCAGCCCCTCAGGCTGCCGTGCGGCGGCGGCGGCGGCCAGCTTGCCGCCCATGGACCAGCCCACGAGCACCGTCGGTGCCTCCGCCTCCGCCAGCCGGGCGAGCACCCAGTCGGCGCAGGCCGCCACGCTCAGCGCGCCCGGCGGCGGGGCGGAGCCGGCGAAGCCCGGGATGTCGGGCGCCAGCGTCGGGCCGTCCCACGCGGTGCGGAACGCGTTCCATGACGCGCCGGACGCGCCGAAGGCGTGCAGCAGGAGCAGGGTGGGGCGGTTCATACGTCCACCTTCAGCTGTGCGGGCTGGTCGGTGACCTCCAGAAGCTCCGCGTGGGGAATGATGCTGATCCGGCCGAAAGTCTCCAGGAGGCTGCGGAAGTCTGCGGCCACCTTCCGCGGGCGGCGGTCCAGGTCGTAGAGGCCGCAGGCGTTCACCGTTCCGTTCTTCTCGGCCAGCTGCGTGTCCCAGTCCACCTGGTCGGTCAGGCTGTACCACGTGAAGCCGAGCACCGGCACGCCGTCGTCGCGCATGCCCAGGATGTTGACCCACTGCTTCCACAGCCAGGCGGGCGCCTGCTCGGGATCGAACACGTTGGTCTCGGTGTGGAAGACGGGCTTCTTATAGCGCTCGTAGTATTCGCGGGTGATCTGGCGCCAGCCGTAGACGTCCTCCGCCACAATCATCTTCCCGTCGGGCTTCAGGATGCGCTCGTTGCGGCCGTAATAGTCCGTGCCCATGACCTGGTAGCCGGGAGGCTCACCGACCATGAACCACTCGTACTCCTCGCGCGTCAGCCCGTTGTCCTGCATGAACAGCATGACGTCGGCGTCGGGCGGGTGGGCGTAGAGGAGGTCGAGCGACAGGAAGCGCAGCTTGTTGTTCATCACCACCCAGGGCGGCTGCGTGGGCACGGCGGCGTGGACGCACTCGGCGGATTCGCTCTGCACGATGATGCAGTCCGCCCGGCGCTTGGCGATGGCGTGGGCGCCCAGGATGTTGGCGGCGGTGGCGTGCTTCAGCGCGGTGATGAAGCTCCTGTCGTCGCGCCCCTGCTCGTTCCACAACCCGTCGCGGCCGCTGTTTCTGGCGGTGACGAAGATCTCGTTCACCGGCGTCCAGCAGCGCACCCATGGGTAGCGCTCGGCCACCTTGTCGCAATAGTCGGCGAACAGCACGGGGAGGTCGGGGTTCTGGAAGTCGCCCCAGGCGTCGGGCACGCCGAAGTGCAGGAGGTCGAGGATGGGCTCGATCTCCAGCCTCCGCATCTCGGCCATGACGAGGTCGGCGAACTCCCAGTCCAGCCGCTCGCCCTGCACGATGCGGTGGATCGGCAGGCCGTAGCGCAGGGTGCGGCAGCCCAGCTCGCGCACCAGCCCCAGATCCTCGCGCCAACGGTCGTAGTGGCCGCACTCGGCCAGGAGGTCGCGCCGCACCCGGCCGCCGTCGATGGTGGGGTTGGAGCACTCGATCCCGGTGGCGAAGCGGAACGCCCCGCGCGAGCCGTCCGGCAGGCCCGAGCCGTCGCGGCCCGCGCCCCCGCCGTGCGTGTCCCCCACGTCGTATCGGCCCGCGTCGGGCCGGCGCTGGAGGGCGTCGAGGAAGCTCATCATGCGGTGCGGCCCAGGAAGCGGTCGGCGACGAGGAGGCTCAGCGCCAGCTGCGTCAGGCAGGGGTTCACGCTGAGCGCGCTCGGGAAGACGGAGTTGTCGCAGACGTAGAGGTTGGGGACGTCGTGCGCCCGGGCGTCGGGCCCCACCACGCTGTCGTCGGCGTCCGCGCCCATGCGGCAGGCCCCCAGCGTGTGGGCGTTGCGGGGGAAGGCCCACACCTCGCGCGCCCCCGCCGCCTCCCAGATCGCGCGCATGGTGCGCTCGGCGTGGGCGGTCATGGCGCGCTCGTTCGCGCCGTTGGCGAAGGTGACCAGCGGCTTGGGCGCCCCGCGCGCGTCCAGCTCGTCCGACAAGGTCAGGCGGTTGTCGTCGTCGGGCAGGCAGTCGCCCAGGATGTTGATGCCCGCCACGTGGTTGTAGCGCCGCATGTGCTCCACGAGCCTCGGCCCCCACCAGCCCGTCCCGCGCGCCAGCTGCGTGGCGTAGGTGACGGGCATCACGCCGATGGATTGCAGCAGGTAGCCGCCTGCGAAGTCGGCGTCGGCGGGGCGGTGCGTGTCCTCGCTGATCAGCCCGCCGGGCACGCCCCGGTTGGGCCGCGTCTCCTCGTCGAACACGCCCCAGAGCTGCAGGCCGGGGTGCGCCATGAACCCCCGCCCCACCGCGCCCGAGCCGTTCGCCAAGCCATGCAGCAGCAGGAACCGCGGGCTCTCCACGCCGCCCGCGCAGAGGAACAGGTTGCGGCAGCGCTGGCGGCGCTCCGCCCCGGAGCCGTCGCGGTAGGTGACCGCGGTGACCCGTCCCTCGCGGTCGCGCTCCACGCCCGTGGCGTAGCAGCCCTGCCGCACCTCCGCCCCCGCCTTCAGCGCCGTGGGGATGTAGGTGTTGAGCGTGGTGGCCTTGGCGCCGTGGCTGCACCCCGCCTGGCAGAAGCCGCGGTTGCTGCAGGCCGAGCGGAAGCCGTAGCCTTCCTGGTGGTATGTCCCCGACAGCGCCGCGTTCGGCGCGGGCGAGGTCCTGATCCCCACGGCGGCGCAGCCGCGCTCCATCAGCCGCGCCGCGCTGTTCAGCGGCAGGGGCGCGAGCGGGTAGGGGGCCGTCCGCGCCGGGCCCCACGGGTAGGGGTCGGGGCCGGAGACGCCGATGAAGGCCTCCACCTCGTCGTAGTAGGGCGCGAGTTCCTCGTAGGAGACCGGCCAGTCGCGGCCCACCCCCTGCGTGGAGCGCAGCGTCAGGTCGTCGGGCTGGGCGCGCGGGGCGTAGGCCGTCCAATGCAGGGTGGAGCCGCCCACGCCCACGCCCGAGTTGTTGGCTCCGAAGGCCAGCGGGTCGGCCCCGGCGGAGAGGCGCTCGTCGGTCCAGAACAGCTTGTCCTGCTCGAGCTCGTCGGTGGCGAAGTCCGCCTCCGGCGTCCACCATCGGCCCGCCTCCAGCGCCACCACGCGGCAGCCGGCCTGCGCCAGCCGGGCGAGGATGGGCGCGCCGCCCGCGCCCGTGCCTATGACGACGGCGTCCACCTCGTCGGCGTCGGCGTGGCGGCGCATCGGCGGAGGACCGGAGGCGGGCTCAGCCACGGGTGAAGTCCGTGCGCTGGAAGCCGCGGGCGTCGGCCATGCCCTCGTAGCCGATGTCGAGCTGCACCAGCGGGTGGGCGTAGGCGAGGTGGCACAGCGCGGCCAGCAGGTCCTCGAACCAGCGCGCGAGGGGGCCGGCCTGCGCGGCGGCCAGGGCCGCATCCCGCCGCTCGGGCGGGGCGGCGGCGAACCCGCCGGAGCCGGCGTCGTGGTCCAGCGCGTCCAGGCCCGCACGCATGGCGTGGAGGTCGGGCGCGAGCTCGGCGTAGCGCCAGCCGTCGCCCGGCCCCTCCGCCAGCTGCGCGTCCAGCCGCCCCGCGAGGTCGACCCGCGCCTGCAACGGGCCGAGCGGGACCAGC
>CAXSHO010000167.1:0-942 GCA_964237305.1 uncultured Caulobacteraceae bacterium
CGATCTACCGTGCTGCGGTGCCGAACGCCAAATCGGCGGCGGTCAAGCCCGACCGCACCGCGCCCTCCAGCGTGGCGGGCAGGCCCGTGTCGGTCCAGTCGCCGGCCAGCGACAGGTTCGCCCACCGCGTGCGCGCAGGGGGGCGCAGGGCGGCCTGGGCGGGCGTGGCGGCGAAGGTGGCGCGCTTCTCCTTGACCACCTGCCAGGCGGGGAGCGGGGCGTCCGGCGTGCCCAGCGCGCGGGCGACGTCGGCCCAGAGGAGCCGGGCCAGCTCCTCGCGCGGGCGGTCCACCAGCCGGTCGGCGCCCGAGACGGTGACGCTGATCCGGTCGGGCAGGGCGAACACCCACTCCACCGTCCCGCCCACCACGCCCAGGATCGGCGGCGTTCCGGCAGGGGCGGGGCCGGCGAAGTGGCCGTTGACGATGGCGCGGTGCTCGGCGGGGACGGCGAGGCCGGGCAGAAGCTCGGCGGCGACTGCGGGCGGCGCGGCCAGCACCACGGCCTCGCCGGCGGCCACCGGCTGCGCGCCGTCCGCAAAGGCGAGGGCGGCCACGCGCGCGCCGTCGAAGTCCACCGCACGAAGCCGCCGCCCCAGCCGTACGACGGCGCCCTGCGCGGCCAGGAAGGCGAGCGCGGGGTCCACGAACGCCGCGGCCAGCGTCGGCTCCGCCACGCGGGGGCGGTAGGCGGCGCCGCCCTTGGCGAGGGTCTCGCGGATCACGGCGGCGGCCAGGCCCGCGTCGCCCTCCACGGCCGTCGTGTTCAGCGCCGCCAGCAGGAACGGCTCCATCAGCCGCTCCCAGAGCGGGCCGCGGCACGGGGCCGTCTCGCCTACCGTGCGCCCCCGGCGGCCGAGGCCGAGGGGAGCCAGCGCCAAGTAGTCCGCCGCGCGCGTGCCGGGGACGCGGCGGGCGGCGGAGAATATCCACCAGGGGATCG
>CAXSHO010000167.1:952-5520 GCA_964237305.1 uncultured Caulobacteraceae bacterium
GCCCCTCGTTGGGCCGCACCGTCCAGCGCTCGCCCGTGCGCAGGTCGGCGAAGGCGAACTCAGCGTGGTCAGGCCCGACGAGCCGGTCGGAGGCGCCGATCCAGTCGAGGTAGGCGTGCACCGCCCGGTTGCCGGAGAGGACGAGGTGGTTGCCGTTGTCCAGCGTCAGCCCGAGGTGGGGGTCGAAGTAGGACCGGCACCGCCCGCCCGCCTGCGCCGCCGCCTCCGACAGCTCCACGGCCACGCCGCGGCGCGCGAGGCTCACCGCGGCGGCAAGTCCCGCCAGCCCCGCGCCCACCACGTGCGCCTTGCGAAGGCTCATCCCAGCAGGCCGCGCGTCACCAGGAGCCAGACGATCTCCGCCTTGCCGAGCGTCACGCGGCGGCGCGGGGCCGCCCAGCCGCGGCGCTCGGTGCGCTTGAGGATGCGGGAGTAGGCGGCCTCCATCAGCCGCGGCGCGGTCACCCGGCCCGCAGGGCGGTCGGCGAGCACGGCTTCGGCCGCGATGTAGTGGGCGTGCGCCTGCGCGGCGATCATGCGGGCGGCGGCGTCCACCCTGGGGTCGGCCAGCACGGCCGCCGGGTCGTGGGTGGCGATCCCCGCCGCCTCCAGCGCCTCGCGCGGCAGGTAGAGGCGGCCGACGCGCGCGTCGTCGTCCAGGTCGCGCAGGATGTTGGTGAGCTGCAGGGCGCGGCCCAGGTGGTGGGCGAGGTCGCGGCCGGGCCCGTCCTCCATGCCGAAGATGCGCACCGACAGGCGGCCCACCGCGCTCGCCACCCGGTCGCAGTAGAGGTCCAGCGTGGGGGCGTCGGGCGCGCGGATCGGGCCGTCCACGTCCATCTGCATGCCGTCGAGGATCGCGTCAAAGTCCGCCCGCTCCACTCCGAAACGGGTCACCGCCTCGCACAGGAGGCGGGCCCGGCCGGGGTCGCCGCCGGCGTAGAGGCTGTCCAGGTCGGCGCGCCAGCCGTTCAGCGCGGCGGTGCGGGCGGACGCGGGCGCGCCCTCGTCGTCGGCGATGTCGTCCACCGAGCGGCAGAAGGCGTAGACGGCGTACATGGCCTCGCGCTCGGCCTTGGGCAGCACGCGCATGCCCGCGTAGAAGGACGAGCCCCCCGCCGCCCGGGCGGCTTGCGCCTGCGTCGTGCTCATCGGCGACCTCGCAGGCGGTCGATCCCCGCCAGCGCGGCGAGCGCAGCCATCTCGGGCCTGGTGTGATGCACGCGCTCGCTCAGCGGGTCCCGGGTGCGGAGCCGCCGCACGAGGTCCTCCGCGAAGCGCTGGATCACCGCCACCTCCAGCGCCAGCCGACCGTCCTTCAGCCGCGAGGCGAAGGGGCGGGAGACGTCCAGGAGCCCCCCCGTGCGCTCCGCCAGCGAGGCGATCACCGCGCGGAGGGCGGGGGAGGCGCGGGGGGCGTCCAGCGCGCCCGCGTCCAGGCCCGCGGCGGCGAGCTCGGGCTCGGGAATGTAGACGCGGTCCAGCATGCGCCTGTCCTTACCGCAATCCTGCAGGTGGTTGATCACTTGAAGCGCGGCGCACAGCGCGTCGGAGGCCGGCCGGGTCGCGGCGGGGTCCTCGCCGTGCACGTCCAGCACGAAGCGGCCCACGGGCATGGCCGACCAGCGGCAGTAGTCGAGGAGGTCGTCCCAGCTCGCGTAGCGCAGCTTGGTCACGTCGCGCCGGAACGCCTCCAGGAGGTCGAGCCCGTGCTGCGCCGAGCCCTGCAGGCCGAGGCGCGCGAGGAGGTCGCGGAGCTCGCGGGAGGGGGCGTCGACGTCGGCCTCGCCGGCGAGGGTGGCGCGCATGGCGGCGAGATGGGCCAGCTTCTCGTCGGGCGGGGTGGTCGGATGGTCGCTCACGTCGTCGGCGGTGCGGGCGAAGCGGTAGAAGGCCATGATCGGCGCCCGGTGCTCCGGCTTCAGCAGGAAAGAGGCGACAGGGAAGTTCTCCGCCCCCTCGTCCTTGCCCGAGCGCAGGTCGCCGGCGGCGGCGCTCACGCGGCGGCCTCCAGCTGCGCCTGGCTGCGGCCCTTCCAGCGGCCGCCGCGGCCGCGCCACACCGCCACCGCCGACTGAAAGGTGAACCAGGTGTAGGCCACGCCCGTGGCGGGCAGGGTCAGCGCCCACCAGGCCGGGGCGCCGTAGAAGCGCACGGCGGGGAGGTAGGAGCCCACCATCAGCGCCCAGGCGGCCACCGCCAGCCATCCGCCCACGGCCGCCGGCCCGTCTCCCGCCACGGCGAAGGACGCCAGCGCCACGGGCAGGAGGTAGGTCACGACGAGTCCCAGGATCGTTCCCGCCAGCAGCCAGGGTGAGTAGCCGAGCTGGGCGTAGGCCGAGCGCGAGACCATCCGCCCGATCTCGCCGGCGCCTGCGTAGGGCCGCAGCGACACGGCGCGCTCCGTCAGGTCCAGCCGAATGGAGCCCTCGCGCTTGAGCAGCCGGCCCAGGGCGCAGTCGTCGATGATCTCGCGGCGGATGGCGGCGATCCCGCCCGCACGCTCCAGCGCCTCGCGCCGCACCAGCATGACGCCGCCCGCCGCCGCCGCGACGCGGCTCCGCGGGTCGGAGACCTTGGCGAACGGGTAGAGCATCGCGAAGAAGTGGACGAAGGCGGGGATCAGGAACCGCTCCGCCGCCGAGCGGCAGTGCAGCTTGGCCATGAGCGAAACCAGCACCCGGTCCTCCGCCACGGCGCGCGCCACCAGCCGGCGCAGGTTGTCGGGCGTGTGGCCGATGTCGGCGTCGGTGAGGAGCAGGAACTCCGGCCCGCCCCCCGCGCGCGCCACGCCCTGCGACACGGCCCACAGCTTGCCCGTCCAGCCCGCGGGAAGCGGCGCGCCCGCCAGCACCTCCAGCCGGTCGGAGCCCTGGCGGGCGGCCTCCGCGCGCGCGGCGGCCGCGGTGCCGTCGGCCGAGCCGTCGTCCACCAGCACCACGCGGAACGGGCCGGGATAGTCCTGGGCCAGGAGCGAGCCGGCCGAGCGGGCGATCACATCCGCCTCGTCGCGGGCGGGGACGACGGCCACCACGGGGGGCCACGCCGCGGGGTCGGGCGGTGCGTCGCGGTCGTCGCGGTCGCGGGCGCGCCAGAAGCCGCCGCGGCCGAAGACGATGTGCAGCCACACCGCCAGGCTCAAGGCGCCGAGGACGAGCACGCTCACGCCGCCACCCGCCCGTGCTCGCGGAACCAGGCGAGCGCGTCCGCCAGCGCCTCGCGGTGGGGGCGGGCGGTGTAGCCCAGCTCGCGCTCCGCCTTGGCGGAGGAGAAGAACATCCTGTTGCGGCTCATCTTCAGCGCGTCGCGCGTCAGGAACGGCTCGCGGCCGGTGACCTGCGCCACCGCCTCCGCCGCCGCCGCCAGCGGCAGGAGCGGGCCGCGCGGCAGGGCCACGGTGGGCGGCTTGCGGCCGGTGAGCGCGGCGATGGCGGCCAGCATCTCCCGCAGCGTCACGTCCTGCCCGCCCAGGATGTAGCGCTCGCCGACCCGCCCGCGCTCCATGGCCAGCAGGTGTCCCGCCGCCACGTCGTCCACGTGCACGAGGTTCAGCCCCGTGTCGACGAAGGCGGGCACGCGCCCGTTCGCCGCCTCCACGATCACGCGGCCGGTGGGGGTGGGCTTGATGTCGCGCGGGCCGATGGGGGTGGAGGGGCTGACGATCACCGCGGGCAGGCCGCGTTCGGCGACCAGGCGCTCCACCAGCCGCTCGGCCACGACCTTGGAGCGCTTGTAGGCTCCCACGGCCTCCTCGGGCGCGAGCGGACCGGTCTCGTCGGCGGGGGCGCCCGGCGTGATGCGCAGGGTGGCCACGCTGGAGGTGTGGACGATTCGCTCCACGCCCGCGGCCAGCGCTGCGCCCATGACGGCTTCGACGCCCTCGCGGTTGTTGCGCACGATCTCCTCCGGGTCGCGCGCCCACAGGCGGTAGTCGGCGGCGACGTTGTAGAGGCGCACGCAGTCGTCCAGCGCCCGCCGCACCGCCGCCTCGTCGCGGGCGTCGCCCTCGGCCACCTCCGCGCCCAGGCCGAGGAGGTTGGTGCGGTCGCTGGTGGCGCGGACCAACAGGCGCAGGCGCTCGCCCCGCGCGGCCAGCGCGCGGGCCACGGCCGAGCCGACGAAGCCGGTGGCTCCGGTGACGAGGGTGACGCCGTCCATCAGGGCGCGGCCTCTACACGGCTTCGCCTCCGAACGCGACGGAGGCGGGGGGCGGCGGCGTCAGTCGATGTCCGCGCCCTCGTCACGCGGGCCGGACTGGCGCGGGGAGGCGGAGTCGGGCCCCACGGCCTTGGGCAGGGCCGCGGCGTCGCCGTTGGGCACGGTCGGGCCCTGGCCCTTGCGCGGCGGGGCGCCTGTGGGCGAGCGGGAGCCGCGGCCGACGGGGGCGCTCGGGTCGTCGAAGGAGGGCAGGGCGTCCACGTCCACGGCCTTGCCGGTGATCTGCGCCGCGGTGTGCACGTTGCCGCCGTCGTCGGAGTTGACCTTGCCGAGCCCGACCAGCCGGTCGGTGACGGCGTTGCCGAGCGCGCCGACCAGCACGGCGCCGAAGCCGATGCCGAGGACGATCG
>CAXSHO010000168.1:0-5362 GCA_964237305.1 uncultured Caulobacteraceae bacterium
TCGGCCAGGAGCACCGACAATCCCAGCACGCGCCCGCCGGGCGTGGGGTCCACCACCCGCTGCACCTCGGCCAGCGACACGTCGAACGAGCGGGTCACGCCCGTGACCATGCCGTCGGCGTGCCCGGCCGCCACCATGGAGGCGGCGAAGCTGTTCCTGTCCTGGTTGATCAGCCGCTGCACGTCGCGGCGCAGGAAGCCCCGCCGCTGCAGCCGGCCGTAGAGGAAGTCCACATAGGCGTCGTTCTCGCGGCTGAGGCGCGCGTTGACGATCTCCAGCCCCCCGTCCTGCGGCACCCCCGCCTCCGCCATGTTGCGCATGACCAGCTCCTCGCGCCCGCACAGCACCGCCTGGCCGAGCCCCTGGGTCTGGAAGGCGTAGGCGGCGCGGATCACGCTCGGCTCCTCGCCCTCCGCGAACACGATGCGCTTGTCCGCCGCGCCCGAGACCGCGCCCGTGATCTTCTGGAGGAAGGCGGCCGCCGGATCGAGCCGCCGGGCCAGGGAGGCGCGGTAGGCGTCCATGTCGGCGATGGGCCGGCGCGCCACCCCCGTGTCCATGGCCGCCTGCGCCACGAAGGGCGGCACGTACCAGATCAGCCGCGGGTCGAAGGGCGTGGGGATGATGTAGTCCGGCCCGAACTTCAGCCGGCGCCCGGCGTAGGCGGCGGCCACCTCGTCGGGCACGTCCTCGCGGGCCAGCTGCGCCAGGGCGTTGGCGCAGGCGATCTTCATCTCGTGGTTCACCGACCGCGCCCTGACGTCCAGCGCGCCCCGGAAGATGTAGGGGAAGCCCAGGACGTTGTTGACCTGGTTGGGATAGTCGCTGCGCCCGGTGGCCACGATGGCGTCGGGGCGCACGCTCAAAACCTCCTCCGGCGTGATCTCCGGATCGGGGTTGGCCATGGCGAAGATGATCGGGCGCTTGGCCATGGTGTCGACCAGCTCGGGCGTCAGCGCGCCCTTCACGGACAGGCCGATGAAGACGTCGGCGCCCACCAGCGCCTCCGCCAGGGTGCGGTGGGGCGTGTCGACCGCGTGGGCCGACTTCCACTGGTTCATGTCCTCCGTGCGGCCCTGGTACAGCACGCCCTTCCGGTCCACCGCGATCACGTTGGCGGGCGTCACGCCCATGGCCTTGATCAGCTCCAGCGTGGCGATGCCCGCCGCCCCCGGGCCGTTCAGCACCACCTTCACGTCGCTGAGCTTGCGGCCGGTGACGCGGCAGGCGTTGATCAGCCCCGCCGCGGAGATGATGGCGGTGCCGTGCTGGTCGTCGTGGAAGACGGGGATGTCGAGCGCGGCCTGGCACGCCTGCTCGATGATGAAGCACTCGGGACTCTTGATGTCCTCGAGGTTGACGCCGCCGAAGGTGGCGCCGATGGCGTTGACCACCGTGACGATGACGTCCGGGTCTTTGGAGTCCACCTCGATGTCGATGGAGTCCACGTCGGCGAAGCGCTTGAACAGCACGCTCTTGCCCTCCATCACCGGCTTGGAGGCCAGGGCCCCCAGGTCGCCGAGCCCGAGGATGGCGGTGCCGTTGGAGATCACGGCCACCATGTTGCCCTTGGACGTGTAGTCGTAGGCGGCGTCCGGATCGGCGGCGATGCGCAGCACCGGCACGGCCACCCCCGGCGAGTAGGCGAGGCTGAGGTCGCGCTGCGTGGCCATGGGCTTGGTGGCCCGCACCCCGATCTTGCCGGGCGTGGGATGGCTGTGGAAGGCGAGCGCCTCCTCCTCGGTGAACGAGCGGCGTTCCTCGTCGGACATGGGCGAGGGGTCTCCTGAGCGAATGGCGGTTCTAGGCGCGCGGCCGGGGGCCGACAACCGCGCCGCACTCCCCCGCACCGCACGCCGGTGCTACCCGGAGCGGATGAACGCGCTCACGCCCGAGCCCGCGGTCCTCCCGGAGGCGCAGGGCGCCACTCCCGTGATGGCGCAGTTCTTCGAGGCCAAGCGGCGGGAGCCGGACGCGCTGGTCTTCTTCCGCATGGGCGACTTCTACGAGCTGTTCTTCGACGACGCGATCAAGGCCGCGGCCGCCCTCGGCATCACCCTGACCTACCGCGGGCGCCATCAGGACCGGGACATCCCCATGGCGGGCGTGCCGGTGCACGCCGCCGACGCCTACCTCGCCAAGCTGATCCGCAGCGGTTTCCGCGTGGCCGTCTGCGAGCAGATGGAGGACCCGCGCGAGGCGAAGAAGCGCGGCTCCAAGAGCGTGGTGCGGCGCGAGGTGGTGCGGGTGGTCACCCCCGGCACGCTGACGGAGGACAGCCTCCTGGACGCGCGGGGGGCCAACCGGCTGGCGGCGGTGGCGGTGCGCGCCGGCCAGGCGGCGGTGGCCAGCGTGGAGCTCTCCACCGGCGAGGTGGAGGTGGCCGCCTGCCCGCGGGAGGCGCTGGGCCCCGCGCTGGCCGCGCTGCGCCCCGCCGAGCTCCTGTGCCCCGACCGGCTGTTCGCCGACGCGGAGGTGTCGGAGGCGCTCCGCGGCGCGGGCGGTCTCGTGCAGCCCATGGCCGCGTCGCTGGGCGAGCCCGGGGCGGCGGAGGCGCGGCTGAAGCGGCTCTACGGCGTGGGCACGCTGGACGGGTTCGGCGCCTTCTCGCCGGCGGAGGTGTCGGCGCTGGGGCTCCTGGCCGCGCACCTGGAGACCACGCAGGCGGGGCGGCTGCCCGCGCTGTCGCCGCCCCGGCGCGGCGGCGTGTCCGACACGCTCCTGATCGACCCCGCCACCCGCGCCAGCCTGGAGATCGTGTGCGCGCAGGATGGCGGGCGCGAGGGCTCGCTCCTCCACGCGGTGGACCGCACCGTCACCGGCGCGGGCGCGCGCCTCCTGGCCGACCGGCTGTCGCGCCCGCTCACCGACCCGGCCGCCATCGCGCTTCGGCTGGACGCGGTGGCGCTGTTCCACGAGCGCGCGCGGCTGCGTGAGGACGTGCGGGCGGCGCTTCGCGGCGCGGGCGACATGGCGCGGGCGCTCGGCCGCCTGGCGCTGGGCCGCGGCGGCCCGCGGGACCTCGGCGCCTTGCGGCTCGGGCTCCTGGCCGGCGAGGGGCTGGGTGCGGTGTTCCTGTCGGGCGGGGCCGACCCCCTGCGCCCGCTCCCCGCCGAGGTGGCCGCCGCGCTCGACGACCTGTCGCTGGCGCGCAGCCCTGCCCTGGGCGCGCACCTGGCCGAGCTCAAGGCGGCGCTCGGCCCCGACCTGCCGCTGGCCGCGCGCGACGGCGGCTGGGTGGCGGCGGGCTTCCGGCCCGAGCTGGACGCCGTCCGCGCGCTCCGCGACGACAGCCGCCGGGTGGTGGCCGCACTGGAGGGGCGGCTGCAGGGCGAAACCGGCCTGCCCGTGCGCATCAAGCACAACGCGGTGCTCGGCTATTTCGTGGACGCCACCGCCAGGCAGGGCGAGGCGCTGCTCCAGCCCGCCTGGTCGCACCTCTTCATCCACCGGCAGACCACCGCCGGGCAGGTGCGCTTCACCACCCCCGAGCTGGCCGACCTGGACGCGCGGATCAGCCAGGCGGGCGACCGGGCGCTGGCGCAGGAGCTGGAGGTCTACGAGGCGCTGCGCCGCGCCGCCTGCGCGCTGGCCCCCGCCATCCAGGCCGCCGCCCGGGCGCTGGCGGCGCTGGACGTGGCGTCCGCCCTGGCCGAGTGGGCCGCCGAGTGCGGCGCGGTGCGGCCGGAGGTGGACGGCTCCACCGCGTTCGAGGCCGAGGGCGCGCGACACCCGGTGGTGGAGGCGGCGGTCAGGCGCGCGGGCGGCGCCTTCACCCCCAACGACTGCCGCCTGGACGGGGCGGGGGTCGGCTGCCCGCGGCTGGCCATCGTCACCGGACCGAACATGGCGGGCAAGTCCACCTTCCTGCGCCAGAACGCGCTCTTGGCGGTGCTGGCGCAGGCGGGGAGCTTCGTCCCCGCGCGGCGTCTGCGGCTGGGAGCCGCCGACCGGCTGTTCTCCCGCGTCGGGGCGGGCGACGACCTGGCGCGCGGCCGCTCCACCTTCATGGCCGAGATGGTGGAGACCGCCGCCATCCTCGTCCAGGCCACGTCCCGCTCGCTGGTGGTGCTGGACGAGATCGGCCGCGGCACCGCCACCTATGACGGGCTGGCCATCGCCTGGGCCTGCGCCGAGCACCTGCACGACCAGAACCGCTGCCGCGCCCTGTTCGCCACGCACTATCACGAGCTGGCGCGGCTGGAGGGGCGGCTGGCCCATGCGTGCAACCTGTCCATGCGCGCGCGGGAGTGGAACGGCGAGCTCGTCTTCCTGCACGAGGCGGGGCCGGGGGCGGCCGACCGGAGCTACGGCGTGCAGGTGGCGCGGCTCGCGGGCGTGCCCCCCGCCGTCGTCGCCCGCGCCCGCGAGGTGCTCGAGCGGCTGGAGGCCGAGCCCGGCTCCCCCGCCCGCCTGGACGACCTGCCGCTGTTCGCCGTGCGCGAGCCGCCCGCGCCCGCCGCCGCGCCCTCGAAGGTGGAGGCGGCGGTGCGGGAGCTCGACCCCGACGCGATGAGCCCGCGGGAGGCGCTGGAGGCGCTGTACCGGCTGCGGGGGCTGTAGCCGCCACACGGCGCCGCGAGCCGGTTCCCCCCGGCCCGCGTCCGCCCTACCTTCCCCTCCGATGCCCGCTCCGCCGCCCACCCGCATCGAGCACGTGGTCGACGGCCTGCGGCTGCGCGCGCGCCTGACCGCCGCGGCGCGTGAGAACGCCGGCGACGCCGCCGCGACCCGCGCCCAGGCGCTCGCACTCCTCAAGGAGGCGCTGTTCCGCGGGCGGATGATCGCCAAGGAGCGGCTGGAGGACGGGGCGGGCGGGATCGAGACCGCACGCCTCTTGTCGCGCGTCACCGACGAGGTGGTCACGGCGCTGCACGCCTTCACCACCATCCACGTCCACCGGGCGCGCAACCCCACGGAGGGCGAGCGCCTCGCCCTGATCGCGGTGGGCGGCTACGGCCGGGGCGAGCTGGCGCCCTTCAGCGACCTGGACCTCCTGTTCCTCAGGCGGTGGAAGTCCAACGCCCACGTGGAGAGCGTGGTGGAGTTCATGCTCTACGCACTGTGGGACCTGGGCTTCAAAGTCGGCCACGCCAGCCGCACGGTGGAGGAGTGCCTGCGCCTCGCGCGCGAGGACATGACCATCCGCACCTCGCTCCTGGAGGGGCGGCGGCTGTGCGGCGACGAGGCGCTGTCCGACGAGCTGGGCCGCCGCTTCCGCCGGGAGGTGGTCGCCGGTTCGGGGGCCGAGTTCGTCGCCGCCAAGCTGGCCGAGCGCGACGCCCGCCACGCCCGCGCGGGCGCCAGCCGCTACCTCGTCGAGCCGAACGTGAAGGACGGAAAGGGCGGCCTGCGCGACCTC
>CAXSHO010000169.1:0-5357 GCA_964237305.1 uncultured Caulobacteraceae bacterium
CGCCATGCCGGCGGCGAAGGTGACGGCGTGCTGCTCGGCGATGCCCACGTCGAAGGTGCGCTCGGGGAAGCGCTTGTTGAAGATGTCCACGCCCGTGCCCGAGGGCATGGCGGCGGTGATGGCCACGATCTTCGGGTCGCGCTCGGCGTGCTTGACGAGCTCGGAGCCGAACACGTTCTGGTAGCTGGGCGCGTTGGGCTTGGACTTGGCCTGCTGGCCGGAGACCACGTCGAACTTGACCACGCCGTGGTACTTGTCGGCCGCCTTCTCCGCGTAGCTGTAGCCCTTGCCCTTCTCGGTGACGACGTGGACCAGGACGGGCATGTCCTTGATCTCGCGCACCTTGCGCAGGATGCCGACGAGCGCGTCCATGTCGTGCCCGTCGATCGGGCCGACATAGTAGAAGCCCAGCTCCTCGAAGAAGGTGCCGCCGGCGACCATGCCGCGGGCGTACTCTTCGGCCTTGCGCGCGGCGGTGGCGAAGGGGCGCGGCAGGTGCTCGGCGACGCCCTTCCCCACCTTGCGCAGCCACTGGTAGTTGCCGCCCGAGACGATGCCCGCGAGGTAGGCGCTCATCCCGCCCACCGGCGGCGCGATCGACATGTCGTTGTCGTTGAGGATGACGGTGAGCTGCTTGGTCGTCTCCGCGGCGTTGTTCATCGCCTCGTAGGCCATGCCCGCGCTCATGGAGCCGTCGCCGATCACCGCCACCACGCGGTTGTCGCCGCCGGACAGGTCGCGGGCCGCCGCGAAGCCCAGCGCCGCGGAGATGGAGGTCGCCGCGTGCGCCGCGCCGAAGGGGTCGTATTCGCTCTCCGCGCGCTTGGTGAAGCCGGACAGGCCGCCGCCCTGGCGCAGGGTGCGCATCCGGTCGCGGCGACCGGTGAGGATCTTGTGGGGGTAGGCCTGGTGGCCGACGTCCCAGATCAGGATGTCGCGCGGCGTGTCGTAGATGGCGTGCAGCGCCACCGTCAGCTCGACGACCGCCAGGCCCGAGCCCAGGTGGCCGCCCGTCTGGCTCACCGCGTCGATCATCTCGGCGCGCGTCTCGTCGGCCAGCTGGCGAAGCTGAGGGTTGGAGAAGCCGCGGAAGTCGGAAGGAAGCTTCACGGCGTCGAGGAGCGGAGTCTGGACTGGCATACGACCTCTGGCCCGGCGATCGGCGGGCGTTCCCTGTTCGGGGCGGCGCGACCTAGCACGTCTACACCAAAGCCGCCCGTTTTGGGCGCCGTTGCAACCGTTTGTCCACCTGAGCGGCGCGCGCGCCTCAGGCCGTGGCCGCGGCGCCACGGCCCGGAAGGTCGATATCGGCGGGCGCCGGGCCCTTCAGGGCAAGCGGAGGACGGGCGAGGCCGACCCGCCGCCGGTCACTTGTCGAAGTCTGCGGGCTGGGCTCCCACGGCCTCTCCGTCGCGCCCCACGGTGATCCGCTCGACGCGCAGCTGGGCGGCCCGCAGGCGCGACTCGCAATGCGCCTTCAGCCTGGCGCCGCGCTCATAAAGGTCGATGGAGCGTTCAAGCTCGGTCTGCCCCGACTCGAGCTGGGCGACGATCTGCTCCAGCTGCGCCAGCGCCTGCTCGAACGACAGGGCGGAGACGTCCGGCTCGGCTGAGGTCGCCGTGGCGGCGGGGGTTTCGGTCATGGCGGGCCTCCGCGCTCGAAGCGGCGCAGCGACCAGTAGCGGTGCCCGCGGTCCTCGGCGAGGCGCCAGCCGCGCGTCTTCAACTCGCGCCCGATCATCAGGTTAAAGAAGCCGTGCGCCAGCACCAGCACGCGCCCTTCCGTCTCGGCGGCGCGCACCAGCCGGTCCGCGGCCTCGCGGGCGCGGGCCTGGGCGGCGGGGCGCGTCTCCTCGCCCCCGTGGCCGCCGAACCACCAGCTCGTGCGCGACAGCACGCCCCAGGTGCGCGGGCCGAAGCGCAGGAAGGCGGGCAACCCGGGCGGCGGCAGGGGCGCTTCGATGAACAGGGGGTCGCGCACGAAGTGCTTGCCCGCCAGCACCGCTTCCGCCGTCTCCACGGCCCGCCGACGGGTGGAGGCGAAGATCACGTCGGCTTCGCGCGCCAGACCGAGCAGGCCGTCGGGCGGGGTCTGCCCGGAAAGGATGCCGCCCTCCTCGTAGGCCGCCCACCAGCGCCGGTAGCCCGCCGCGTCCAGGCGTATGCGGCGGCTGAGCGCGGGCTCGCCGTGACGCGCCAAGGTGATGGAGCCCGGGCGGCGGGCGGCGGCGGGAAGCTCCGTCGGGGGGGCCATCTCGTCGGAAGGCGCGGGCGCCTTCAGTCCTCCTGCAGCGCCCGCACGTGGGCGACGACGGACTCGCTCAAGCCCCGCAGGTCGTAACCGCCCTCCAGGCAGGACACAACCCGACCTCCCGCGCGCCGCCTCGCCACCTCCAGGATCGCGCGGGTGGCCCAGGCGAAGTCCTCCGCCTCCAGCGACTGCTGCGCCAACGGATCGCGCGCATGGGCGTCGAAGCCGGCGGAGACCAGGACGAGGTCGGGGGCGAAGGCGTCCAGCCCGGGCATGAGCCGCCCGGTGAAGCTGGAGCGCCACTCGGCGGCGGAGGCGCCCGGGCCCACCGTGGCGTTCACCACCGCCCCCGCCTCCCGCTCGCCTTGAGGACCGGTGCCGGGATAGAGCGGCCACTGGTGAATCGAGCCGAACCACAGGTCGGGCCGCCCGCCGAGCGCGGCCTCCGTTCCGTTGCCGTGGTGCACGTCGAAGTCGACCACGGCCACGCGCCGCACTCCCGCCGCCTGCGCCTCCAGCGCCGCGGCGGCCACGGTGGAGAACAGGCAGAAGCCCATGGGCGTGTCGGGCTCGGCGTGGTGGCCGGGCGGGCGCACGGCGCAAAAGGCGCGCCCCGCCTCGCCGCCCGCCACGGCGCGCACCGCCTGCAGCGCCGCGCCCGCGGCCAGGAGCGCGGCGCGCGGGCTGCCCCGGCCCACGAAGGTGTCCGCGTCGAGTTGCAACGGCGGCGCGCCCTCCTGCGGCTCCGCGCCGAGGACGGCGTCGACGTAGGCCTGCGGGTGCACCCGCTCGAGCGCCGCGCGGTGGGCGGGCGCGGCCTCGCGGAGGTCCCCGCCCAGCCTCGCGTCGGCCAGCGCGTCCATGACCACGGTCAGCCGCTCGGGCCGCTCGGGGTGGCCCGCGCCGTTGGAGTGGCGGAGCATGTCGGGGTGGGTGAAGACGGGGACGTTCATGCGCCCGCAGTCTAGCGGCTTGCCGACGCTGCGTCCGCCCCGCTAGGCGCGGGGGATGCAGCCCGTCGCCGTCCGCCCCGCCACGCCCGCCGACGCCCACCTGCTGTCGCGGATCGGCTGGGAGACCTTCCTGGCGACCTTCGTGGAGGGCTTCGCCATGCCCTACTCCGCCGACGACCTCGCGCACTTCCGCGCCGCCTCCTACGCGCCGGAACAGTTCACGGCGCTCCTGGAGAGCCCGGCGGGGGCGGGCTGGATCGCGGAGCGGGGCGGCGAGCCCGTGGGCTTCGCCACGATCGGCGGGGCGACGCTGCCGCACCCCGACATCCGCTCCGGCCAGGGCGAGCTGAAGCGCCTCTATGTGCGCGGGGCCGAGCAGGGCGGCGGCCTCGCCCGCCGGCTGATGGACACCGCCCTCGCCCGGCTGGAGCGCGACGCCCCCGGCCCTGTCTGGCTGGGCGTCTGGTCCGGCAACCTGCGGGCGCAGCGTTTCTACGCCCGCTACGGCTTCGAGCGCGCGGGCGAGTACGTCTACGAGGTGGGCGCCGCCCGCGACCACGAGTTCATCCTGCGGCGCGGGTGAGCTAGGCTCGCCCCATGACCCGGAGCGAGCTCCTCGACCGTCTGCGCGAGCTGAAGCCGTGGCTGGAGAGCCAGGGCGTCGTCGATCTGCGGCTGTTCGGCTCCTTCGCCCGCGACGAGGCCCGCGACGACAGCGACGTGGACCTCCTGTGCCAAGCGGACGCGGTGTTCGGATGGAACCTCTGGGGCATCGAAGCGGAGCTGGCGGACCGGCTGGGGCGCAAGGTCGAACTGATCGAGGACTGCACCCTTCATCCGATCGTCCGCAAGCGAGCGCAGGCGGACCTCATGCATGTCTGAGGGAGACGCGCTCTACATCGCGACCATGGCTCGGGCGCTCGACGCGATCGCCGGCTACCTCCAAGGCCTGGACGAACTTGGTTCATGAACAGCCGGGTGACCGTCGACGCCGTCGCCATGAACCTGATCGTCGTCGGCGAGGCGGCCAACCGCCTGTCGCCGGACCTGAAGGCGCAGGTGTCCGCACCGTGGCGACGGATCGTGGGCTTGCGTCATCTGTTGGCCCACGAGTACTTCGGCGTGAACATCGAGCGGCTCTGGGAGACTGCCTCCGTCAACGCGCCGGAACTCCGGCTGATCATCCACTCATGGATGGAGCGCCGCTGATGTTCCTCTCCCTGTTCACCGAGCTTCGTTCGGCCAAGGTGCCCGTGTCGCTCCGCGAGTATTTGATGCTGATGGAGGCGATGGACCGGCAGGTGATCGGGCTGTCGGTGGACGACTTCTACCACCTGTCGCGCTCCGCGCTGGTGAAGGACGAGAAGAACCTCGACAAGTTCGACCGCGTGTTCGCCCACGTGTTCAAGGGCTTCGAGAAGGTCGACGAGAGCCTCACGGCCGAGATCCCGCACGACTGGCTGACCAAGCTCGCCGAGAAGTTCCTGACCGACGAGGAGAAGGCGCAGGTGGAGGCGCTGGGCGGCTTCGACGCGCTCATGGAGACGCTGAAGAAGCGGCTGGAGGAACAGCGCGAGCGCCACCAGGGCGGGAACAAGTGGATCGGCACCGCCGGCACGAGCCCCTTCGGCGCGCACGGCTACAACCCGGAGGGCGTGCGCATCGGCCAGGAGGCGGGGCGCCACGGCCGCGCGGTGAAGGTGTGGGACAAGCGCGAGTACAGGAACCTCGACGACACCGTCGAGCTGGGCACGCGCAACATCAAGGTGGCGCTGCGCCGCCTGCGCAAGTTCGCCCGCCAGGGCGCGCCGGAGGAGCTGGACCTGGACGGCACGATCCAGGGCACCGCCGAGAAGGGCTATCTCGACATCCAGCTGCGGCCCGAGCGACGCAACACCATCAAGGTGCTCTTGTTCTTCGACATCGGCGGGTCGATGGACGGCCACATCAAGCTCTGCGAGGAGCTGTTCAGCGCGGCCCGCACCGAGTTCAAGACCTTGGAGTTCTTCTATTTTCACAACTGCCTGTACGAAGCCGTGTGGAAGGACAACCGGCGGCGCGCCACGGAGAAGCTGTCCACCTGGGACGTGCTGCACAAATACGGGCACGACTACAAGGTGATCTTCGTCGGGGACGCCACCATGAGCCCCTAC
>CAXSHO010000170.1:0-5015 GCA_964237305.1 uncultured Caulobacteraceae bacterium
GTCGGGATCAGCGTCAGGCGCACGTCGGGCCGGTCGAAGGTCGGCGCGGTGCGCTAAAGGCTCCAGGGCGAGCGGCCCTGGCGGCGTTCGCGGGCGTAGAGGAGGGCCGCCTGGTAGGCGCGCTCGGCGATGCCCACCCCTTCCATGCCCACGTTCAGGCGGGCGGCGTTCATCATGGTGAACATGTGCGCCAGACCCTCGTTCTCCCGGCCGACGAGCTCGGCGCGGGCGCCCTCGAACAGCATGGTGCAGGTGGGCGAGGCGTGGATGCCGAGCTTGTGCTCGATCCCGCCGGGCCGGAGCGCGTTGGCCTCGGCGAGCGCGCCGTCCTCCCCCACAAGCCGCTTCGGGCTGAGGAACAGGCTGATGCCCCGCACCCCCTCCGGCGCGCCCGGGATGCGGGCGAGGACGAGGTGGACGATGTTGTCGGCGGCGTCGTGGTCGCCCCAGGTGATGTAGATCTTCTGCCCGGTGAGCCGGTACCCGCCCGCGCCGTCCGGCTCCGCCGTCGTGCGCACCAGGCTGAGGTCGGAGCCCGCCTGCGGCTCGGTGAGGTTCATGGCGCCCGTCCACTCGCCCGCGACCATGGGCGCGAGATAGAGCTGCCGCTGACGCTCGGTGCCGTGCACGGCCAACGCCTCGCACGCCGCCTCCGTCAGCATGGGGCACAGGCCGAAGGCCATGTTGGCGGCGTGCACCATCTCGAACACCGCCAGCGACACGGCCTTGGGCAGGCCCTGGCCGCCGTGCTCGGGCGCGGCCGACAGCCCCGTCCACCCGCCCTCGCCGTAGGCCTTGAGGGCCGCAGCGAAGCCCGGGGCGGCGCGCACCCGACCGTTCTCGAAGACGGCGCCGTGCCTGTCGCCCTCGTGGTTGAGCGGGGCCAGGACCTCGCCCGCGAAGCGCCCGGCCTCCTCCAGCACCGCCTGCAGCGTCGCGTCGTCCAGGTCGGGGAAGCTCGCACGGGCCAGCGCGGGCAGGCCGACCACCTCCAAGGCGAAGGCGATGTCGCGGACGGGGGCGGTGAACATGGCCGACGTATAGCCGCTCGCGCGCCGCCGGGCGACGTGGCAAGGCGCTGGCATGCTCCCGTCCACGCTTGAGGAGGCCGTCGCGGCGCTCGCCGGCGGCGGGCTCGTGATCCTGCCGACGGAGACCGTCTACGGCCTGGCCGCCGCCGCCCGGGACGCCGCCGCGGTGGCGCGGCTGTACGAGGCCAAGGGTCGCCCGCGCTTCAATCCGCTGATCGTGCACGTGGCCGACCTCGCCGCCGCCGAGCAGGTGGCGATGTTCGACGAACGGGCGCGACGGATCGCGTCCGCGGCCTGGCCGGGGCCCTTGACGCTGGTGCTGCCGACGCGCGAGGGCGCGGTGGCCGACCTCGCCCGGGCGGGGCTCGACACGGTGGCGGTGCGCGTGCCCGCCCACCCGGTCGCGCAGGCGCTCCTGGCGGCGTTCGGCGCGCCGGTGGTCGCACCGTCCGCCAACCGGTCGGGCCGGCCGAGCCCCACCACCTTCGCCGACGCCTGCGAGGAGACGGGCGCCGCCGCCGCCGGGGCGCTCGACGGCGGCCCGTGCACGGTGGGGGTGGAGTCCACGGTCCTGCTCCTGCCGCCAGGCGGCCCTGCGCGCCTGCTGCGGCCGGGCGGCGTCACACGGGCGGAGGTGGAGGCGTTGGCCGGCCCCCTCGCGCCGGAGGAGGCGGGGGACGCCGCCCGCTCTCCCGGCCGCACCGCCCGCCACTACGCCCCGCGCGCCCCGCTGCGGCTGGGCGCGGCCGGGTCTCTTCCGGGGGAGGCCTTCATCGGCTTCGGCCGGGTGGACGCGGGCGGGCTCAACCTCAGCCCCTCCGGCGACCTGCGCGAAGCCGCCGCCCACCTCTTCGCCCACCTTCGCGCCGCCGACCGCACGGCCCCCGTCGCCATCGCCGTGGCGCCCGTGCCGGAGGAAGGCCTGGGCGAGGCGATCAACGACCGGCTGCGCCGCGCGGCCGGGTTCGTGGGGTGAGTCACACCGTCGTGGCGGCGCTCCGCTCCCACGAGCGACTCCGGGTCAGATGTTGGTCTGGTCGGCCGGCACGCCGGGCGGCAGCGACGCGGCGTCATGCCCCTTCCTGCATGCGACGCCCTGCAGGCAGACGCCGTAGCAGGTCATGGACAGCGACCCGAAGGCGTAGCCCCGCACCAGCGCGT
The DNA here is from genome assembly GCA_964237305.1 of uncultured Caulobacteraceae bacterium. Taxonomy (GTDB): domain Bacteria; phylum Pseudomonadota; class Alphaproteobacteria; order Caulobacterales; family Caulobacteraceae; genus JASLDZ01. The sequence goes on from CAXSHO010000170.1 coordinate 2,193, forward strand.
CCGCGCCGCCCTCCGGCGAGGCCGCGGCGATCCCCGCCGTGTAGAGCAGCGGCAGGAAGTGGTCGGGCGTCGGCACGGCCGAGGCGTAGTCGGGGTGATCGACCAGGGAGGCGATATCGCCCGGCCGGGTCGCCATCAGCTCAACGGCGCTCTCGTCGAAGCGCTGCGCCCAGGCCTCGCCACCCTCCGGGTCGCGGCGGTTGATGCGGTGCAGGTTGTGGACGACGTTGCCGCTGGCGAGGACCAGGACGCCCCGCTGGCGGAGCCCGTCGAGCCTGGCGCCCAGTTGCAGGTGGTAGTCCGGCGGCTTCAGGGCGTTGATCGACAGCTGCACGACGGGCACGTCGGCCGCCGGGAAGAGGTGCGCCAGCACGCTCCAGGTCCCGTGGTCCAGCCCCCACTGGTCATGGTCGAGGCCGACCCAGTCGGGTTTGGCGATGTCGATGACGTCCGCCGCCAGCTCCGGCAGGCCCGGCGCCGGGTACTGGAAGTCGAACAGCTCCTTGGGGAAGCCGTAGAAGTCGTGGATCGTTCGCGGCCGCGACATGCCCGTCACGGCGGTCGCGCCGATGAACCAATGGGCGGAGACGACGAGTATGCCGCGCGGCTTCGGCATCTCCGCGCCGAGCCGCCGCCACGCGTCGGTGTAGCCGTTGCGTTCAAGCGTATTCATCGGGCTGCCGTGACCGATGAACAGGGCGGGCATCGCAGGCATGAAGGGCTCCTGGTGCGGGCCGGCTCCGCAGCTCCGGCGCGCCACGCCCCCAGTGCGCCCCCCGACGCTCAAGTTCCACCCCCGGAGGACGCGCCTCTCGAGGGGCGGCCGGCTGCTCTCAGCGCGTGTCGTAGAGGCGCTTGCGCAAGCCGCGCAGCATGCCCGCCGTGGCCCCCCAGATGTCGTGGCCGTCCCAGCTGTAGCTCCACCAGCTGCGGCGGTGGGCGAAGTGGTCGTCGGGCTCGCGGTGGTGGAGCGTGGCGCTGTCAGCGTCCATCAGCCAGGCCCAGGGCGCCTCGAACACCTCCGCCACCTCGGCGGGGGAGGCCGCCAGGGTGAAGCCCCCGCGCACGAAGGCGACCACCGGCGTGATGCGAAAGCCGGTGACCGTCTCGTAGGTGTCGGCGAGCGCCAGGGGGCGCACGAAGGCGGGGGCGACGCCCACCTCCTCCTGCGTCTCGCGCAGCGCCGTGGCCACCGCGCTCTCCCCCGGGTCGCGGCGCCCGCCGGGGAAGCTCACCTGGCCGGAGTGGCGGCGCAGCGTGTCGGCGCGGCGGGTGAAGAGCACGGTGGGGCCGTCCGGGCGCAGCACGAGCGGCACGAGCACCGCGGCGTCGGCCAGGGTGCGTTCCGGCGGGAGGAGGTGGGGGTTCAGCTCGTAGTCCGACCCGCCCGTCCCCGGCGCGGGACCGTCCAGCGGGTGGAGCCTCTCGACGATCCGCCGCTCCAGGGCGGCGACCTCCTCGCTCACGCCGGCCCGGCGGACCCGAGCGGGAACCAGCCGCCGCCGGACTCCACGCCCTGCACGTCGCCGCGGGTCTCGGCCATCTCCACGAGTTCGTAGAAGACCGGGCGCGACAGCCGCGCCTCCAGACCGCGGCGGACATGAAGGTAGGGGGCGGGCTCGCCGGTGGCGGGGTCGGTCTCCACGCGCAGGGCGTGGTCGGGCCCGGCGTCGACCTCGTCGCCGACGTTGGTGAGGAAGCGCAGGATCTTCTCCACGCGGTCGACCCGCACCGCGATGAAGGGGGCGTCCTCCACCTCGATGCGCAGCTTCTCCGCCGGCGTGACGAGATGGAAGCCGTCCGGGTCCAGCCGCAGGACGCCTGCGAACAGCCGCACCAGAGCCTCGCGGCCGATGACCGCCCCCTCGTGCAGCCAGCGGCCGTCGCGCAGAATGCGGATGTCGATGCTCCCGCAGTGGGCGGGGTGCCACAGGTGGACGGGCGGCGGGCCCTTGCCGCCCGGTGCGGAGACGGCGGCGACCACCGCGGCGAGGTCGCTCACCGGATGGGCTCCCGCGGGTGCACGGGGCCGGCCACGCCCTCGGCCGCGCCGGGCTCCAGCTCGCGCCACAGGACCCGGCGCGGGTCCACGGGGCCGGGGAGCGACACCGCCGGCGGCGCCTGCGAGAAGCCCAGCGGCGCGAAGAACGGCGGGTCGCCCACCAGCAGCACCAGCCGCGCCTCGGCCGCCGAGGCCTCGCACGCGCGCTCCACCAGGAGCGCGCCCAGGCCGCGCCTGCGCCAGCGCCCGTCCACCGCGACCGGCCCCAGGAACAGGGCGGGGGCGGGGCCGATCCGCACCCGCCAGACCCGCACCGCGCCCACGAGGTCCTCGCCGCCCCAGGCGCACCACGAGCAGGCCGCGGCCGCTCCCGCGCCCTCCCGCAGCCGCTCGGCCGTCTTGGCGAAGCGGCCGGGACCGAAGGCGGCGGCCACCAGCGCATCCACCTCCGCACGATCCTCCCGCCGCTCCAGCGCGAGCTTCAGCCTGGACGTCGCCGACAAGGCGGCGGGCGCGGGGGCCTGGGGGACGAGGGCGAGGGCGGGCATGGCGGGCGCGGCCGACATAGGCCGAACAGGGCGCGGGCGTAAGCGGCGCGTTGCGACGGAGGGCGAACGGCGTCACACCGCGCCGCCGATGGACACGCCCGCCCACCCCTCGCCCAACGTCTTCCGCTATCGCGACTTCACGCTGTTCTGGGGATCGCGTTTCGCCGCCACGCTGGCGGTGCAGGCGGAGAGCATCGCCATCGGCTGGCAGGTGTACGACGTGGCGCGCCGCTCCCGCTCGGTCAAGGAGGGGGCCTTCCTCGTGGGCATGGT
>CAXSHO010000170.1:5025-5349 GCA_964237305.1 uncultured Caulobacteraceae bacterium
CGGCCCGCGCGGCGCCCACCTGCTCCACCCGGCCGGTGCGCAGCCCCACGCCCTGGGTCCATACGCAGTGCTCGCCCAGCAGCGTGAGCTCCTGGCGCTGCACCCGGCGCCGTCGCTCGTCCCGGTGTTCGTCGTGGCGGGCCTGTTCGGCTGCGCCCGCGCCTTCCTGTCGCCCGCGAGCGGGGCGCTGGCGCCCATGCTGGTGCCGCGCGAGGAGCTGCCGCGGGCCGTGGCCTGGAACTCGCTGAGCTGGCAGAGCGGCTCGGTCATCGGCCCGTGGTTCGGCGGCGCCTTGTGCGCGGTGTCGCCCGCCGCCGCCTACGC
>CAXSHO010000171.1:0-3823 GCA_964237305.1 uncultured Caulobacteraceae bacterium
GCCGGGGTCAAGCGCGGCTCAGTCCACCACGCGGAAGCGGCGGCCGTCGAACACGCGCAGGACCTGCTGGAGCTCGTGGCCGCGCCGAAGGATCACGCCGCCCTGCCCGCTCACCGACCAGGCCCCCTGCCGGCGCGCCAGCTCGGGCCGCTTCTCGATCCTGTGGAGGGGGGCCTCGCCCGTGCGGCGGAAGATGCTGAACACCGCCGCCTCCGCCCCGCCGTCGATGGCGTAGTCGCGCCACTCGCCCGCCGCCACCTGCCGCCCATAGAGCCGCAGCAGCGTGTCGAGCTCGCGCCGGTCGAAGAAGACGAGCGGCGTGCGCGGGGTAGGAGGGGCGGGGAGATCGACGCTCATGGGCCTCAGGCGGGCGACACCGTCTCCTGATCTAGGCGTCGCCCGGGGAGGGTGGAAGACGCACGTCGTAAACACCTGTGTCGGGTGTGCGGCAGTGCAACATGAAAAGAACAAGATGCCGCCTCAGGCGCGCCGCGCGACTCGCCCACAAGGCATGTGTCGACCGGGCGGGAGCGCGGGGCCTGGACCCTGAACAGCCCCCCCAGCCCCCGGGCTCCGCGGCTTAACTCCCGCCCGGTCGACGCCCTCCTCGCCTCCCGTCAAGCCGCCCTTAACCGCGGTGCGCTTGGATCGCCGCTCCCTGAAGGAGCGCGCCATGGCGGAACCGGCCACCCAGTCCAGCTTCGACCACCGATACTGGCCGGGCCTGCGCGCCAAGCTGATGGCCGACCCGTCGCTGGTGACGGGCGACGTGGAGCTGATGGCCGCGCTGAACCTGCGTCCCGCCGCCGCCAACCTCGTGGAGTTCGGCCCCGCCGCCCTCGCGCGGCTGGAGCACGCCCGGGCCCTGGAGGCGGACGCCCGCGCGGACATCGAGGCTCTGGCGGAGGCCAACTTCGCCGCCCAGGTGCAGACCCACGACGCCATCGTCGACCTCCTGGAGGCGCGCAACATCGCCGACCTGGCCGCCCGGGTGGACGAGGCGGCGCGCGCCCGCTTCGGCCTGTCCGCGGGCGTGCTGGCGGTGGAGGGGACCGCGCCGGCAGGCTGGCGCGCCCTGCCCGCCGGCTTCGTCCAGCACCTCCTCGGGGCCGGGTCCGGGCGTCTCGGCCCTCTGATGGCCGGGGAGCCGCTGTTCGGCGCGGCGGCGGGCGAGGTGGCCTCCATGGCGCTGGTGCGGCTGACGCTGCGGCCCGGCGAGCGGCCGGGGCTCCTGGCCTTCGGCTCGCCCGATCCGGTGGGCTTCACCTCCGACATGGGCGGCGAGCTCACCGCCTTCCTGGCGCGGGTGGTGGAGCGCACCGCCGAGCGATGGCCCATCCTGCTGCCGTGACCACGGCCGCCGAGTCTCTGGACGCCTGGATCGACCACCTCGCCCACGAGCGCCGCGCCTCGCCCCGCACGCTGGAGAGTTACCGCACGGGGGTGGGCGCCTGGCTGGCCTTCCTGGCGCGCCACCGGGGCGAGACGCTGACGGAGGCGGGGCTGGGCGACACCCGGGCGGCCGAGCTGCGCGCCTATCTCGCCTTTCGCCGCGGCGACGACCCCGCCACCGGCTCACGCGCGCTGCAGCCCCGCTCGCTGAGCCAGAACCTGTCGGCGGTGCGCAGCTATCATCGCTGGCTTGACCGGCGGCGGGGGATCGAGACGCCGGGCGTGGCGCTGGTTCGGGGGCCGCGCGTGAAGCCCAGCCTGCCCCGCCCGTTGCAGGTGGCGCAGGCTCTGGAGACCCTGGCCGACGCAGGCGAAGTCTCCGCCGAGGCGTGGGAGGGCCTGCGCGACACCGCGGTGCTCACGCTCCTCTACGGCTGCGGCCTGCGCATCTCGGAGGCGCTGTCGCTCACCGGTGCGGACTTCCCCCTGCCCGAGACGCTGCGCATCACCGGCAAGGGCGGCAAGACGCGGCTGGCGCCCGTGCTGCCCGCCGTGCGCGAGGCGGTGGACCGAGCCGTCCGCGCCCAGCCCTGGCCGCCCACGCCCGGCGCGCCGCTGTTCCGCGGGACGCGCGGGGGCGCGCTGGGCGCCCGGCGCGTGCAGAGCCTGATGGCCGTGCTGCGCGGCCGGCTGGGGCTGGCGGAGACGGCCACGCCGCACGCGCTGCGCCACTCCTTCGCCACCCACCTCCTGGGCGCGGGGGCCGACCTGCGCTCGATCCAGGAGCTCCTCGGCCACGCCTCGCTGTCGACCACGCAGCGGTACACGGGCGTGGACGCCGCCGCCCTCATGGAGACCTACGCCCGGGCGCACCCGCGGGCCTGAGCCGCTAATGGAGGGTCGGCGACGGCGTCCACTCGCGCGATGGCGTCTCGCGCAGGGGCAGCTCCAGCCCGGACAGGCTGAGCGCCGCCGCCACCGCCTGCGCGGCGAACAGGCAGGACTCGGGCGCGGCGAGGCCCAGGAGGTCGTCCATCGCCTCGCGCAGCGCCGCCTCGCCGTCCGCGTAGAGCGAGCCCTGCGCCGCGGCCACCGCCGCCAGCACCCGCCGCTCGTCGAGGGAGACGCCGCAGCACCCCGGCGGATGCAGCCGCACCCGCCGCACGCCCGCGCTCCCCACCACGCGCACGAAGGCGAGCATGTGCCCGAGCGCGTCGTCGGCGTCGGAGCCGAGCAGGCCCTCGAAGGTCCGCCGCAGCATGGGGCACTCGCCGTGGCCCATGGCCAGCGCCCGGAAGCCGAGGAGGATCAGGTGCTCGCCGCGGAACAGGTCGCGGACGTCGCCCGCGGGCGGCGCGGGGTCTGCGGCGTGGAGGGGGTTCACGGGATGCGGCTCCGCTCGGCTGGTGAGCGGAAGCTCGCATGTGTGCGAACGCCTCGCAACCGCATTCTCACCCGGCGAGGGTCAGGCCTGCATGGTCCAGCCCTCCACCCCCATGGCCGCCTGGCGGAGCGCCTCGGAGCGGGTGGGATGGGGATGGCAGGTGCGGGCCACGTCCTCCGACGAGGCGGCGAACTCCATGGCCACGCAGTACTCGCCGATCATCTCGCCCACCTGCGGCCCCATCATGTGGACGCCCAGGATGCGGTCGGTCTCGGCGTCCGCCAGCACCTTCACGAAGCCCTCGGCCTCGTGGTTCACCTTGGCGCGGCTGTTGGCGGCGAAGGGGAAGCGTCCCGACTTGAAAGCCACGCCCTTGGCGCGGAGCTCCTCCTCCGTCTTGCCCACCCAGGCCACCTCGGGCGCGGTGTAGATCACCGAGGGGATCACGTCGTAGTTCACGTGCCCCGCCTTGCCCGCGATCAGCTCCACCACCGCCACCGCCTCGTCCTCCGCCTTGTGGGCCAGCATGGGGCCGTAGGTGACGTCGCCGATCACCCACACGCCGGGCGCGGAGGTCTGGTAGTGGGTGTTCGGTATGAACCCGCGGGGGTCGGGCTCCACGCCCACCGTCTCAAGGCCCAGCCCTTCGGTGTAGGGGCGGCGGCCCACGGCCACGAGCACCACCTCCGCCTCCAGCGTCTCGCCCTCGCCGCCCGCGACGGGCTCCACCTGCACGGAGACGCCCGCGTCGGACGCGGTCGCGCCCGTGACCTTCGTCCCGAGCTTGAAGCGCATGCCCTGCTTGGTCAGCGTGCGCTGGAAGCCGGTGGCGATCTCTGCGTCGGCACCCGGGATGATGCGGTCGAGGTACTCCACCACCGTCACCTCGGCCCCGAGACGCCGCCACACCGAGCCCAGCTCCAGTCCGATGATGCCCGCGCCGATCACGATCAGCGTCCTGGGGACCTGCGGGAGGGCCAGGGCGCCCGTGGAGTCCACGATGCGCCGCTGGTCCACCGCCACGCCGCCGACCTGCGACGGCTCCGA
>CAXSHO010000171.1:3833-5305 GCA_964237305.1 uncultured Caulobacteraceae bacterium
TCTTGGCCTCCAACGTGCGCTCGGCCCCGTCCTCGCCTGTGACCGTCACCTTGCCCGGCCCGTCGATGCGGCCGGCGCCGTGGATCCACTCGGCCTTGTTCTTCTTAAACAGGAACTCGATGCCCTTCGTCAGCTGGCCGACGCTCTTGTCCTTCTGGGCGTGCATGGTGTCTAGGTCGAGCTCGGGCGTCACCTTGATGCCGAGGCCCGCGAAGTCCTTGTTCGCCGCCTCGAACATCTCCGACGCGTGCAGAAGCGCCTTGGACGGGATGCATCCTACGTTCAGGCAGGTGCCGCCGAGCGCGCCACGCTTCTCCACGCACGCCGCCTTGAGGCCCAGCTGGCCCGCGCGGATGGCGGCGTTGTAGCCGGCGGGGCCGCCGCCGATGATCACGAGGTCGTAGGTGTCAGGCATCGAGCGTGTCCTGTTCAGGCGGAGGCTGCGTCCAGTCGAGCAGCTTCAGGCCGGGGATGTTCTGGAAATGGCGCGTGTTGGCCGTGACGAGCGGGCACCCCCGGGAGAGGGCGTGCGCGCCGATCAACAGGTCGGCGTAGCTGGGCTTGACGCCCGCCCGCCAGAGCTGCGCCTGGAGCCGCGCCGCAAGGAGCGCGTCGGGCTGCTCGAAGGGGATGACGGCCGTGTCCCTGAGCAGCGGGGCGAGAAGCGCACGCTCCTTGTCGGGCGACGCGGCGCGATGCACGCCCAGTTCAAGCTCCTCCAACACGATCACGCTGAGCAGCAGAGTCAGGCCCTGTTGCTCAGCGTGATGATACCCTTCCCGCACGGTCCGTCGGCCGCGGACGAAATCGATGAGCACGTTGCTGTCGAGGAAGATCACCGCTCGAAGGGGTCGCGGCCCGGCGAGGGATCACGTTCCGGATACTCGATCTCATAGTCTCCTCGAAGAGCGTCAAGCTCAGCCCAGAAGGCTTCCATCTCCTCGCGAGTGCGGGGCCGCTTGCGCACGATGGGAGTCAAGACGACCGAGTCGCCCTCGCGCCTGACATTCACCTCGGTCCCGTCGAAGCGAAACGCCTTCGGCAGGCGCACGGCTTGGCTTCCGCCGTGCGTGAAAAGCTTGGCGCGCGCCTCGTCGGCCGGGCGGACGAACGGGTTGGCGGCCTCGGAAACGCCGTCCGGCATGGCGGACCTCCGTATCTACGAAGCGTAGATACGTTGTGCGCGAGCCGTTTTCAACCTCACAGGTCGAGCAGCAGCCGTTGCGGGTCCTCGATGGCGTTCTTGACGGCGACGAGGAAGGTGACCGCCTCCTTGCCGTCGACGATGCGGTGGTCGTAGCTCAGCGCCAGGTACATCATCGGACGGATCTCCACGCGGCCGTCCACCGCCACCGGGCGCTGCACGATGTTGTGCATGCCGAGGATGCCCGCCTGCGGCATGTTGAGGATCGGCGTGGACATCAGCGAGCCGTAGATGCCGCCGTTGGTGATGGTGAAGGTGCCGCCCTGCA
>CAXSHO010000172.1:0-5242 GCA_964237305.1 uncultured Caulobacteraceae bacterium
CACCCTGCAGAACGTCACGGTCGCCCAGCTCTCCGCCGGGAACTTCAGCTTCTACGCCGGACCGTACTGACGGGGGCGGCGGCTCGGACGCGCCCTCGCGCAAGCCGCCGCCCCCTGCGCCCCGCGGGCCGGGGCGTCAGCGGCCGCGGAGCTGCCCGACCAGCACGTTGATGTCGCCGCGGTTGTTGTCGAGGGTGGAGACGAAGTCCTGCTGCTGCGTGATGGCCAGCCACACGCCCGCGATGTTCACGTCCACCACGCGCCAGCGCCCGTCCGGGCCCTTGATCAGCCGCCAGTTCACATCCGCGCGCCGGTTCGCCGTTCCGCCCACCACCTGCGAGGCGACCACCACGTCGGCGGGAGTCTTGGCCTGCGAGCCCGTCACGCGGAAGCCCTCCCCCGTGTACTGGCCGAGGCGGCTTTCGTAGACGGTGTTGGCGTACTCGCGGAAGGCGGCGGCGAACTGGGCGTACTGGCCGGGCGACAGCTGGCGGCGGTAGCGGCCGAGCACGAAGTTGGTGATGCGCGGCACGTCGGCGGCGCGGTCCACGAACTGGCGGAACTGCACCTTCTTCTGCGTGGCGGAGAGCGAGGGGCTGTTCAGGATCGCCAGCGCCATCTGCCCCTCGCGCGCAACGAAGGCCTCGGCCGTGGCGTCGCGCGGCGCCTGGGCGCGGGCGGAGGAGGCGGAGAGGAGGGCGGCGGCGGGAGCGGCGGCGGCGAGCACGGCGGCCAGCGCCGCGGCGGTGAGGTGACGGACGGACATGATGGAGACTCCGGAGGGATCGACGGCCGCCCCGGCCTGACCGGCGGAACGCCCGACGCGCAGATAGGTGTCCCGGCGGCGCACGGCCACGCTTTACAAGCGGACATAAAGATATCTTTATATCCGCCATGACGATCCCGGCGTTCCGCCTGATCGAGACGCTCCGCGCCGCGGGCGAACCCACGCGGTTGCGCGTGCTGGCGCTGCTGCGGCGCGAGGAGCTGTCGGTGCTGGAGCTTGGGCGCGTGCTCGGCCAGAGCCAGCCGCGCGTGTCGCGCCACCTGCGCCTCTTGGTGGAGGCCGGGCTGGTGGAGCGGTTCGCCGACGGGGCCTGGGCCTTCCACCGCCTGGCGGCGGCCGAGCCCGCCCGCGCGTGGATCGAGGGCCTTCTGGAGCTGACGCCCGCCGACGACTCGCTGTTCGCCGCCGACACCCGCGCGCTGGAGGCGGTGCGCGCCGGGCGGCGGACGGAGGCGGCGGCCTATTTCGCCCGCAACGCCGAGCGGTGGGACGCCCTGCGCTCGCTGCACACCGACGAGGCGGAGGTGGAGGCCGCGGTGCTCCGCGCCGCCGGCCCCGGGCCGTTCCGCCGCCTGGTGGACCTCGGCACGGGCACGGGCCGCATGCTGCGGCTCCTGGCGCCGCGCGCCAAGGCGGCGGTGGGGCTCGACCTCAGCCGGTCCATGCTCAATTTGGCGCGCTCGGCGACGGAGGGGGCGGGCCTTCCCCACGCGGAGCTGCGCCACGGCGACATCTTCGCCACCGGCCTGCCCGGCGGCTCCGCCGACCTCGTGGTGGTGCACCAGGTGCTGCACTACCTGTCCGACCCCGCGGCCGCGCTGGCGGAGGGCGCGCGCCTGCTGGAGCCGGGCGGCCGGCTCCTCCTCGTGGACTTCGCCCCCCACGGCCGCGAGGCGCTGCGCGACGACCACCAGCACCGCCGCCTGGGCTTCTCCGACGAGGAGATCGCGCGCTGGGGCGCCGCGGCGGGCCTGCAGCTGCGGACCGCCGCCGGCCTGCCCCCCGCCGACGCCGAGGGTCTCACCGTGAAGATCTGGACCGCCGAGCGCGTCGCCGCCCGCGCGCGCTCCGCCGCCTGAGGGGCCGCATGACCTCCGCCGCAGCTCCCCTCCCCTTCCCGCCCCGCCCCTCCGGCCTGGGCCCCGTCGCGCGCTCCGGCGGGCGCGGGGCGCGGCCGCTGTCGTGCTCGTTCGAGTTCTTCCCGCCCAAGACGCCGGAGGCCGAGGAGAAACTGTGGGCCGCGGTGGCGCGCCTGGCCCCGCTCAACCCCGAGTTCGTGTCGGTGACCTACGGGGCGGGCGGCTCCACCCGCGAGCGCACGCATCGCACCGTCTCCCGGATCCTGCAGGAGACCGAGCTGAAGCCCGCCGCCCACCTCACCTGCGTGGACGCCGGCCGCGACGAGGTCGACGCGGTGATCCGAGACTACAAGGCCGCGGGCGTGCGCCACATCGTGGCGCTGCGCGGCGACCCGCCGGACGGGCCAGGAAACGGGGGGAGCGGCATCGGCGGGCGCTACGCGCCGCGCCCCGACGGCTACGCCAACGCCACCGAGCTCACCGCCGCCATCAGCCGCGTGGGCGGATTCGAGGTGAGCGTGGGCGTCTATCCCGAGACGCACCCCGAGCGCGCCGACCCCGTCCACGACCTCCACGTGCTGAAGGCGAAGGTGGACGCGGGGGCCACCCGCGCCATCAGCCAGTTCTTCTTCGACGTGGACGCCTTCCTGCGCTTCGCCGACCGGGCCGCCGACGCGGGCGTGACGATCCCGATCCTGCCGGGCATCATGCCGGTGACGAACTACAAGGGGCTGGTCCGCATGGCGCACGCCACTGGCGCGGCGGTGCCCCCCTGGCTCGCCAGCCTGTTCGACGGACTGGACGACGACCCCGACACCCGCCGCCTGATCGCCTGCTCCGTCGCGGCCGAAATGTGCGCCAAGCTGGAGGAGCGCGGCTTCCCCGACGTCCACTTCTACACGCTGAACCGTGCGGACCTCGTCTTCGCCATCTGCCGCGTGCTCGGCGGGCGCGTGGCGGCCGCGGCGTGACCCGGGCCGAGCGCATCGCCGCGCTGCGCCGCATCTCGCGCGAGCGCATCCTGGTGCTCGACGGCAGTTGGGGCGTGATGTTCCAGCGCGAGGGTCTGGAGGAGGCCGACTTCCGCCACGGCTGGTTCGAAGACCACGCCTCGCCGCTGAAGGGCGACAACGACCTCCTGTGCCTGACGCGGCCCGACCTCGTCACCAAGCTGCACGACGCCTACTTCGCCGCGGGCGCCGACATCAGCGAGACCAACACCTTCAACGCCACCAGCATCAGCCAGTCGGACTACGCGCTGGAGCCCGCGGTGCGCGACCTCAACCTGCACGCCGCGCGCCTGGGCCGCGAGAGCGCCGACCGCTGGACCGCCGCCGAGCCGCACAAGCCGCGCTTCATCGCCGGCGCGGTGGGCCCGCTCAGCCGCACCCTGTCCATCAGCCCCGACGTGAACGACCCCGGCGCGCGGGCGGTGACCTTCGAGGAGGTCTACGCCGCCTATCGCGAGCAGGTGCTGGCGCTGCACGAGGGCGGGGTGGACCTGTTCCTGGTGGAGACGGTGTTCGACACGCTGAACTGCAAGGCGGCGATCAAGGCGATCCTCGACCTGGAGGACGGCGGGCTGGAGCCCCTGCCGATCTGGATCTCCGGCACCATCACCGACCGCTCGGGCCGCACCCTGTCGGGCCAGACGGTGGAGGCGTTCTGGAACAGCGTGCGCCACTGCCGCCCCTTCGCCGTGGGCTTCAACTGCGCCCTGGGGGCCGAGCTCATGCGGCCGCACATCGCCGAGCTGTCCCGCATCGCCGACACGCTGGTCTCCGCCTACCCCAACGCAGGCCTGCCCAACGCCTTCGGCGAGTACGACGAGGAGCCGCACGAGACCGGCCATTTCCTGGAGGAGTGGGCGGAGGCGGGCATCGTCAACATCGTGGGCGGCTGCTGCGGCACCACCCCCGACCACATCCGCCACGTGGCCGAGGGCGTCGCCGGCGTCCCGCCCCGTCCCGTCCCGGACCGCCCCCGCGCCATGCGCCTGTCGGGCCTCGAACCGTTCGAGCTGGCGTGAGCGACGCCGACCCGCTCTCGGCGGTCGAGACGGAGGCGCTGCGCCAGATGCGCACGCGCCTGGCCAAGCCGGCCGTCAGCGACGCGGCGGCCGCCACGCTCGGCCGGGCGGCGCTGCAGGTGCTGGCGCGCTCCGGCGTCGCGCCGGGTGCGGCCCGGCCGCAGCCGCCCGCCTCGGCCCCGGCGTTCGCCGCACGCGTCCAGGACGCGGACCTCCCCGCGCTGTCGGACCTCGCGGGCGTGCTCTGGACGGTGATCGAGCGCGCGCGGCCGGGGGAGTGGCGCGCCTGGCTGGCCGCCGGCGCCCCGCAGGCGGTGATCGCCCGCCGCCTGCAGCTCGCCGGGCGCGAGCGGGTGGAACCCCGCCCGTGAACGCCATCCCCGCCCCGCGACGCCGCCGCCGCCCATGACAGGAGCCGCCTTGAAGACCGCCCTCCCCCTCGCCGCCGCCCTGCTCGTCGCCGGAACCGCCCACGCCGCCGGACCGCCGCGCTTCATCGCGGGCGACCCCAAGGCCGCCATCGCCCTGGGCGTGGTCGTGCCCGCCGGCTCCGACCTGTTCCTCGCCTCCGGCGTGCAGGGGACGGAGGCGGCGGGGAACACGGAGGCGCAGACGCTGGAGGTGCTGCACAAGCTCGTCGCGCTGCTGAGCTCCAACGGCTACGCCCCCACCGACGTGGTGAACGTGAAGGTCCACCTCGTGGGCGACCCCAAGCTGGACGGCCGCATGGACTTCCCTGGCATGAACGCCGCCTTCCGCAAGGTCTTTCCCGGCCCGGACAAGCCCTCGCGCACCACCGTGCAGGTCGCAGGCCTGGCCACCCCCGGCTCGCTGGTGGAGATCGATCTCACGGCCGCCAAGCCGGCGCCGAGATAGCCGCCTCCGCCACGACGACGCCGCGCATGACCTCCTCCACCGCCACCTTCGTCAACGTCGGCGAACGCACCAACGTCACCGGCTCGGCCAAATTCAAGAAGCTGGTGGCCGCGGGCGACTACCCCGCAGCCCTCGCGGTCGCACGCCAGCAGGTGGAGGCGGGCGCGCAGGTCATCGACGTGAACATGGACGAGGGCCTGCTGGACTCGAAGGCGGCCATGGTCACCTTCCTGAACCTGATCGCCAGCGAGCCCGACATCAGCCGCGTGCCGGTGATGATCGACAGCTCCAAGTGGGAGGTGATCGAGGCCGGCCTGCGCTGCGTGCAGGGCAAGCCCATCGTCAACTCCATCTCGCTGAAGGAGGGCGAGGCGCGCTTCCGCGAGCAGGCGACGGCCTGCCTGCGCTACGGCGCGGCGGTGGTGGTCATGGCGTTCGACGAAGCGGGGCAGGCCGACACCCGCGCCCGCA
>CAXSHO010000173.1:0-5112 GCA_964237305.1 uncultured Caulobacteraceae bacterium
GTGGCTTCGCTCGTCACGGAGTGGGCGGCCTGACGGCTCACCCCCGTCCGCGGTAGGCCGGTACGCCGGGGTCGGGCAGCCACAGGCCGTCGGGCGCTGCTCCCGTCTGCCAGAACACGTCGATGGGGATGCCGCCGCGCGGGTACCAGTAGCCGGCGATGCGCAGCCAGCGCGGGGCGGCCGTGTCCACGATCCGGCGGCCGATGGAGACGGTGCAGTCCTCGTGGAAGCTCCCGTGGTTGCGGAAGCTCGTCAGGTAGAGCTTCAGCGACTTGGATTCGACCAGCCACTCCGCCGGCGCGTAGTCGATCACGAGGTGGGCGAAGTCGGGCTGGCCCGTCACCGGGCAGAGCGAGGTGAACTCCGGCGCGGTGAAGCGCGCGAGGTAGAGCACGTCGGCCTGGGGGTTGGGCACGCGCTCCAGCCGGGCCGCATCCGGAGCGGAAGGCGGGGCGGTGATGCGGCCGAGCTGCGTCAGGTCCGAGGTGTCTGTGCTCATGGCGCGTAACTGGACGCGGCGGCGGCGATGCGCAACGAGTGCGTCCGCGGGGGAGGACGACGATGCAGGTGCGCGATTTCGAGGGCGCGGTGGTGCTGGTCACCGGCGCCTCGACGGGCCTCGGCCGGGCGCTGGCGGTGGGCGCGGCGCGGCGCGGGGCGCGGGCGGTGGTGGTGAACTACGCCCGCTCAGAGGCTGAGGCGCAGGAGACCGCCGCCGCCGTGCGCGGGGCCGGGGCGGAGGCGGAGGTGGTGCAGGGCGACGTGAGCGCCGACGCCGACTGCGCGAAGATCGCCGCGGCCGCCGAGCGCTTCGGCCGGGTTGACGCCCTGTTCAACAACGCGGGCGTCACCAAGTTCGCGCCGCGCCACGGCGACCTGGACGCGCTCACGGGCGAGGACTTCCTGCGGCTCTACGACGTGAACGTGGTGGGGGCCTGGCGCATGCTGAAGGCCGCCCGCCCGCTCCTGGAGGCGCCCGGCCGGCCCGACGGGCTGGCGGCGGCGGTGGTGAACACCTCGTCCATCGCGGGGGTCACGGGCATCGGCTCGTCGGTGGCCTACGCCGCCTCCAAGGGCGCCTTGAACACGATGACGTTGAGCCTGGCCCGGGCGCTGGCCCCGAAAATACGCGTGAACGCCGTCTGCCCCGGCTACATCGACACGCCCTGGCACGCCCGCGCCGGCGAGGGCTACGACGCCAGGCTGCGCGAGCAGGCTGCGGCGGGCACGCCGCTGAAGGCCGCCTCCACGCCCGAGGACATCGCCGATGCGACGCTGTTCCTCGGCTCCCCGCTCTCGCGCCACGTCACGGGGGAGACGCTCCTGGTGGACGCGGGCACGCACCTGGGCTTCGCCAGCCTCGGCCTGCGCTGAGTTCGCGGGGTCGCGGTCGTGCATGCGAGCCTGTGGCCGCTGATCGGGGTGGGGGTGCTGGTGGCCGGGTTCCTCGCCCGGCTGAACCCGCTCGTCGCCGTCGTGGCCGCCGCCTACGCCGCCGGGCTGGCGGCGGGGATGGGGCCGCTGGGCGTCACAAGAGCGCTGGGCAAGGCGTTCCTCGACAACCGCTTCGTCGCGGCGGTCTGGCTGGTGCTGCCGGTGATCGGCCTCCTGGAGCGGGCGGGGCTGCAGGCCCGGGCGCGGGAGCTCGTGGGGCGGATGCGGGCGGCGGCGGCGGGGCGGCTCCTCCTCGGCTACTTCGTGCTGCGGCAGGCGACGGCGGCGCTGGGACTGGCGGCGCTGGGCGGTCACGCGCAGATGGTGCGGCCGCTGGTGGCCCCCATGGCCGAGGCCGCCGACGGGGCCGGGGCCGGCGGCGAGCCCTCGCCCGAGCGCCGCCGCCGCGTCCGCGCCCACGCCGCCGCCGTGGACAACGTGGCGGTCTTCTTCGGCGAGGATGTGTTCGTGGCCATGAGCTCGGTGCTGCTGATCCGCGGCGTGCTGGCGGCGGGCGGGCGTGACACGGCGCCGCTGAGCCTCTCGGCCTGGGCGATCCCCACCGCCGCCGCGGCGCTCTTGGTGCACGGCCTGCGCCTGCTGCGGCTCGACCGGCGGCCGCGCCTGTGATCGGCCTGCCGTTCGTCTACCGCCTCCTCGGCCTGATGTTCGCGGGCGCGGCGGTGCTGTCGCTGCGGGACGCGAGCAACGGGCGGCGGTGGCGCAACGGGGCGTTCTGGGCGCTGATGGCTGCGGTGTTCCTGGCGGGCGACCTCGCGGGGCCGCTGGCGGCGGGCGTGGCGGTGCTCCTGCTGACGGGGCTCGCCGCGGCGGGGCTGGGGCGGGGCGCGCCCTCGCCGCCGCGCGCCGGGCCGCCGGTGGGAGCGTGGCTGTTCCTTCCCGCGCTGGCGGTGCCCGCCACGGCGCTGGCGGGGTCGCTGCTGCTGAAGGGTGTCAGCGTGGGCGGGCGGCCGATGGTGGACCCCAAGCAGGTCACCGTGGTGTCGCTGGCGCTGGGGGTGATCGCCGCCTTGGCCCTGCTGTGGCCGCTGCTCAAGCCGCGGCCGCTGGAACCGGTGGACGCGGCGCGCAGCCTCCTGGACCAGGTGGGCTGGGCGGTGGTGCTGCCGCAGGCCCTGGCGGCGTTGGGCGCCGTGTTCACCGCCGCGGGAGTGGGCGGGGCGGTGGGCGAGGTGTTCGGCCGCTGGCTGCCGCTGACGAGCCCTCTGGCCGCGGTGTGCGCCTACACGGTGGGCACCGCCGCCTTCACGGTGGTGATGGGGAACGCCTTCGCCGCCTTCCCGGTGATGACCGCCGCCATCGGCCTGCCGCTCTTGGTCGGCCGATATCACGGCGACCCCGCGGCGGTGGGCGCGCTGGGCATGCTGTCGGGCTTCTGCGGCACGCTCTGCAGCCCCATGGCGGCCAACTTCAACATCGTGCCCACCGCGCTCCTGGACCTGCCGGACCGCTGGGCGGTGATCCGCGTGCAGGCGCCCACCGCGGCGGTGCTGCTCCTCTTCAACACGGGGTTGATGTATCTCACCGCATTCCCGCGCTAAGCCCGGGGGCATGACCGAAGGGCTGACGGCGGAGAGGGGGGCGGTGCTCGCCGGGGCGGCGCTGGGCCACGTCGGCCGCGAATACCCGCACAAGCTCGACCACGTGCTGGACGGGGCGGACGACGCGCGCACCCCGTCGGACCTGCACCCGATCTTCCACGGCTCGTTCGACTGGCACTCCTGCGTCCACGGCTGGTGGACCCTGGCGCGGCTGGCGCGCCGCCTGCCCGAGCTGGCGGAGGCGGCGGAGATCGAGCGGCGGCTGGACGAGGCCTTCACCCCGGACATGGTGGCGGGCGAGCTCGCCTACCTGGCGCGCCCCTCCAGCCGCGGGTTCGAGCGGCCGTACGGCTGGGCGTGGCTCCTCAAGCTGCACGAGGAGTTCGGCCTCCGCGACGATCCCGCGGGCCGCCGCCGGGCGCAGGCGCTGGCGCCCCTGGCCATCGCCTTCGCGCAGCGGTTCCGGGCGTGGCTGCCGCTGGCGGACTATCCCGTCCGCTCCGGCGCGCATGGCAACACCGCCTTCGCGCTGCGGCTCGCGCTGGACTGGGCCGAGGCGCATGACCCCGCACTGGCGACGCTCGCCAGCGCCAAGCTCGTCGCCTGGTACGGCGGCGACGCGGCGGCGCAGGCGTGGGAGCCGGACGGCGACGCCTTCCTCTCGCCCACGCTGGTGGAGGCTGCGGCCATGCGGCGCGCGCTGAGCCCGGAGGGCTTTCGCATGTGGCTGGCCGCCTTCCTGCCCGACGCCGCCCGGGGCGCCCCCGCCGCGCTCTTCACGCCGGCCCGCGTCAGCGATCGCAGCGACGGCAAGATCGCGCACCTGGACGGGCTGAACCTCAGCCGCGCCTGGTGCTGGCGCGAGGTCGCGGGCGGGCTGGAGGAGGGCGACGCGCTCCGCGCCACGGCCCTGCAGGCGGCCGACGCCCACCTGACGGAGGCCCTGCCCCACGTGACGGGCGACTACATGGGCGAGCATTGGCTGGCCTCGTTCGCGCTCCTGGCGCTGGAGGCAACTCCGTGACCGCGCCGCAGACGCGCGCCGATTGCGAGGCGCTGGACGCCGCCGACCCGCTCGCCTTCGCCCGCGCGCGCTTCGCCCTGCCGCCCGGCGCCCTCTACCTGGACGGCAACTCGCTCGGCCCGCCGCCCCGCGCCGCGGCCGCCCGGCTGGCGCGCGTCGTGGAGGAGGAGTGGGGGCGCGGGCTGATCGGCGGCTGGAACGACGCCGGCTGGATCGAGGCCCCCGCCCGCGTCGGCCGCCTGATCGCACCGCTGGTGGGCGCCGATGCTGAGGGCGTCATCGTGGCGGACACGGTCTCCACCAACCTGTTCAAGCTGGCCGCCGCGGCGTTGGAGCTGCGCCCCGACCGCCGGCTGATCCTGTGCGACGAGGGCGAGTTCCCCACCGACCGCTACGTGCTCGACGGCCTGGCCCGGGTCGTCGGCCGCGAGGTGGAGGTGCGCGCCCTGCCGCTGGAGGCGCTGGGCCCGGCGCTGGACGCCGGATCGGTCGGGGGCGAGGCCGCGCTCCTGGTGCTCAGCCACGTCAGCTACACCCGCGCCGACCTGCGCGACATGCGCGCCTGGACCGCCCGCGCCCACGCCGCCGGGGCGCTCACCCTGTGGGACCTGAGCCATTCCGTCGGCGCGGTGCGGGTGGATCTTCTGGCCTCAGGCGCGGACTTCGCCACGGGCTGCGGCTACAAGCACCTGAACGGCGGGCCCGGCGCGCCCGCCTTCCTGTACGTGGCGCCGCGGTGGCGCGAGCGGGCGCGCTCGCCGCTGCAGGGCTGGATGGGCCACGCCGAGCCCTTCGCCTTCGCGCCCGACTACGCGCCGGCGCCCGGCATGGCGCGCTGGCTGTGCGGCACGCCGCCGATCCTCAGCCTCGTCGCGCTGGAGGAGGGGGTGCGCGCCTTCGACGGCGTGGACATGGGCGAGGTCGAGGCCAAGTCGCGCCGCCTGTCCGACCTGTTCCTCGCCCGAGTGCAGGCGCTCCTACCCGGCGTGTTCGCTGTCGACCCGCCCCCCGCCGAGGCCCGCGGGGCCCACGTGGTGCTGGGCCATCCGGACGCCTACGCGATGGTGCAGGCGCTGATCGCGGAGGAGGGCG
>CAXSHO010000174.1:0-2857 GCA_964237305.1 uncultured Caulobacteraceae bacterium
AGGTAGAGCAGGGCGGTGCGGGTGAGGCTCGGCATGGTCGCTCGCTGCAGAGGATGCACACGATGGCGCGCTCCGGCCGGCGAGGCCAGCCCGCACTCTAACGCGCCTAAGGAAGATTATGCGAAATCGGCGGTGTGGGTCAGGCGGGTAGGTCGACCTCGAACCGCATCCCGTCGCAGGCCGGCTCGACGCCGGGCGGCAGGCGGAGGCGCAGCGCCGAGAAGTCCAGGTCGATGTGCATGTTGGTGAGGATGGCGCGACGCGGCTTCAGCTCGGCGATCCAGTCCAGAGCGCGGGCCACGGTGGCGTGCGTCGGGTGCGGCGTGTCGCGCAACGCATCGACGATGAAGACCTCCAGGCCGCGCAGCTGGGCCATCGACTCCTCCGGGATCGACAGCACGTCGGGCGAATAGGCCACCGAGCCCAGGCGAAAACCCGCGGCGCGCACTTCCCCGTGGTCCTGGTCGTAGCCGACCACCGGGATCGGGCCGGACGGGCCGTCCACCGCCCACGCCTCGCCCCAGGCGGGCAAGGCGTGGAGATCGCAGATGGCGGGGTAACCGCCCTGGCTCTCGAACACGTAGTCGAAGCGGCGCTTCAGCGTGGCGGAGGTCGCGGGGTCGGCGAAGCACGGGATGCGGCGGCGCGAGCGGATGAAGAAGGCGCGCAGGTCGTCGATGCCGTGGGCCTGGTCGGCGTGGTCGTGGGTGTAGAGCACCGCATCGATCCGCTTGGCGCCCGCCGCCGCCGTCTGGGTGCGCAGGTCGGGTGAGGTGTCGATCAGGATGGTCGTCTCATCCGGCTGATCGAGTTCACCTTTCCGTCGCGCCATGAGGCTGCAGCGGCTCCGGCGGTTGCGGGGGTCGGCCGGATCGCAGGCGCCCCAGTCGCCGTCCGCCCGGGGCACCCCGCCGGACGAGCCGCAGCCCAGGATGGTGATCTCCAGGCGGGCGCTCATGCGGGCCGCTCCCCACGCGGGTCGGGGATGCGGTCGAACAGGGCGAAGAAGGCGTCCGCGGTGCGCTCCTCCGTCTCGCCGGGCGACCAGCCGCGCAGCTCGGCCAGCTTGTCGCGCACCCGCGCCACGTGGGCGGGCTCGCAGCGGCGGCCGCGGTGCGGGACGGGCGCGAGGTAGGGGCAGTCGGTCTCCAGGAGAAGGCGGCCGGCGGGCATGGCGGCGACCAGGGCGCGCACGTCGTCGGCCGCCTTGAAGGTGGCGATGCCCGAGACGGAGAACCACGCCCCCCGCTCGGCGGCGAAGCGCAGGAGCTCCGGCCCGCTGGTGTAGCAGTGCAGCAGCACCTTCAGCGGCCCCTCCTCCCACGCCTCGCCCAGCATACCCTGCATGTCCGCGTCCGCCTCGCGGGTGTGCACCACCAGCGGCAGGCCGGCGATGCGGGCGGCGGCGATGTGGGCGGCGAAGACGCGGCGCTGCGTCCCCCGCGGGCTCAGGTCGTAGTGGAAGTCGAGGCCGCACTCGCCGATCCCCGCGACCCGGCCCACGGCCTCGGCGAGCAAGGTGTCCGCTGTAAGCTCCTGATGGTCGCGCGCTTCGTGGGGGTGCACGCCCACCGTGCACCAGATGTCCGGCTCCGCGTCAGCCACCGCGCGCACGGCTGGCAGGCGGTCCAGCCGGTCGCAGATGGTGAGCATCAGGCGCACCCCCGCCTCGCGCGCCCGAGCGATCACCGCATCGCGGTCGTCGGCGAACTGCGGGGCGTGCAGGTTGACGTGGCTGTCGATGAGCACGGCGCGTCAGGCGGCCAGGGGGCGGACGCGGGCGGCGGCGCGCAGTTGCGACAGCACGCTCACCAGGGCGTCCGCCCGATCGAGGTTCAACCCCTCCGCCTCGGCGGGCAGGGAGGCGAGCCGCTCCCAGGCCGTGACCCAGGGCTGCAGCCCCTCCACGGCGCCCGCCTGCGCCGCGTCGGCCAGCCGCTCGCGCACCACGTCCGCCAGCGCCTCCAGCAGGGCGGAGAACCGCTCGGCCCCCTCCCAGGACCTGCGCCTCGTCCGCCTGCGGCAGGGCGGAGACGAGCGCGGCCAGCGCGGCGGACGCGCCCTCCCCGCCTGCGGCCAGGGCCAGTGCGCGGCCCGGCGAGCCGCGCGCGGAGGCGGCGTGCGCCGGATCGAGCCCGCGGCCGCGCAGGAGGTCGGCCAGCGCCTCCTGCGTCCAGGGCGCGAAGCCCAGCCGGCGGCAGCGGGAGCGGATGGTGGAGAGCAGGCGGCCGGGCGCATGGCTCACCAGCAGCAGCACGCCCCGGGGCGGCGGCTCCTCCAGCGTCTTCAGCACGGCGTTGGCGCTGTTGACGTTCAGGTCGTCGGCGGCGTCGATCAACGCCACGCGGTGGGGAGCGAGCGCCGGCGCCTTGCTGAAGAACTCCGGCAGCCGCCGGGCCTCGTCCACCGGGATGTTGCGGCGCGGCTTGCCGTCCTCCGTCTCGCGCTCCAGCACCAGGAGGTCGGGATGCGAGCGGGCGGCGATCAGCCGGTTGACCGGGTCGTCGGGCGCGCTGGCCAGCGCCGGGCCCGCCGGCGCCGCGCCCAGGAGGCGACGGGCGGCGCGCCACGCGAAGGCGGCCTTGCCGAGCCCGCGCGGTCCGGTGAGCAGCCAGGCGTGGTGCAGCCGGTCGCGCTCCCACGCCGACCGGAAGGCGGCGGCCGGGGCGTCCAGGCCCTCCAGCGCCTCGAAGCGCTCACGTTGGGGCGCGTCGCTCACCCCGCGGGCTCCAGGCGGGGCGTCACGAGGGCCCACACCGCCTCGGCCAGGACGTCGACGGGCAGGCGACCGTCCAGCACCACGCATCGCCGGGGCTCGAGCGCGGCGATCGCCAGGAAGGCGTCGCGTAGCCGCTGG
>CAXSHO010000174.1:2867-4972 GCA_964237305.1 uncultured Caulobacteraceae bacterium
GGTGGAAGTCCGCGCCCTTGCGCTCGAACCGGTCCTCGCCGCCGCGACGGGCCGCCCGCGCGAGCCCCGCCTCCACCGGCAGGTCGAGGACCAGCGTCAAGTCCGGCGCGGTGGCGGCCACCACCGCCCCCTCCACCGCCGCCAGCACAGCTGCGTCGACCCCGCCGCCGGCGCCCTGGTACGCGCGCGTGGAGTCGGCGAACCGGTCGCTCACCACCGCCGCGCCGCGCTCCAGCGCCGGTCGCACGGTGCGCTCCAGGTGGTCCGACCGGGCGGCGTTCATGAGGAGGAGCTCGGACAGGGGCGACCAGCGGTCGCGCGCACCGGTGACCACCAGCTCGCGCAGGGCCTCCGCTCCCGGTGAGCCGCCGGGCTCGCGCGTCTCCACCACCTCCCGGCCCGAGCGGCGCAGGCGGGCGGCGAGGGTGCGCACCTGGGTGGACTTGCCGGCCCCCTCCCCGCCCTCGAAGGTGATGAACAGCCCGCGCGCCACCGCACCGTTCAAGCCCGATCCCCGGCGGCTGGCAAGGCTTCCGCGGGCTTGCTACGGAACGCGCCGCGTCCGGAGGGCGGGTGGCCGAGTGGTTTAAGGCAGCGGTCTTGAAAACCGCCGTGGGTGAGAGCCCACCGTGGGTTCAAATCCCACCCCGCCCGCCAGCCGGCCGCCGCTCAGACGGGCCGGGCGCCGACGGCGTGGAGGAACAGCCAGTAGAGGCTCCCCGACAGGAGCATGGCCACGGGAAGCGTCACCACCCAGGCGGAGGCGATGTTGCGCACGGTGGCCCACTGCAGGCCCGAGCCGTTGGCCGCCATCGTGCCCGCCACACCGCTGGACAGGATGTGCGTTGTGGAGACGGGCGCTCCCTTGAACTGCGACATGAGGATGGTGGCGGCCGCCACGAGCTCCGCCGCCGCGCCCTGGCCGTAGGTGAGGTGCTTCTTGCCGATGCGCTCGCCCACCGTCCTCACGATGCGCTTCCAGCCCACCATGGTGCCGAGGCCGAGCGCGATGGCGACCGCCGCCTTCACCCAGTCGGGGATGAAGCGCACGCCGCCCTCCAGCGCCTTGTGGTAGGCGCTCAGCGTCTTGGCGTCGGCCTCGCCGTAGGTCGCCTTCAGCTTCTTCTCGTCCTTGGTGAGGATGCGCAGGGCGTCGGCGGCCACGTACATGTCGTTGCGCATGTTCTCCACGGCCGCCGCCGGCGTGTGCCGCACCCCGCCGAACGCGGCCACGCGACGGCTGATGTCGGCGCCCACCACCGCCAGCGCGCTCTCCACCTGCGGCGTCCCGAGCTCGTGCTTGCGCAGGGCGTTGCGCAGCGTCTCGCGGGCCTGAGCCAAGGCGGGCGGCGGGGCGGACGGGCCCGCGTGACGGGCCAGCACGCCCTGCGCGGCCGCAGCGGTCTTCTGGAACTGCGGGGTGGCCTCGTCCTTCATCGTGCGGTTGACGGAGAAGGCGGTGGGCGCCGCGCCGATCAGGATCAGCATGATCAGCCCCATGCCCTTCTGCCCGTCGTTGCCGCCGTGCGCGAAGCTGACGGCGCTGCAGGTGAAGATGAGCAGGCTGCGGATGCCCCAGGGCGGCGGCTGGTCGCCCTGCGGCGCCTCCCAAAGCTTGCGGTCAGGGATCAGCGGCTTGGCCACCAGCAGCAGCACCGCGGCGCCCACGAAGCCGATCAGCGGGCTGAACAGGAGCTGCTTCAGCACGTCGACCGCCTGCCCCCACTCCACGCCGGAGGTGGCGTGGCCCGCGGGCGTCATCAGTTGGTTGGCGAGGCCCACGCCCAGGATGGAGCCGATCAGGCAGTGGGTGGAGCTGTTGGGTATGCCTACGAACCAGGTCGCCAGGTTCCAGATGATGGCGGCCAGGAGGAGCGCGAAGATCATCGCATAGCCCGCCGCCGACCCCACCTGCAGGATCAGGTCCACCGGCAGGAGGTTGACGATGGTGTAGGCCACCGCTCCGGACGACAGCATCACGCCGGTGAAGTTGCACACCCCCGACCACACCACCGCCACCGGCGCGGGCAGGCTGTGGGTGTAGATCACGGTGGCCACCGCGTTGGCCGTGTCGTGGAAGCCGTTCACGAACTCGAAGCCGAGCG
>CAXSHO010000175.1:0-4965 GCA_964237305.1 uncultured Caulobacteraceae bacterium
TGCCGAACCAGCCGATCATGGCCGCGCCGATGGCCGAGGTGATGTGGTCGTAGCCGGGCGCGATGTCGGTGGTGAGCGGGCCCAGCGTGTAGAACGGGGCCTCGCCGCAGACGGCCAGCTGCTTGTCCATGTTCTGCTTGATCTTGTGCAGGGGCACGTGGCCGGGGCCCTCGATCATCACCTGGCAGCCCTTGTCCCACGCGCGGTGGGTGAGCTCGCCCAGCGTCTCCAGCTCGGCGAACTGGGCGGCGTCGTTGGCGTCGGCGATGGAGCCGGGGCGCAGGCCGTCGCCTAGGCTGAACGACACGTCGTAGGCGCGCATGATCTCGCAGATGTCGTCGAAGCGCTCGTAGAGGAAGCTCTCGCGGTGGTGCGCCAGGCACCACTTGGCCATGATGGAGCCGCCGCGGCTGACGATGCCGGTGACGCGCTTGGCGGTGAGCGGCACGTAGGGCAGGCGCACGCCGGCGTGGATGGTGAAGTAGTCCACCCCCTGCTCGGCCTGCTCGATCAGGGTGTCGCGGAACACCTCCCAGGTGAGGTCCTCCGCCACGCCGTCCACCTTCTCCAGCGCCTGGTAGATGGGCACGGTGCCGATGGGGACAGGGGAGTTGCGCACGATCCACTCGCGGATGTTGTGGATGTTGCGGCCGGTGGAGAGGTCCATCACCGTGTCGGCGCCCCAGCGGATGGCCCAGACCATCTTCTCCACCTCCTCCGAGACGGTGGAGGCGACGGCCGAGTTGCCGATGTTGGCGTTGATCTTGACCAGGAAGTTGCGCCCGATGGCCATGGGCTCGAGCTCGGTGTGGTTGATGTTGGCCGGGATCACGGCGCGGCCGCGGGCCACCTCGTCGCGCACGAACTCAGGGGTGACCACGTCGGGGATGGAGGCGCCGAAGTCCTCGCCGTCGCGGATCACCTCCGTGAGCCTCTCGCGGCGGAGGTTCTCGCGGATGGCGACGAACTCCATCTCGGGGGTGATGATCCCGCGGCGGGCGTACTCCATCTGCGTGACGCAGGCGCCCGGCTTGGCGCGGAGCACGGGGCGGCCGCCCGAGGCCGCGGCGCGGGGGTGCTCGGGGATGAGATAGCGGCCGGTGGCGCCGCCGTTGTCCTCCGGGCGCAACGGCCGGGCGGGCGTGTCCTCCACGTCGCCGCGGGCGCGCACCCAGGCCTCGCGCGGGGTGGCGAGGCCCTGCTCGATGTCGACGGCGGCGAGCGGGTCGGTGTAGGGGCCGGAGGGGTCGTAGATCGTCACCGGCGGCTCGTCGGCGCTGGGGTGCAGGTGCACCTCGCGGAACGGCACGCGGAGGTCGGGGTGCAGCACGCCCGGCGCGTAGACCTTGTTCGAGCCGGGGATGGCGCCTGTGGCCACCTGGCCGGCGGGGATGAACTGCGGAGTGGGGGCGTTCATGGCGGCGTTCCTCTAACGACCGCCGACGTCGGGCTCTCCTCCTCCCGCTCATTCCCGCGGATGCGGGAAGCCAGACTTGTTTCGACGGCGCGGGAGAGGCGGATCGAAGACGAAAGCCTGGATCCCCGCCTTCGCGGGGACGAGCGGGTCGGAAAGTCTCTCCCTTCGCCGGCATGACCCGGATCAGGTTCGGCGGGTCAGGGCGCGGCCCTATCTCAGCCGCCTGGCGCGGCTCCCCGGAGAACGGCGGCACCCTTCCGCGCACGGCGGGGCCGCGTCAAGCGCGGCTTGCGGGCGGGGCGGGGCGCGGCCAAGCTCGACCGCAGCCGCCTCCCGGAGCCCGCCATGCGCCGCCTCGCCCTTCCCGCCGCCCTGCTGCTGGCCGCCGCCGCCGCGCCCGCGCCCAAGCCGCCGCCGAACGCGGGCGAGGCGCAGTCCGCCCGGGAGACGCCCGCCTGGGCCAAGCCGTGGCTCGGCCGCTGGAGCCTGTACGAGGACGGCGAGGGCGGGCAGGGCTGCACGCTGAGCTTCGTCCAGGGCCTGTCCATCGGCGGCGCGGCGCTGCAGCTCACCCCCACCTGCCGCCAGAACTTCCCCGTGGATCAGGTGGCGGGCTGGACGCTGGACGACCCGCGAAAGAAGCGGCCGCGCATCCTGTTCATCGACGCGTTGCGCAAGCCCGTCCTCACCTTCGAGAAGCCCCCCGCGGCGGACGCCCCGTCGTGGGGGGCGGCGCTTCCCGACCGCGACGGGCTGCCGAGGCCCCAGGCGCTCCTGGAACGCGACACGGAGAAGCCTCCGCACCAGACGGTGCGCCAGCTGTTCAAGGACGGCTCGTACGACCTGTCCGGCCCGAACATGAAGGACTGGTGCGGCTTCGCGACCACCGCCACCGGCGCCGCGGCGGGCAAGCTCTCGCAAGAGGGGCGCTGCGCGAGGCGCTGGAAGGGGCGCGGCTGGGCGAGCTGGTCGTGGGCCGACGGCAAGCTGCTGCTGAAGGACAGGCGCGGCGCCGTCCTCGTCACGCTCACCCGCGACGACGAGCAGACCTTCTTCAACGGCTCCTCCACCGACCCGATCTTCTTCGGCCCAGGGGGCATCCAGCAGAGCTGAAGCGGTCCAGCTTTCCAGAGCGGAAAATCATTGCTTGACGGAGTGGAAAGAGTTGCGCACTCTTTCCGTCGTGGAAAGCGGGAGCGCGCCGATGAGCCTCGACCCTTCGAACGCCGCGGGGGCCCTGGAGGCCGCGCGGGACTCGCGACGGCGCTTCGCCCTGGAGCAGGCGCACTGGCCGTTGAGCCGCCACGCCGCCTTCGGCGTGCTGATCGCGGGGCTCGCGGCCGCGCAGGCCGCCCCTCTCCCGTTCAACGTCCTGGCGGACGCCGCGCTCGCCTGCACGGCGGCGGGCGTGGCGGCGGTGGACCGCAAGCGCCGCGGCGTCTTCATCAACGGATGGCGGAGCGGCCGCACCCTGTGGGTCACGCTCGTCATGGTGGGGTTGGCCACCGTACTCGGGCTGTTCGGCCTGTGGCTGAGCCTGGAGCGCGGGCTCGCCTGGGCGCCGATCGCCATCGGCGCGGTGCTGCTGCCCGTGGGCACGGTCGCCAGCAAGGTGTGGGAGCAGGTCTACCGCCGCGAACTGCAGGAGAGCCTCTGATGGCCGACGGAACCGACGAACCGATGCGCCCCGCCGACGCCCTGGCCGCCATGCGGGCCAGCCGGGCCAAGGTGCTGGCGAACGCCTGCCCACCCTGGCGGCACGGCCTGTTCGCAGGGCTGATGAGCGGCGTGGTGGCCGCGCAGGCGCTGCCGGTGCACGTGTTCTTCGCCGTGCTGGGGGTCGTCCTCGTCGGGCTGGTCGTCTTCGCGTTCTGGTGGCGGGCGAGGAAGGGCGTGTTCGTCAACGGCTGGCGCGCCGGGGCCACGCGGCGCGTCTCGCTCGCGATCCTCGGCACGTACATGGCGGTCTACACGGCTACGTGGTGGGCGCGGGAGGAGCGCGCGCTGTGGGTGGCCCCGCTGGTGGGCGCCGCGGTGCTGTTCCCGATCGTCTGGGCGCTCCACCGGCGCTGGATCGAGGTCTTCCGCGCGGAGCTGGCGGCGTGAGCGCACGGGCCGCGCCCGCGCTCGACCCGGTGATCCACGCCCCCGCCCGCCTGCAGGTGGCGGGCGTGCTCGCGGCGGTGAGCGAGGCGGAGTTCGCCGTGGTGCGCGATGCGGTGGGGGTGAGCGACTCGGTGCTCTCCAAGCACCTCTCGCAGATGGCGGAGGCCGGGTACGTGCGGCTGCGCAAGGCGGCGCTGGGCGGGCGCCAGCGCACATGGCTGTCGCTCACCGGCGAGGGCCGGCGCGCGTTCCGCGCGCACGTGGCCGCGTTGCAGGCGCTGGCGGGCGTGGCCGAGCGGCTGGCGGCCGAGTGAGCCGACGCGAGGGCTCCGAACCCGTCCCCGTGCGTTCACGCGGAGGAGGGTGGATCGCGTCGGCGGCCTCGCCATCGCCGCGATCGTGCTCCACAGTCCGTTCGCGCTTCGGAGCTCGTCCATGATCCGCCATCTCCTCACGCCCATCCTGCTCGGTGCGGCCGCGGCCGGCTTCGCGGCCGGAGCGGCCGGGGCGCAGACGGTGGCCACCGCGCAGAACCGCTCGGGCGAGCCCACCACCGCGCAGCAGATCGACGCGTGGGTGAAGGAGGGGCCGCCGCCGACGACCGCGGCGGCGCCCCCGCCGCAGGTCGCCTCCCGCGGCGGGGCCGGGCCCGACAGCCCCTGGGCGGACGGCCTGGACTCCCCCTTGCCGCTACCTGTGATCCCGTGGGACGCACCGCCCATCGTGCGCACCCTGGCCGACGGCCGCGTCCACGGCGAGGTCGGGGCGGAGATCGGCACGGGCGGCTACGGCGGCTACGCCGTCGCCTCGGGGCCGCTGGGCAGGAACGGGGCGCTGCAGATCGGCGTGTCCGACTTCCAGCCCACCGGCCGCGCCCGCCGCTACTACGGCGGCGGCGACCGCAAGAGCCTGAGCGTCTCGCTCGCCTTCTCGCCCAACCGCGACAAGGAGTTCGAGGGGTGGCGCAGGCCGGAGGAGCCCGCGCCCTCGAACTGAGCCCCG
This sequence comes from uncultured Caulobacteraceae bacterium, assembly GCA_964237305.1. GTDB lineage: Bacteria > Pseudomonadota > Alphaproteobacteria > Caulobacterales > Caulobacteraceae > JASLDZ01. Next base: position 4,526 of record CAXSHO010000175.1, read on the forward strand.
CCGGGGCCGCGGCTCACGCCGCCTTGGGCATGCGGTGCAGGGCGCAGAGCTTGTTGCCGTCCGGATCGCGAAGGTAGGCGAGGTACAGGTCGCCGAAGCTGGCGTGGCGCACCCCCGGCGGGTTCTCGATCGCCGCGCCGCCCGCCGCCGCGCCCGCCTTGTGCCACGCCTCGGCCTGTTCGGGTCCGTCCACGGCGAAGCCGATGGTGCCGCCGTTGGCGTGGGTCGCGGGACGGCCGTCGATGGGCGGGGTGACCAGGAACATGGCCCCGCCGTGCATGTACACCAGGCGGCCGTCGGCATCCGTCAGCCCGGGCCGCGCGCCGAGGGCGGCGAACAGGGCGTCGTAGAAGGTCTTCGACCGGGCGATGTCGTTGCTGCCGACCATCATGTGGCTGAACATTTCCGCGTCTCCTCCGGCGTGAGCGCGCAGACTCACC
>CAXSHO010000176.1:0-4904 GCA_964237305.1 uncultured Caulobacteraceae bacterium
TAGGTGTCGCGCTGGAAGATGAAGTTGATCATCAACACCTCGGCCATCTCCTGCCTCTGAGGCTCGGAGAGCCGGGCGAAGGCGGGGTTGGAGGTGATGGTGGGCTTGATGTGGCGGCGCACCGCCTGCATCTGCCCAGGCCGGCTGTCGCCGCCGTTGACGATCAGCCAGTTCAGCACCCAGTAGCCGGCCACGGCGTCCGCCACGTCGCCGGGGCGCATTCCGTCCTCCGCGACGTAGCGGCTCCAAGTCTGCACGGGGTCCGAGGGGGTCAGCGTTCGCCGCGCCCGCTCGGCGTCCTGCGGCGAGGATTTCGCCAGCCAGTCGATGTACTGAGCCCTCACACGCGCGCTGACGGACGGCGAGGCGCTGTAGCGCGTCGACATCTCCACCGCTGCGAGCGGCGGGGCGCTTGATCTGCGTGATTGAGGACCCAAGGCGTAAGGTCTCTGATCGCGGCCGGCTGCTCGTGCATTGTTCTGCAGCACACCGCTGAACAGCTGCCGGTTCAAGGCCATGTCGGCCATCGGCATATTCATCTGAGCCGACGCCGAGGTGGCGACAACAACGGATGAGATGCCAAACAAGGCACTCGCGAGCCTCACGCGCGAGGAAGGTTGTGCGTCCGCTGATCGCGAAACGCGCTGGAGATTCGTGATCAACCTCATCCGCGGTTCACAAAGCCCTGGTCGGTGAGGGCGATACGGCGCAGGTCGACGCCGGCCTCGTGCTGAAAGCGGGCCACGGCGGCGGCGCGCAGGCGGGCGAGGAGGGGCTCGTCGTGCGCCTGCAGGGCGCGGGTGTAGACTTCGCGCTGGAAGATGTAGTTGATCATCAGCGCCTCGGCCATCTCCTGCTTCTGCGCATCGCTCAGGCGTGTGAAGGCCGGGTTGGACGCGATGGTGGGCTGCAGGTTGCGGCGCACGGCCAGCATCTGCTCGCGCGTGTTGTCGCCGCCGTTGGCGACCGCCCAGTTGAGCACCCAGTAGCTGGCCATGGCGTCGGCCACGTCGCCGGGGTGCAGGCCGTCCTCCGCCACGCCGCGGCTCCACACCCGCACCGGATCCAGCCGCCCGACCTCCTCCCGCGCCTTGTTCAGGTCGCCAGGCCCCTGCTTGGCGACGAAATCGATGTACTGCCGCTTGACGCGTTCAGTGACACCCGGTGACGCGCGGTAAGTGGTCGCTACACCGACAGGCGCAGCCTCCGCAGTCCGGGGCGAGGACCGGGAGGCATTTGCGCGATACGGAGGCGGCTTTGAACGCCTGTACGAGTTCACGCCCAACATGGAGTCGCGGACGCTCGTGTTCACGACGCTGTTCGCGTAACTCGGCATCAGATTCATGGTGAGGCCGTCCTGCGCCATCGCTCTATCAGCGCTAATTAAAGCACCAATTAGCAGACCGGCAGCGAGTGCATTATTCAGAAACACTGAATGACCCTTTAGTGAGAGATACTCGCGCGAACGGATTGTTCGCGCGAGTACTCTTGCCTATATACGGAAGAAATCAGCCCTTACGTACAAGCGTTGAGGAAGCCTCGCCAACCGACTTAATTGAATTGCTAAGGGCGTTGGAAAGCATACCAATCTCTTGGCTAAGAGCCTGAATCTTACCACTCAGTTCTGAAGTATGCGACTTATCACCACTCTGATTAGCTTGGTCCAGCTGCTTAGAAGTATCCAGCATTTCGTCCATCTTGTGGTCCATTGCCTTCCCCATGGCAATAGCTAGCTTCATCAAGAAGCTCTGACCCTTACCGCCCGAAACACCGCTCCCGCCCTCACCGTCGGAGCCTTGCGCCATCTTCTTATTAATTGACTCAACGAGTTGCTGGACTGCGTCATAAGCTTGGTTCTGCACTTGGCCGGTGTCTTGATCACCAAGGCCCGCAGCAGAACCGAGCTCCTGAGACGCAGATTCGATACTGTGAATAGCACCGCCTATGTCGCCCGCCTCAGCGTGGAATGCTGCGGTAGCGAGATCTACGGCAGCAGGCGGAAGACCGATTTCCTGACCGAGTCTTTGCAAAACTTGATCGCCAATCGAGAGGGCGACGCCACGCAGTGCGGTAGTAACCGCAAGTGAGGTTCCACCCGTTGCAACGGCAAGCGTTCCCTGGACCAGCAAATTCCCGATGCTGCCACCCAGAAGATTTCCGATAGACGACATGTGACACTCCTGTTTTCCGCTGAGGATGAAACTCACGCGGGCTGGAGCGCCTCTCCAGGCCCGACGGCTGTAATGAAGCGCACCCGCCGCGGTTCCGGTATCCGGTCGTTCCCTAGCTAGGGTTCTCCCCTATGCTCCGAGGCTCACCGGCCGCGCGCGACACCAGGCTCACCCCCCCCGCCGTCACGCCCAGGAGCAGCGTTTCGCCGCGCCATTCCACCACCACCAGGCGCTCGCGGGGGCCGAGGGGGAGGGCGCGGATGAAGCGGAGGTCTTCGGGGGGGCCGCCGCCGCCCAGGATCGTGCCCTGCGCCTGGAGGCGGCGCAGGAGCCAGATGGCGCCCCAGGCCAGGAGCGAGACCGCCGCCAGCGCGACGATCACGCCGAAGAGGTCGCCCACCGCGGCCAGCATCAGGCGGCGCCCGCCGGCGCGGCGGAGGCGGGGGCGTCGGCCTCCTCCGCGGCCTTTGCGGCGCGCTCGGCGTCCGTGCGCATGCGGCGGGCGAAGACGATCACCTCCGCCACCGCGGCGAACAGGTCAGCGGGCACCACGTCGTCAAGCGCGGCGCGCTCGTTGAGGGCGCGGGCCACGGCGATGTTGCGGATCACGGGCACGCCCTCGCCCTCCGCCGCCGCGCGCATCTCCAGCGCCAGCGCGCCCAGGCCCTTGGCGGTGACGATGGGGGCGGGGTGCTCCTCCGGGTCGTAGGCGAGGGCCACGGCCACGTGGGTGGGGTTCATCACGAGCGCGGTGGCCCCGCGCGCGGCCTCCACCACGTTGCGCGACGACCACTCCTGGTGGAGCTGGCGGCGGCGGGCCTTGAGCATGGGGTCGCCCTCCGCCTCCTTGCCCTCCTGCTTCAGGTCGCGCTTGGACATGCGCATCTTCTTGGCGAAGGCCATGCGCTGGTAGGTGACGTCGGCGGCGGCCACCAGCGCGAACACCGCGACGGTGGTGGCCAGGAGCCGCACGGTGAGCGAGCCCAGGGCGGACAGGGTCCCCTCCGGCCCGCCCTGCGGCAAGGCGGCGAGGTGGGGGAACTCCGTCCCCACCACCGCCCAGACCACGCCCACCATCAGGACCGCCTTGAGGAGCGACTTGCCCACCTCGAACAGGTTGTCAGCGGAGAACATCTTCTTCAGCCCCTCGGCCGGGCTCATGCGGTCGAGCTGCGGGCGCATCTTCTCGAAGGTGAAGACGGGGCCCACCTGGCCGAACTCCACCAGCGTGGCGAAGGCGGCGGCGGGGACGAGCAGCGCCGTGGACACCAGCACGAAGGCCTTGGCGCTGGCGAGCCCCACCGACTTCATGGCGTAGACCGAGGGCGACGCCACGCTCTGGAACATGGCCTGGAACGGCTCGACGAGCTCCGCGAAGACGAAGCGCCACAGCATCGCGCCCAGCGCCAGCCAGACCACGAGGACGGCGGTGGAGCCCAGGTCCTTCGACTTCGGCACGTCGCCCTTCTTGCGGGCGTCGCGCAGCTTCTTGGGCGTGGCCTGCTCGGTCTGGTCGCCGCTGTTCTTGTCGCCCGCCACGGTGTCTCCCAAGGCTCAGCTTGACGCCTGCGCCAAGGCTGGCGACCCTGGCGAAGGTTGGCAAGGGCGTCGTCGCTCGCGTGTCAAGGAACCCGGGTAGTGTCCCCGTGTTCCCGCCAAGCGGAGCCGTGGCTTATTCCCGTCGCACGCGAGAGCGGGTGATCGGGGCGCGGTTCTTCGGCAGGGTGGGATGCGGCTTCGGCCGCCGTCAGGGAGGCGCGAGTGACCCCGAGGTACGTCCGGACGAGCTTGCTTCCGCTCGCCGCGGCCATCGGCTGCGCGGCCTTGTCGTCTCCGGTGTGGGCGGGGGACTGCCGCAGCCTGACGGGCGAGACGCTCAGCGCCGCCCAGACCGGCGCCTTCAGCCTGGGCGTCAAGGGCTGCGATCGGTCAGCCGCCGCCGCCCCGCCCGCCGCTCATGCGCCGCTGTCGCCGCTGCTGCGGCTTTACGAGACGCCGCGCGCGTCCGTGGACGTCAGCGCCCGGCGCGCACCCCGCGCCATGGCGCGCAGCATCGTGGTGGCGCCGGGCGCTCCGGCGAGCCGCAGGAGCCGCCGCGCCGCGCCGGTGGCCGCCGCGCCTCGCCGGGCTGCGCCGCCGACCCCGGTGGCGGCGCCGTCGCGCCCCTACGTGCGGGCGGCGGTGGACGGGCGCACCTTCCTGGCGGTGGCGCGCGCCTACGACATCGACCCCGTCTTCCTGGCCTCCGTCATCCGGCAGGAGTCGGGGGGGCGCACCGACGCGGTCTCCGGCAAGGGCGCGCGGGGCCTCATGCAGGTGATGCCGGGGACGGCGGCCCACTTCGGCGTGGACCGCGGGCGCCTGGCGAACCCGGTGGTGAACCTCGCCACCGGCGCCTACTACCTCAAAACGCTGCAGCGTCGGTACGGCAACAACCTTCCGTTGATCCTCGCCGCCTACAATGCGGGCGAGGGGGCGGTGGACCGCCACGGCCGGCGCGTGCCGCCTTATCGCGAGACGCAGGGCTACGTGGGCAGCATCCTCGGAGGATATCGCAGCGCCCTGACGCGGGCCGGCGGCGCGAGCGCCCGATGAGCGCGGTCCGCCGGTGAGCGTGGAGACCTATCTCCGTCGGATGGGCGCCCCCGCGCGCGCGGGCATGGGCTCGCGGGTCAGCGACCTCGCGCTCGTGATCGGGGTGGCGGCGCGCATCGCGCTCCTGATCCTGCCGCT
>CAXSHO010000177.1:0-275 GCA_964237305.1 uncultured Caulobacteraceae bacterium
CAGCCACTGGAACGGGTCGTCGCCGGGGCCGGGTGTGGGAGCCTGGGCGAGGGCGGCGGCCGTCGCGGCCGACGAGGCGATGGCGGCGAAGACGAGGACGTGGCGCATGGCGGCCACCTTAGCGGCCTCTCCGCCGACGGGAAGCCGTCAGGGCGTGCCGGGACCCTGGTCCTTGATGCGCCCACCCTCGATCCACCACCGGCGTCCGCCCGCCAGCACCAGGAGCGGCCGCCCGCTTTGCAGCTGCAGGAAGACGTGGGTCTCCACAGGCGTGT
>CAXSHO010000177.1:322-4898 GCA_964237305.1 uncultured Caulobacteraceae bacterium
GAAACGGTGAACCTCTGGTGCCCGCCGATCGGGACGTCGTTGATCTCGGGCTCGGGCGCCAGCAGCCAGACCAGCCAGCCGTCACTCCCAGGGTCGCGCGTCACGGCGGTGTTGTAGCCGGGGCGGCAGGTGGGTGCGGCGCCTGCGACGGCGGTGCGCGTGGCGCGGAAGGCGGCGAGTTCGTCGGGGGACAGCCGGGGGTCGGCGGCGCTGGCGGCCACCGGCGCGCCCGAGGCGGGGACGCGGACGTCGAACGCCGCCTCCGGCCCGGCCCCGCGGTCGCGCAGGAAGCGCACGAGGTCGGGCTGGCCAGGCCGCGGGGGCGCGACGATCCAGCCCACGATCCGGTCGTCGGGGACGAGCCTGGGCTTAAGCGCATCCGTCGCGCGCCACGCCGCCGAGTCCTGCCGCGCGATCTCCGCCCCCAGCCGCTCGACCGTGGGAAGGTCGAAGGGGCGAATCGCCGCGGGGGAGGAGGACGGGCCGACGACCGGTGCGACGGTCCGGGCGCGGGCCGCCGGCGCGAAGGCCGCCGTCAGGACGAACGCCGTGAGAAGGACGCTGCGCCGCACCGTCCTCAGCCCTTGATCGGCGACCCCACCGACCACCTGTGGCCGAACGGATCCTCAAGCTGGCCGTAGCGGTCGCCCCAGAACTGGTCGGCCACGGGCATCAGCACCTTGCCGCCGGCCGCGGCGGCGCGGTCGGCCCAGGCGTCGGCGTCGTCCACGGCGAGATGCAGGTAAACGCCCACGGGCGGCGGCGGGGGACCGCCCATGTGTTCGGGGAACACGTCGCAGACCATGAAGGCCCCGCCGTTGACCCGCATTTCGGCCTGCATGAGTCGGCGGCCGTCCTGCGCGAGGTTCTTCTCCACCACCTCCGCCCCGAACGCCCTGGCGTAGAAGTCCAGCGCCTCCGCGCCGCGCTCCTCCCGGATCGTCAGGAAGGGCGTGACGCCGGGGAAGCTGCGGCTGTGGTGGTCGGCCATGTCGCCCTCCTGCTGGACCTTCGCCGCAAGCTCAACATGAGGAGAACGGCGAGTCTACCGCACGGGCGGCTGGTTGCCCGCCTCGCGGCTCTCCTCGGGCAGGAGGCGGGTGGAGGCCAGGTGCTCGGCCAGGAACCACACCTGCATCTCGTGCGTGCGCAGGAGGTCCGACACGATCAGGTCGTTGGTGCCGTCGTCGCCGCGCTCCGCCGCCTCCGACGCCGCGGGGCGCATGAAGGCCAGGCACTTCCTGTGCGCCTCCAGGAGGCGCTGGATGTTGGAGGGCACGTCCTCGCGGCCCTTGGGCGGGCGCTGGATGGAGGTGACCTCCGCCACGTCCTGCGGCGTGGCGTAGCTCAGCCCGCCCAGCGACATGATCCGCTCGGCGATGGTGTCCACCGCCTCCGCCTGCTCCTCGTAGTGCTTGTCCAGGAGGAGGTGCAGCGAGTAGAAGGTCGCGCCCGAGACCTGCCAGTGCGCCTTCTTGTACAGGTCGCGCAACATCATGGTGTCGGCCAGGATCTGGTTCAGGTCGACGACGCTCTTCTGGCGGGCGTTGTCGGGCAGCGCCAGCGGCAGCTCCTTCAGCGTGTCCCACTCTTGGATCACGCGCCAATTGGAGTGCAGCTGCGGCTGGGCTTCGTCGGCGACGTCTTTGGCCATGGCGGGCTCCGGTGCGGGCGCGCGGAGGCGCACCGCGGATGGGTGGGGTCGGCGCAAGAACGTCGGATCCCCGCACCACGTTCCCGCTCACCAGGCGAGGCGGAGATCAACGGAGCGAGGACAGCCGCGCCAGCTTGGCCTCGAACGGCGCCCAGTCGTCGCGCTCCGCGATGGCGGCCCAGATCGCCTCCACCTCGTCGATCAGCATCTCCTCGGGCTCGGGCGCGGTCGTCGGCGGAAGCACCGGCGTGTGGGCGGACAGCCGACGGCGGAACGCCAGCGCCGCCGGACCGGCGTAGAGTGCGGCGCGGGGGCCGGCGAGCGCCCGGGCCGCCGCCGCCTCGCCGCCGCGCCAGTCGTGGAACAGGGGCTCCCACCGGACGGCGGGGGCGCCCTCCGCCAGGGCGGCGAACACCGCCTCGGCCAGCGCGAGGTCCGCCTCGTCGCCCGCGGAGGCCACTCCCAGCCGCCGCAGCATGGCCGCCGCCACGGCGCGGCGGTAGGACGGGGCGAAGGTGTTCAGCGCGGTGGTGAGCGCGTCGCGGTCGGCGTCGAGCAGGGTGAAGGTCGCGGCCAGCTGCTGCAGGTTCCAGAACACGGCGTGCGGCTGCCGGCCGAAGGCGTAGAGGCCGGAGTGGTCGAAATAGGCGGCGGTGAACTCCGGGTCGGAATGCGGCAGCCATCGCCACGGCCCGTAGTCGAAGCTCTCGCCGTTGATGTTCATGTTGTCGGTGTTCAGCACGCCGTGCACGAAGCCCGCGGCCATCCACCCCGCCGTCATCACCGCCGTGCGCGCGGCCACCGCCTCCAGGAGCGCCGCGGCGCGGGCGGCCGCGCCCTCCACCGTCGCCAGCTCCGGATAGTAGAGCGCGACCACGTGCTCGATCAGTTCGGCCAGGAGGTCGGGGCGGTCCAGGTAGGCCAGGCGCTGGAAGGTGCCGAAGCGCACATGGCTCCACGACAGGCGCGTCAGCACCGCCGAGCGCGTGGGGCTGGGCTCGTCGCCGCGTTGGAGCGCCTCGCCCGTCTCGTAGAGCGCGAAGGCGCGGGAGGTGGGGACGCCCTGGCGCTCCAGCATGGCGGCGGCCAGCACCTCGCGCACGCCCCCCTTCAGCGTGAGCTTGCCGTCGCCGCCGCGCGACCACGGCGTGGTCCCGCTTCCCTTGGTGGCGAGGTCGAGGAGGCGCCCGTCCTCGGCCCGCAGTTGCGCGGCGAGGAAGCCGCGGCCGTCGCCCAGCTCGGGATTGTAGGTGCGGAACTGGTGGCCGTGGTAGCGCATGGCCCGCGGCCCCGGCTGGCCCGCCAAGGGCTCGAAGCGGCCGAAATGCGCCGCCCGCGCCTCCGCCGTCAGCCCCGCCAGGCCCACGCTCGCGGCGGCCGGCGCGTTCAAAAAGCGGGGGATCAACCGCGGGAACTCCGCAGGCGCCACGGGGTCGGAGAACTCCGGCCCCAGCGCGGCGAAGGCGGGCTCGGGGCGGTGCAGCGGAGGGGCGGACATCATCCACCTCTACGCGCGAACCCCCGCCCCGGGCCCAAGGGCGCTGTCGCATAACCGCAACACGCGCGCTCCATCGGCGCCACGGACGCTTCCCCCGCCTCGACCTGCGGCCCTGCGCGCGCGAATATGCACCGTCGCCCGGACCCAACCGCGCGGCGCGTCCGCCCCGGCAATGCGCGGACACCATGGGAGTGAACATGTCCATCAGATCCGCCGCGCGGACCACCGCGTCCGCCCTCGCGCTGGCCGTGGCCGCAGCCGGGGCCGCCCACGCGCAGAGCGCGACCAACACGCCCAACGCCGACGGGAACACCACCGGCGAGGTGGTGGTCACCGCGCAGAAGCGCGCCCAGGCGCTCAGCCAGGTGCCGATCGTGGTCACCGCGGTCTCCGCCCAGCAGATCCAGGACGCGGGCATCCGCGACATCAAGGACCTGCAGATCCTCACTCCTGGCCTGGTGGTGACCTCCACCTCCAACGAGACCATCACCACCGCCCGCATCCGCGGCGTGGGCACGGTGGGCGACAACCCGGGGCTGGAGAGCTCGGTCGGGGTCGTGATCGACGGCGTCTACCGCCCGCGCAACGGGGTGAGCTTCGGCGACCTGGGCGACCTGGAGCGGATCGAGGTGCTGAAGGGCCCGCAGGGCACGCTGTTCGGCAAGTCCACCTCTGCGGGCGTGATCAACGTGATCTCCGCCAAGCCCAAGTTCGAGTTCGGCGCCTCCGCCGAGGCCACTTTCGGCAACTACGGGCAGGCCGGGGCCTCCGCCTCCGTGACCGGCCCGCTGGCCGAGAACCTGGCCGGGCGCCTGTTCATCGCCGCCCGGGGACGCGACGGCTACAACAAGGTCAACACCGGGGCAGGCCCCCGCACGATCGACGAGGACTTCGACCAAGACTACCGCACCATCCGCGGCCAGCTGTTGGCGACCCCCGTCACCGGCCTCGATCTGCGGCTGATCATGGACTACAGCGAACGTGACGAGAACTGCTGCTCGGCCGTGCAGCGCTACGTCGGCTCGGCCGCGAACAGCCGCGCCAACCTGATCAACGCCACCCGGCCCTTCTCCGTCGCCAGCGTGCCGGACATCTCAGCGCGCACCGACTACTCGAACCGCGACACCACGCAGGACATCAAGGACTCGGGCATCTCGCTGGAGGCCAACTACGTCACGCCGGTGGGCACGATCACCTCCATCACCTCCTACCGCAACTGGCGCGCGGTCACCGGGCAGGACAGCGACTTCACCGCCGCCGACATCGCCTACCGCCCCACCGACGGCCGCAACGGCGTGCAGTTCCGCACCCTGAGCCAGGAGACGCGCATCGCGGGGCAGATCGGGCGGCTGAACTGGCTGGCCGGCGTGTTCTACGCCGACGAGGAGCTGAAGGACCTGCTGTCCGCCCGGCAGCCGTTCGGC
>CAXSHO010000178.1:0-4869 GCA_964237305.1 uncultured Caulobacteraceae bacterium
CACGGTGGACGTGCCGACGGGGTGAGGTCATCGGCCGGCGGCGGCGGGTGTGCCACCGTGCTCGGTCGCGTCAAGGCACGCTTCGCTCTTCGGCCTTGACCCGCCCTGCGCGCGGCGGCTGACGCTTGGGCGTCGGGACGCGGGGCGTCCCCTCTCAAGTTCAACGCCCTGCGGGGCGTCGAACACAGGGCTGGAGGATCGGGTGTGGGTGCGGCGACGTCGAGCCCCCTCTCCGGCCGGAAGATGGCTCCCGCGTTCGCCATCTCCACCCTCCTTGTTCCCACCCGACGCACCGGAGCGGCTCCCATCCTCTCCCCGCGTCGCCGGTGAGGGGATAGACGCCGCCTTATCCCCGCTCCCCGATCCACCGCCATGCTGCCCCGCATGTCCGATCCCGCTCCCGACGACCTCCCCGCCCGCCGCATCCCCAACTGCACGCTGACCGAGGCCGACTGGCTCGCGGCGATGGGCCTGTTCCTGACCGGCGTGAGCGACGCCCGCATCGCGCAGCGCTACGCCGTCTCGCCCTCCACCGTGCAGGCCCAGCGCTGGAAACGCGGCGTCTACCGCGACATGCGCCCCGGCCCGCCCCGCCTGCCCGACCTCGTCGACGTCCCCGAGGCCGAGCCGCTGCCCGACCCGCCGGAGCTGCGGCCGGCGCAGCGCCCGCCCGCTCATGGCGGGGAGGGGGGAGACTGGCGCACCTGGCTGTTCCTGGGCGGCCGCGGCGCGGGCAAGACGCTGGCGGGCGCCGCCTGGCTCGCCGCCCGGGCGCGCGAGGTCGGCCGCCTCGCCCTGGTGGGCCCCACCTACGCCGACGTGCGCGAGGTGATGATCGAGGGCCCCTCCGGCCTGCGCCGCCTGGCCGCCGCCTTCGGGCCGGAGGGCGGGCCGCCGCGCTACGAGCCCTCGCGCCGCCGGCTGGTCTGGCCCAACGGCGCCGTCGGCTTCTGCTTCACCGCCGAGGACCCGGACGGCCTGCGCGGCCCGCAGTTCCACGCCGCCTGGGCGGACGAGTTGTGCGCCTGGGCCCGCCCCGCCGAAACGCTCGCGCAGCTCCGCCTCGGCCTGCGCCTGGGAGGAGACCCGCGATTGGCCCTGTCCACCACGCCCCGCCCCCTCGCCGTGCTGCGCGACCTGATGGCCGAGCCCGGCCTCGTCGTCACCCGCGGCTCGGCGCGGGAGAACGCCGCCCACCTCGCCCCCGGCTTCGTGGAGAACCTGCGCGCGCTCTACGGCGGCACGCGCCTGGAGCGGCAGGAGATCGACGGCGAGGTGCTGGAGGCGCTGGAGGGCGCGGTGTTCCGCCGACCCGAGCTGGAGCGCGCCCGCGCCGCCTGGGCGGAGGGCGCGCCCGAGCGCTTCGACCGCGTGGTGGTGGCCGTGGACCCGCCCGCGGGCCTGGACGGCGCGGCCTGCGGCGTGGTGACGGCCGCGCGCTCCGGCGGCCGCGCCTGGGTGCTGGAGGACCGCACGGTGGCCGGCGTCTCGCCCCTCGGCTGGGCGCAGCGCGTCGCCGGCGCGGCCGCCGACGCCGCCCGCCTCGGCCCCGTGGAGGTGGTGGCCGAGGCCAACCAGGGCGGCGAGATGGTGCGCACCGTGCTGCGCACCGCCGGCGTCGCCGACCCCGTCCGCCTGGTCCACGCCACGGCGGGCAAGGCCGCCCGCGCCGAGCCCGTGGCCCTCCTCTACGAACAGGGCCGCGTCGCCCACGCGCCCGGCCTGCGCGAACTGGAGGACCAGGTGCTGCTCCTGGGCGCCGGCGCCGAGCGCGGCCGCGCCTCGCCGGACCGGGCGGACGCGCTGGTGTGGGCGCTCACGGCGCTGATGCTGGAGCGGCGGGAGGGGCCGCGGGTGCGGGGGGTGTGAGGGGGGCGGCCCGGGTTTGCGAGGACGACGCCGACCTCAAGTCGAGACGCCGCGCCTGCACGACGAGTTCAAGTGCCTGATGCTCCTCGACTTGAAGTTCACCAACGAGTTGATAACGCCGCTGGCGAGCAGGTGGACGCGGGAGGGCGGTTCGGAAGGGGCGGCAGTCAGCGCGCTCGACGTCTACACTAATGAAGCGATCGTGATATGCTAAGACGATCGAGCGCTAAATCCACGAGGCGGGGCTCAAACAGCCTCACCTTACGTTCTGCCGAGCCGGAACCACCTGGCCACGATGCAATAGCTGCAAGCACCTTTTCTCTTGATGGAGAAACCATTTCTCGACGGAGAAGCCAATCCACCGTGGCAAGCAGCTCCATCCCTAAAGGCGACTCAAATCCGTCAATAACGTCTGCCGTGCGCTCTAGGGCCGCGCGATAGTCTCTAGCTTCTGGACTCGTAAAATATGCGGAGATCGCGTCCTTCTTACTGTCCTCAAACCTTACTTGATCTAGTGGTCGCGCGTCACCCATCCTCTTATCTCCGTGAAGATAGCTACCGTCGAGGCTATCGAGCACATGCCTCAGCTTGTCCGCATATGGACCAAACCGGTTTGCGGAAAAGCCAAGGTTAAGAGGGTTGGGAAGGCCGAGGTCTCCAACGCTAGTTTCAATAAACCACGCCAATTTTTGGACCTCAAGAATGGTGCACTCGATACCCAAGATACAATAACGGCGAACCATTTCAGCTACGAGCGCTCTTGCTGGTGTAAGCTTTAAAACCCCTGCGTGTTTCTCGACGTTCTGGTAAGTTATAGTGGGTTCATAGATAATAATTTCAACCTCATCGGTGCTCAACGCAGACTCGATATGCGAACGCACTAGGCCCCAACTTAACCCACCATTTCCAGCACCAAGCGGTGGTAGGGCTACGGAACGAATGCCTCTGTCCGTGATCACCCGCTTGAGGTCTTCAAGGCCTTCCTCAATCCATTGTATTTGTGAGCGTCCGCGCCAATGCTCCTTTGTCGGGAAGTTGATGATCCAGCGAGGGCCATACATATCCACGCGCTCAGTGACAAACATCCTGCCGACCCGCACGTCGCCTGCCTTGCAAGCCGCGGCGTAAGCAGAGAAATTCTCTGGAAATGCCTCCTTAAACATCAGCGCGATGCCCTTGCCCATGATCCCCACGGTGTTAACCGTGTTCACAAGAGCTTGCGCGCCTGAGTCGAGTAGATTACCTGTAGTGTACCGAAGCATCAAAAGTACCACTGCGGCAGGACCCGGACATCCACTTGGCTCCCCACCGCAGCAGCGTCATCCAGTGCACGAGCGTTGGCCGATTCGTTGTAGCAGGCGACCCCAAGAAGCGCCTCCACCGGCACGTGCTGAGGAGATAGGCACTCTGCTTCATACCGTTCGAACTTCGCAGGATTGTTGGCGTCGCGTTTGAAATCCCTGTTCTGCCAGAGCGTCCAATCCAGCTTGTCTAGATCGTCTTCGCAGTCGTAGAATTTAGCAGCGTTAAGATAGGCGTGGCGGTCACTAAAGATGGCATCGACGCCGCTACTGCGCAGCTTCCGGAACGACGTGACTAAGATCACAATTTCCTCATTAGTGCGCTTAGTTATACCATTGTACCCAGTTTTGATATTGTACATCATGGGTGAGAACGGGGTGAAGTAAAATGGAACATAGTCGCTTAGCATGCCCCCATATGGAGGAGGTAGGGCACGGTGTCGCCTCTTGTTGATGAGGTCAGCGTTACCAATTGGCACGAAAGTGGGGTCTCTCACCTTTGAGCTAGCGCAATGAAGGCCATTTTGAAGCGTCCACCGCAAATTATCGCGGTGAAGGATGCGGAACACTCGTGCCTTGTCTCTCGTAAGGTCTTTGGACATCCCTGCACAGAAGGCGGAAGCATCGAGTGGCCACCCGGGCCCTCGCCTGTTCGACACCTTATAGAAGGGGTTGCGGGAATCCCAGCGGTGGTGCGCCCTCCACGTCCAACACTGACGTCCATCCGAGTCATGTTCTCAGGGTGCCCTGGAGCAATCGCGATGCCCGCCTTTACCGTCCTATCTCGCGTGGACGCCTTCGTCGATTAACTGGCCGTGGTCGAGGCGGAGGACGCGCAAGCCGCGGCCGACTTCGCCTATGACGGCGGTCCCGGTATCGTGTGGGAGGAGCGGGGCGTTGTCGAGTTTGACGCGCGGCGCGTGGTGGCGCTCGATGCGGACGGTGAGGAGATCAACGACACCGCGCGTGGGGACCTCTGAGGAGACGCCATCCTGACCGGTGACGACGACGCGTTCCCGACCGCACCCGACGTTGCGCCCTGGGCGAACCTCGGACTGCGCGAGGAGGCCGCCGTGTTCGAGAGCGCGTCGCAGAACGCGCGGGTGCTCACGGAGGGGTGGGTCGCGGCGTCGCTGTTCTGTCCCGACTGCGAGGCGCAGCCGATCACCCGGTTCGCCGCCAACCGGCCGGTGGCGGACTTTGTCTGCGACGCCTGCCGCGAGGAGTACGAGCTCAAGAGCCAGAAGGCGCGCATCGGCGCGCGCGTGACCGACGGGGCCTGGGGCGCCATGACCGCCCGGCTGCAGGCGGAGACCGAGCCCGACCGCCTCGTCATACGCGACGACCGGCGGCGGGCGGCCGTGTCGGACCTGATCGTCGTGCCGAAACAGTTCTTCACGCCGGAGGTGATCGAGCGGCGCAAGCCGCTGGCGGCCTCGGCGTGGCGGGCGGGGTGGCTGGGTCGGGGCGACATCCTGCCGGGCGTGGTTCCCGACCCGGGCGAGGTGCGCCTGATCCGCGAGGGCGTGTTCACGCCGAAGGGCGAGGTTCTCGCCAAGTTCCGCGAGACGCTGTTCCTGCGGCGCGCCGGGGCGGGGTCGCGGGGGTGGCTGATCGAGGTGCTGAAGTGCGTCGAGCGCGCGTCCGCGGGCGCGGGCGGCTCCGGCGTGGTCACGCGGGAGGCGATGCACGGGTTCGA
>CAXSHO010000179.1:0-4787 GCA_964237305.1 uncultured Caulobacteraceae bacterium
GTTCAGCGCCGGCCACCAGCGGGCGGCGGGAGGCGTGGTGGAGAGGTCCTCAGCCCGGGCGAAGGGCGCGCCGGCGGCGGCCCGCGGCGCCGCGGCCGGGGGACCGCGGTAGTCCGGGCCCACCACGCAGGCCGAGACGGAAAGGGCCAGCAGGGGCGCGGCGGCGGCCGCGAGGCGGTGTCGGAGCGTCATGGTCAGTGGCCCATCTCGGCGGGCGCGGCGCCGAGGCGCGGCGGGGCCCGGAGGACGAAGACGAGGGGGACCATGGCGATCAGCGCCACGCCCAACACCCAGAAGCACTCGGAGTAGGTGATCACGAACGCCTGCTGGCGCACGAGGCCCGAGATCGACGACAGCGCCTGCTGCTGCGCCTGGCCCATGTCGCCGGTGCGCGCCGCCAGCGCCGCCGCGCGCGCCGCCATCCGCGCCTGCACGAGGTCGGAATTGGCGGTCACGGTGGAGGCGATGGAGTCGTAGTGGCTCTCCACCCGCCGGTCGATGAACAGGCCGAGTCCCGCCAGCCCGACGGAACCGCCCAGGTTGCGCGCCATGTTGTAGAGGCCGGCGGCGTCCGCAGCCTCCTCTCGGCTCACCGCGCCCACGGATGCCTGGTTGAGCGGCATGAAGCAGAGGATCTGGCCCACGCCGCGCAGCAGCTGCGAGATGACGAAGTCGTGGCCGGAGGAGTCTGCCGTCAGCTCCGTGTCGAGGAAGCAGCTCACGGCGAAGCAGGCCAGCCCGGTCAGCACCGTCGCCTTCAGCGGCGCCTTGCCGAGTATCAGCGGCAGGAACGGCATCATCAGAAAGGCCGGCACGCCCGACAGGAACAGGATCCTGCCCGACTGCTCGGCGTTGTAGCCGCTGATCAGCGTCAGGAACTGCGGCAGCACGTAGAGGATGCCGTACAGCACGATCCCGATCACCACGACGATCAGGATGACGCTGGCGTAGCTGCGGTTCAGCAGCAGTCGCAGGTTGATCACGGGTCGCTTGGCGGTCATCTGCGCGATCCCGAGCATGACGAAGCCGACCACCATGGCGGCGGTCAGCATCACGATCTCGCGGCTCTCGAACCAGCGTTCCCGCTGCCCCTCTTCCAGCACCACGGTCAGGCAGGACAGGCCCACCGTCATGCCGGCGATGCCGAGCCAGTCGGCGTGGACGACCTCGTGCATGTGCGAGCGTTGGTGGGGCAGCCCCAGCAGCAGCAAGGCGACGAGGCCGCCCGAGATCGGCAGGTTCAGGAAGAAGCACCAGCGCCAGTCGACGTTCTCCGTCAGCCAGCCGCCGAGCACGGGGCCGACCAGCGGCCCCAGGAGCACGATCAGGCCGAACAGCGTCATGCCGATCGGGATCTGCCGCGGCGGCAGGCGCGTGCGCACGATGGTCTGCGCCGTGGGGATCAGCGCGCCGCCGAAGAAGCCCTGTCCCACCCGGCCGAGGATCATGGTCGGGAGGTCGTGCGCCACGCCGCAGATCATCGAGAAGAGGGTGAACAGCCCCGCACAGCCCAGCAGCAGTGTCCGCAGGCCGAACACGCGCGTCAGCCAGGCGGAGAGCGGGATCATGACCACCTCGCTCACGAGATAGCCCGTGGAGATCCACGTGCCCTCCGTGCCCGAGGCGCCGATCTCGCCCTGGATGGTCGGCAGGGCCGAGTTGACGATGGAGATGTCCAGCGAGGCGATCAGGGCGCCCAGCGCGCCCGCGATCACGGCGATCCAGTCCTGAAGCGATGCGCTCTCCTGGGCCGCGCCCGCCGCGCCCGCCGGGGCGGCGGCTTGGCTCACGAGGAGCGCTCCGGCGCCCGGGTGGTGTCCACCGAGACGGTGGCCGACAGCCCGGGCAGCAGGTGGTCGCGCAGGTCCGGCGCCGCCTTGAGCCGGAAGCGCACCGGCACGCGCTGGACGATCTTGGTGAAGTTGCCCGTGGCGTTCTCCGGCGGCAGCAGCGCGAACTGTGCCCCGGTGCCGGGAGCGAAGCTGTCCACCATCGCGGCGACCTCGCCGCCCAGGGCGTCGATCCTCACGGTGGCGGCTTGGCCGACCTTGATGCGGCGCACCTGCGTCTCCTTGAAGTTGGCCACGAGATAGATGTCGTCGGTCGGCACCACGCTCATCAGGCGCTGGCCGGGCTGCACGAGCTGGCCGACGCGCACGCCCTTGTCGCCGATGCGGCCGGCGGCCGAGGCGCGCAGCACCGTGTCGCCGAGGTTGAGCCGGGCGGTGCGCACCTGGGCGGCCTGCGCGTCGATGGCGGCCGAGGTCTGGGCCGTCTGCGCGCGCAGGGTGGCGACCTGGCGCTCGGCGGTGGCGACGGCGGCTTCACGCGTCTTCACGGCGACGAGCGCCTGGTCGCGGGTGTGATGGGCGGTGTCGCGGCTGCGTGTGGGCTCCACGCCCTGGGCGGACAGGGAGTCGTAGCGCTTGGCGTCGCCTTCGGCGTAGACCGCGTCCACCTTGGCCGACAGGAGCTGAGTGCGCGCCTCGGCGACCGCGGCCTCCTGCTGCTCGATCTGCTTTCGCGCGCTGGCGGCGTCGGCGCGACGGCCCAGCAGCGAGGCCTCCTGTTGGGCGAGGGCGGCGTCGTAGGCGGCGCTGTCGATCCGCACCAGCGGCTGGCCGGCGGCCACCGCCTGGTTGTCGCGGACGTAGACCTCCTGCACGTAGCCGCCGACCTTGGGGGCGATCGTGACGGCGTCCGCGCGCAGGTAGGCGTCGTTGGTGGACTGCACGAAGCGCCCGTGCGTCCACCAACCGAGGCCGGAGATCACCGCCGCCACCGCGGCCAGCAGCCCCAGCCCGATCAGGACGACTCGCGTGAGCGGGCCCATCGGCTTGCGCGCGGGCTTGGCGGC
Source organism: uncultured Caulobacteraceae bacterium (assembly GCA_964237305.1). Classification (GTDB taxonomy): domain Bacteria; phylum Pseudomonadota; class Alphaproteobacteria; order Caulobacterales; family Caulobacteraceae; genus JASLDZ01. The sequence continues at coordinate 2,858 of CAXSHO010000179.1, forward strand.
GGCGGGAGGCGCGGCCGGCGGGGCCTCCGCGGCCGGCTGGGCGCGCGCGGGCTCGGCCTCGTCCACAGGGGCGCGGCGGGCGGCGACGTCGGACATGGGGGACTCTTGGGAAGCCGGTGGGGAGATCTGGCCTGCGGGAGATATCTTCCACCTGGAACAAGTTTGTCAAGCGGCATACAAGCGCCGTCGATGACGCCGCCCGCCGACGACCTCGCCGCCCCGCCTCGCGCGGACGCCGGCCCGCCGCCGCGCCGCCGCCCGGCCGACGGCGGCTACGCCCGCGGCGAGGAGACGCGCGCGCGCATCGTCGAGGCGGCCATGAAGGTGTTCGCCGACGAGGGCTTCGCCCGCGCCTCCACCCGCCGCATCGCCGCGGAGGCCGGGGTGAACCCGCCCGCCCTGCAGTACTATTTCGACAGCAAGGAGGGGCTGCACCGCGCCTGCGCCGACCTGATCATCGACCACTGCCGCGCCACGCTGAACCCCGCCCGCGCGCACGCCGAAGCCGCCCTCGCGCACGGATCGCAGGACGACGCGCTGGACGCCGTGTGCGCCTTCCTGGATGTGCAGGCCGACCTTTCGGTGACCTCGCGCGAGACACCCGTCTGGAGCCGGTTCATGAGCCGGGCCCAGCTTGACGACGGAGGGCCCGCCTACCGCTACGTCAAGGCGACCCTGGCCGCGCCGCTGCACGGGCTTATGGCCAAGCTCGTGGGGATGGCGGTGGGCCGCCCCCCGGAGGACGAGGAGGTGAGGCTGCGCGCGCTGATCCTGTCCAGCCAGATCGCCGGCCTTCACCGCGACCGCGATCATGTCCTGGCCGAGTTGGGCTGGACCGACTTCGGGGGCCCTCGGCTGGCCGTCGTCAAACGCATCGTGCGGGAGCACACCCGCGCCGCGCTCCTAGCGGACCGGGAGCGACGCGAGATCAGCTAGAAAGCGTCTGAGCAGCGCAAGACCGGACGTCGGCTGGGCTCCGCGATGCGGACCGCTGTCGGCTTGAGTATGGCGGAGAGGGTGGGATTCGAACCCACGGTGCCCTTGCGAGCACGCCGCATTTCGAGTGCGGTGCTTTCGACCACTCAGCCACCTCTCCGCAGAGGTCGAGCCCCTCGCGCGTGGCGGGGTCCGGCGGGCGAAGGCGGGCTTCTAGCCAGCGGGTCGGGGGGCCGCAAGCCCCGCCGGGCAGCCGGGCCGACGGGCTCAGGCCAGGGCGGGCCAGTCCGCCGCCGCCAGCCGCGCGAGCGCCGCGTCCAACCGGGCGCGCAGGCGGAGGAAGCCGGCGGAGGGCTCCAGCGTGGCTTCGTCGAGGTAGAGGTCGCGGCGGACCTCCACTTGCAGGGCGTGGCGGCGCTCGGCGGGCCGGCCGTGCCGCTCCACCACGTGGCCGCCCGCATAGGGGAGGTTGCGCGCCGTGCGGAAGCCTGCGCGCGCGAACTCGGCCTCCACTCGGCGCACCACCGCGCGGCCCGCCCCCGCCCCGTAGCGGTCGCCCAGCACGATGTCCGGTCCGGGCGCCGAGCCGCAGCGCACGGCGGCGGCGGGCATGGAGTGCCAGTCCAGCAGCACCGCGCAGCCGTGCGCGGCCACCGCGGCGTCCATCATCCGGGCGAGCTCGAGGTGGTAGGGGGCGTGCACGCGGGCGAGCCTCGCCTCGGCCTCCGCGAACGGGAGGGGCGCGCGATAGATCTCCGCCCCCTCCGCCACCACCCGCGCCACCGATCCCAGCCCCGCGGCCGCCCGGGCGGTGCGGGTGCAGGGCCGCGGCGGGGCGGAGGCGAACATGGCGGGATCCAGCTCGTAGGGGGCGCGGTTCAGGTCGACATAGGCGCGGGCGTGGCGCGCCAGGAGCAGCGGGACGCCATGCCCGGGCGCCCCGTCCACCAGCCGGTCGACCCACACGTCCTCCGAGCTGCGGATGGCGCGGCGG
>CAXSHO010000180.1:0-895 GCA_964237305.1 uncultured Caulobacteraceae bacterium
GCCAGCGCGCCCAGCGCGGCCAGGGCTGATCGCATGGGTGTCACCGCCGTCATCGTGGTCCGGCCCGAGCCGCGGGGGAGGAGGTGTCGGTCGCCAGCACGGCGACGCCGTAGCGGGGCAGGGCCACCCGCGACACGGTTCCGCCGTTCAGCACGTCGCGCATGGGGGCGGGGAGGGCGGCCTCGCGCGGGCCGTCGGCCCAGTTGGTCAGCACCAGCACGCGGCGCCCCTGCCCCACGCGCGTCTGTGCGTCCACGCCGGGCGACAGCTGATAGACGGTCGGCTCCACGCCCGAGACCTTGGCGGCCCAGGCGGCCGCGGCGCGCTGGCCGCCTTCGTCAAGGTCGGCCCCGATATAGGTGATCCGGCCCTTGCCGACCCGGCGGCTGACGACGGCGGGCTTGCCGTCCAGCCAGCCGTTGGAGGGAGCATGGCGCGCCAGCACCTCCACGTCCGGCGCCGTGACGGTCAGGATCTCGGCCCATTGGCGCACCGGGCGCACGCCCCAGAGGCCCGACAGGGCCGAGGGGTGCTCCAGGGCGTAGAACTGCTCCACCCGCGCGCCCAGCAACGCGGCGAGCGGGCCTGGGCCGCGGCCGGGCTGCAGCGCGTTGTCCGCGTCCTTCACGCCGGCGCGGGGGCCGAGCACGAGGTGGCCGCCCGCGCGCACATAGGCTTCGAGGTTCGCCGCCGCCTCCGCCGAGAGCAGGTTCAGCGCCGGCGCGGCCACGACCTTGTACCCTCCCAGGGGCGCGAGGTCGCTGACCACGTCGACGCTCGGCGCCGTCGCGCGCCAGGCGGCGTAGGCCTCGCGGGTCAGGAGCAGCGGATCGTAGTCCTTGGTGTGCCGCTGCCCGTTGAGCGCCCATCGGCTGGGATAGTCGTTCAGCACGGC
>CAXSHO010000180.1:905-4732 GCA_964237305.1 uncultured Caulobacteraceae bacterium
TTCGGCCTGCAGGTCTACGCGGTCGGCGCGGACACCGAGGCGGCGCGCAAGGCCGGGTTGAATCCGCGGCGGGTGACCCTGGCGTGCTTCGCAATCTCGGCCGCCTGCGCGGGGGCCGGAGCCGTGCCGGTCAGGGCGGCGGCGGCGCGGTCGAACTCCGTCCCGACCTGCGCGGCCTCCGCGTAGAAGGGGACGGGCAGCCCGTCCGGGCCCACCAGCGTGCCGTGGTACTGCTCCTGCCCGTTCAGGGCGGGGGCCCACTGCCAGTAGCCGAGCGCGTCGACCCCGTGCCCCACCGCCAGCCAGGCGATCGCCCGCGCCTCGCCCCTGTCGAGGCTGTTGTTCACGCCCGCCCAGTTCACGTGGCCGGGCTGCGTCTCCATGATCCAGAAGTTCTGGCGCTTGAAGCCGTGAAACTGGTCCAGCACGTAGCCTTGATCGATAGGGTCGGCGTGGCCGCTGCCGATGTAATCGTCGAAAGACACGAAGTCCAAGTCGCGGCTGGTCGCGTAGCTGTCGTAGCTCTCATGCTCGCCGAGCGAGTTGGTGGTGATCTTCTGGCGCGGATCTATCCGCGCGCGCAGCACGTCCAGCTGCGCCTTCTGGTAGTCGACCCAGGTGTCGGTGACGAACAGCCGCCATGACATCGACAGGCCCGGGTTGGCCCCGCGCTGCGGCGGGATCGGCACCTGCGACCAGTCCGAATAGGTCTGGCTCCAGTAGGCGGTGGCCCAGCGGAGGTTCAGCGCGTCCAGCGTGGCGTAGCGGCGCTTCAGCCAAGCCTGGAACAGCATGCGGACGTTGGGGCCGTAGCTCTCCTCCTCGTACTCGTTGTCGACCTGCCAGCCGATCACGTTCGGGTCGTGGCCGAAGCGGTCGGCCATGCGGCGGATGACCTCGGCGGAGAGGCGGCGGTAGAGCGGGCTCGTCCAGTCGTACTGCAGGCGTGACCCGTGCTCCACGCGGCGGCCGTCGCGCCCGATCCGCAAGGTCTCCGGGTGTGCGGCGGTGAGCCAGGCGGGAGGCGTGGCGGTGGGCGTGCCCAGCACCACGCGCACGCCGTGGCGCTCCGCCGCGCGGATCGCGCGCGCCAGCCAGTCGAGCCGGTAGTCGCCCTCCCGCGGCTCCAGCGCGCTCCAGCTGAACTCGGCGATGCGCACCCAGCGCACGTGCGCGGCCTGCATCTGCTGCAGGTCCGTCTCCCACCGGCTCTCCGGCCACTGCTCGGGGTACCAGGCCACGCCCAGCGCCGGCGCGGGGATCGCCGGGAGCTCCGCGCGTGCTCGGCCCGGCGTCAGGGGGGCCGCCAGGGTCAGGCCGCAGGCGAGCGCACACGCGAGTCGCGCCGCGCCGCCGTTCAGCTTCAACGTCATGTGCGGGGCTCCTGATCGACCGCCGCCGCCCGCCGCAGCGCCTCCGCCCCCGAGCGCAGGAAGGCGAGGTCGGAACCCAGCAGGAACAGGCCGGCGCCCCGGGCGCGCCAGTGCGGCAGCTCGCCGAGATCGGGGGTGAACATGCCTACGGCCGTCCCGGCGGCGCGCACGCGGCGGGTGACGTCCTCCACCGCGTCCATCACGCGGGGGGCCTTCGGGTCGTGCTCGCCCAGGGCGACGGTGAGGTCGATGCGGCCCATGAAGACCGCGTCCACACCGGGCGCGGAGGCGATCGCCTCCGCATGCGGCAGGGCGTCGGCGTCCTCCAGCTGCACGATGACGGAGGTCTCCTCCGCCGTGCGCCGCAGCCGCTCGCCGATGGGCGGCGCGATGTAGCCCGCCGCGCGCGTGCCGCCCGCATAGCCGCGTCCGCCCGGTCCGTAGTGGGCGTGGCGGGCGGCGGCGGCGGCCTCCTCGCCCGAGCGCACGTGCGGGATCACCACGCCGGCCGCGCCGAGGTCCAGGGCGTTGAGGATCCCGCTCGGCTCGGCGGAGGCCGTGCGCACCAGGGCGGGCGTGCCCCCCGCCCGCGCGGCCATGAGGCACAGGTCGAGCGCCCGGCGGTCGAAGGCGCCGTGCTCGGCGTCCAGGCACAAGCAGTCCAGGCCCGTCTGCGCCAGCACCTCCACCACCACGGGGTCAGGCGTCTTGACGAAGACGCCCACCAGCGGCTCGCCCGCGCGCAGCCGGCGCTTGAAGTCGGCGGCCAGGCTCATGCAGCGGACCTCCACAGGCGGCGGGAGGCGCGCTCGGCGCCCTCCACAAGCGAGGCCAGCTTGGCCCAGGCGATCTCGCCGTCCACGGGGCCGAACCCCGCGAAGGTGCCGAAGCCGCAGTCGGTCCCCGCGATCACCCGTTCGCGGCCCACCAGGCCGGCGAAGCGCTCGATGCGCTGCGCCACAAGGTCGGGGTGCTCGATGAAGTTGGTGGTGGAGTCGATCACTCCGGGGACGATCACGAGGTCGTCGTCCAGCCGGTTCTCCTCGAACCAGGTCCACTCGTGCGCGTGGCGGGGGTTGGCCGCCTCGAACAGGAGCGCGCCGACCTTCGCCCGCCGCGCCAGGCCGAACACCAGCTCGAAGGAGGCGTCGCAGTGGTGCGGGCCTTCGTAGTTGCCCCAGCACACGTGCATGCGCACCCGGTCCCGCGGCACGTCCGCCAGGGCGGCGTTCAGCGCCTCCAGGTGCGCGTCGCAGGCGCGGACGTAGTCGGCGTCGGACAGGCCCTTGAACATCATGTGGCGGCCGACGCCCAGGTCGGGGCTGTCCACCTGCAGCACGAAGCCCGCCGCCACGATGGCCTCGTACTCGCTGCGCATGGCGGCGGCGAGCGCCTCCAGGTAGGCGTCCTGCGTCGGGTAGAAGCCGCCGTCGGCCTCCAGGCGCGCGGGCTGGAACAGGGCGATCACGCCGGGCGAGGCGCTGTTCAGGAAGGCCTCCACCGGAGGCGCCGACGCCACCGCCGCGGCCATGGCGTCCAGGTCGTGGCGGAGCGGGGCCTCGTCCTTCACGGAGACGGGGCCGGTGCACATCGGCCGGCGGTAGGTCGGCGTGCCCCCGCCCTTGGACTGGCGCGCGAGGAAGGACGGGAACGCCTCCAGGTCGGCGGGCGCCCGGCGCGGGCTGTCGCCCGAGAAGCCGGCCAGCCGGTCGCCCACATAGGTGGCGTAGCTGATCTTGGACATCTCGCCGTCCGAGACCACGTCCAGGCCGATCTCCACCTGGCGGCGCACGGCCTCGCGCGTGGCCTCCGCGCTCGCCCGGTCCAGCGCCGCGGCGTCGAAGCCGGGGTCGGCGCGCTCGCGGGCGTAGAGCAGGTCGCAGAGCTCCACCGGCCGCGGCAGGCTGCCTACATGAGTGGTGAGGATCCGGTCGGCGGACTGCCTCATGCGTGTCGTCGCTCCCTCGCCGACTCCGCGTCGGCCTCGGCGTGATGCTGCAGGATGGCGGCGACCTCGTCCGGCCGCTCGAGGGGCGACAGGTGGCCGCAGTCCGCCAGCAAGGTGAACTGCGCGCCGGGGATCAGCCCGGCGAGGCGGCGCGCCTGGTCGGCGGGCGCCAGGGCGTCGCGGTCCCCCGCGATCACATGGGCGGGGAGGCGGGCGCGCCGCGCGGCCCCCGCCAGGTCGGGGCGCTCCAGGATGGCGCGCACATGGCGGGCGAATCGGTCGGAGCCCTGGTCCAAGGCCATGTCGGCCACCAGCCGGCGCTCGGCCGCGAACGCCTGCGGCTCGGCGAAGTAGGCGGGCTTCAGCCCCGCCACGAGGTCGCGGAAGCCGCCCGCCTCCGCCCGCGCCATCTGGAACCGCTTCGAAGCGCTGCCGGGCGCCACCGACCCGACCGAATTCCTCACCCTCGACGAGGCCGCCATCCGCGCCGTCGGCATGTCGGGTGG
>CAXSHO010000181.1:0-4654 GCA_964237305.1 uncultured Caulobacteraceae bacterium
CGACGTGATGGTTGACGTAGTCTTCCGAAACGAGCTCGGCGAAGCGGGCGGCGTCATGCCCGTTCATGATCTCGACGAACAGACGGGCGAGGTCTTCAGGGCTGCGCACCAAGCGTCTCCATGATCCAGGGCGGGTCGCACCGCGGCCGTTCGACCCCGTGCAGCCAAGGTGTAGCCGGTCGGCGTCGCCCGCGAAACGCCCGCCGCCGACGCGGCGTATCCCCGGCCCTTGCGCCCCCGTACTCCCGTCGAGGACGCCCCGGGCTGGATCGCCACGGCTCCGCGCGATCGTCGTCGCCTCAGCCGTCCAGCCCGTGCGCCAGGGCGCGTTCGGCCGTTGCGCACAGGAGGGCGACGCCGTCCGCCAAGGCGGCCTCGTCCAGGCTCATGCGGGGATTGTGCAGGGGCGGGGCGGCGCGGGGGTCGACGCCCGGAGCCGCCACGCCCAGGAAGGCCATGGCGCCCGGGATCTCCTCGAGCACGTAGGCGAAGTCCTCGCCTCCCATCACCGGCGCCGGCACGGTGCGCCAGGCGGCCTCGCCCCACATGCGGACCGCCGCCTTCCGCAGCAGCGCCACGGCGCGGGGATCGTTGGCGGTGGGCGGGTAGCCCGGCTCGATGGAGACTTCGCCCCGGAGGCCGTGGGCGGCGGCCACGTGCTCCACCACACGCCTGAAGCCGTCGCGTCCGCTCTCGCGCGTGCGCGCCGACAGGGTGCGCAGCGTGCCGAGGATCTCCGCCGTGTCGGGGATCACGTTGTGCGTGGCGCCGGCCGTCACGCCGGTGATCGTCAGCACCGCGGGGTCGCTCACGGCCACCCGCCGCGTCACCCAGGTCTGGAGCGCGCCGACGATCTCGCAGGCCGCGGGCACCGGGTCGAGCGCCTCGTGCGGCATGGCCGCGTGGCCGCCGCGCCCGCGCACGGTGGCGCGCAGGATGTCGGTGGAGGCCAGCAGCGTCCCCGCCCGGCTGGCGACGACGCCGCGCGGCAGGTTCGGCAAGACGTGCAGGGCGAAGGCCGCGTCCGGCCGCGGGTCGTCCAGCAGGCCGTCGTCCATCATCCGCCGCGCCCCATGCGCCTCCTCCTCCCCTGGCTGGAACATGAGGAGCACCACGCCCGCCAACGCCTCGCGCCGGGCGCAGAGCGCGCGGGCGGCCCCCGCCAGCATGGCGGCGTGCGCGTCGTGACCGCAGGCGTGCATGCGGCCGTCGGTCCGCGAGGCGAAGGGCAGGCCCGTCTCCTCCGCCACCGGCAGGGCGTCCGTGTCGGCGCGCAGCAGCACGGTGCGGCCGGTCCCGCCCGCGGCCCCGCCGCGCAGCACCGCGACAAGCCCGGTGGTGGACGGCCCCTCGCGCCACTCCAGCGGCAGGTCCGCCAGCGCGGCCTTGACCTTGTCGCGCGTGCGCGGGTTGTGGAGGCCGAGCTCGGGGTCGGCGTGGATCGCGCGCCGCAGCGCCACCGCCCCGTCCAGCTGCGCCGCGCCGGCGGCCACCCAGTCCGGCCCCATCAGCGTCCCTCCGCCCGGCCGCCCACCAGCCGCCCGGCCATATGCTCGGCGATCATGACGGTTGTGAGATGCGTGTTGGCGCGCACCACCGTCGGCATCACGGAGGCGTCGATCACCCGCAGGCCCTCCAGGCCGAGGACGCGGCAGTCGGGGTCGACCACCGCCAGCGGATCGTCGGGCGCGCCCATGCGGCAGGTGCTCGTCGCGTGCTGGCTGTCCGCCGCCTGGCGGAGGATGAAGGCGTCCAGCTCCGCGTCCGAGCCGCCGAGCGGGAAGGCGGCGCCGGGCGCGCCGATGTCGGCCACCGCCGCCGAGCGGGCGATCGCCTGCAGCCGCCGCACCCCGTCGCGCATCCGCAGCAGGTCAGAGGGATGGTCCAGGAGGTCGAGCTCCACCACCGGCTCCTCCAGGGGATCGACGGAGGCGAGGCGGACGTTTCCGGTGGAGAGGCATTGGTTCACCCACACGCCGATCAGTCCGGTGCGCGGCGCCTCCGCCTCCGCTCGCAGGTGCGCGCCCAGGCTGTCGCCGAAACGGTTCAGGGCGAACATCATCATGTCGTTCGCCCCCGCGCCCGCCAGGCCGGAGCCGTAGCGCACGCACACGTTGGTGTGGCGGAAGCCGGCGGGCGCGCGGGCCTGCGGCTCCAGTATGATCGGGAGGAACATGCTGGGGTGGTCCTGCAGCGACCGGCCCACCGGCAGGTCGGCGTGCACGGCGATCCCCAAGGCGCGCAGCTCGTCGGCCGGCCCCACGCCCGAGCGCAGCAGGATCGTCGGCGAGTGGACCGCTCCCGCCGAGAGGATCACGTGGCGCGCCTGCACCTCGCGCCAGGCGCCGCCCACGCGCGCCCGCACCCCCACCGCGCGCCCGCGCTCGACCAGCACCCGGTCCACATGCGCATCGCCGAATACGGCGAGGGTGTTTCGGCCGCGGGCGGGCTCTAGATAGGCGTCGTTGGTGCTGACGCGCACGCCGTCGCGGCTGTTGATGGCGTAGGGCGAGACGCCCGTGGTGCCGGGCGCGTTGTGGTCGTTCTCCCACGCATGGCCCGCGTCCAGAGCCGCCTGGGCGAGCGCGCAGTCCACCGCGCCCCAGCGCGACATGGGCGCCCGGTGCACGGGGATGGGCCCGCGGTCGCCGTGATAGGGCGCCGCGCCGAACTTCTCGTCGGCCTCCAGGCGGCGGAAGGCGGGCAGCACCTCGGCGAACGACCAGCCCGTGCAGCCGGCGGCCACCCAGCCGTCGTAGTCGTCGGGCTCGCCGCGGATGGCGATCTGGCCGTTGATGGCGGAGCTGCCGCCCAGCCCCCGGCCCCGCCAGTAGGTGCGCGGCGCCTGCGTCTGCGTGCGCCGCGCGGTCAGCCCGTCCCACCGGTGGGCGGCGTGCTCGGCGTCGTTGATGATGTGGAACGGGTTGGCGATGCGCATCGCTTCCGGCGCGTCGCCCGCGCGCAGGTCGGGCCCGGCCTCCAGCAGGGCGACCTGCGCCTGACCGTCCGCCGACAGGCGCGCGGCCAGGACTGCGCCCGCCGATCCCGCGCCCACGATCAGGTGGTCGTAGATCATGTCGGGCCGGGCCGGCGGCGATCCTGATGCTCGTCGTACAGCCGCCGCACTCCCGCCCGCGTCACCGGCCGACTATAAACTTGTCGTTGGAACAAGCTAGTGCTAGCGCTCGGCTTCGTCCCTCAGCGGAGTTTTCCCGTGATCTCTGACCTCGTGATCGACACCGCCGACGGCGGCTTCCACGCCTACGTCGCCACCCCCGCCGCGACGCCCGCTCCGGCCGTGGTGGTGATCCAGGAGATCTTCGGGGTGAACGCCGGCATGCGCCAGATCGCCGACGAACTGGCGCGGAACGGGTTCCTGGCGGTCGTCCCCGACATCTTCTGGCGCCTAGAGCCGGGCCTGCAGCTTTCCGACCACGACGCAGCCGATATGGATAAGGCGCTCAGCCTTTATGGCCGCTACGACGTCGATCACGGCGTGAAGGATATCGCGGCGGCGATCTCCACCGTGCGCGGCCTTCCCGAGTGCACGGGCAAGGTGGGCGTGACAGGCTTCTGCCTGGGCGGGCTGATGACCTTCCTGACCGCCTCGCGCGCCGACCCGGACGGGGCCGTGGCGTTCTACGGCGGCCGCACCGACGAGTTCGTGGGCGAGGCGGGCCACGTCAAGGCGCCGCTACTGATCCAGCTGGCGGGGGCGGACGGCTTCATCGACGCGGCCGCGCAGGCGAAGATCGCCGAGGGCGTGAAGGGCAACGGCAAGATCGAGGTGGCCGTCTACCCGGGCCGCGACCACGCCTTCGTCCGCCCGGGCGGCGACAGCTACGACGAGGCCGACGCCGCAGCCGCCATGGCGCGGGCGACGAGCTTCCTCAAGTCGGCGCTGGCCTGACCGCGACCTCCCCCGCGAGCGGGGGAGGTCTGACGCTGCGTCAGCCCACGCCGATCAGCGCCTTGGTCTCCAGGAATTCGGTGAAGGCGTGGTCGCCCCACTCGCGGCCGTTGCCGCTCTGCTTGTAGCCGCCGAAGGGCGCCATCAGGTCCGGCCCCGCGCCGTTGACGATCACCTGCCCTGCGCGCAGCCGGTCCGCCACGCGGCGCACCTCGCCCATGTCCGAGCCCTGGACGTAGGCGGCCAGGCCGTAGGGCGTGTCGTTGCCGATCGCCACCGCGTCGTCGACGCTGTCGTAGGCGAGGATCGTCAGCACCGGCCCGAAAATCTCCTCGCGGGCGACGGTCATGTCCGGCGTCACGTCGGCGAACACGGTGGGCCTGACATAGTAGCCCGTCTCCAGCCCCTCCGGCCGCCCTGTCCCGCCGGCGACGAGCGTGGCGCCCTCGTCCACGCCGGTCTGGATCAGCACCTGGATCTTGGCCCACTGCGGGCCGGAGACGACGGGGCCGATCTGCGCGTTCCCCTCGGGCGGCCCGACCGTGGTGGCCTCCGCCGCGGCGCGGGCGAGGGCCTTGGTCTCGTCCATGCGCGCGCGGGGCACCAGCATGCGCGTGGGTGCGTAGCAGGTCTGGCCCGAATTGGTCATGACCGCCTGCACGCACCCCGCCACGGCGGCGGACAGGTCGGCGTCGTCCAGCACGATGTTGGGGCTCTTGCCGCCCAGCTCCTGGTGCACGCGCT
>CAXSHO010000182.1:0-4520 GCA_964237305.1 uncultured Caulobacteraceae bacterium
CGATCACCACCGCCGAGCACGCCATCGCGCTGATGTTCGCGCTCGCCCGCCAGCTCCCCGCCGCCGACGTCTCGACGCAGGCGGGCAAGTGGGAGAAGAACCGCTTCATGGGCGTGGAGCTCTACGCCAAGACCCTGGGCCTGATCGGGGCGGGCAACATCGGCTCGATCGTGGCCGACCGCGCCAACGGGCTGAAGATGCGCGTGGTGGCCTACGACCCCTTCCTCAGCCCCGAGCGGGCGGTGGAGATCGGGGTGGAGAAGGTGGAGCTGGACGACCTCCTCGCCCGCGCCGACTTCGTCAGCCTGCACACGCCCCTCACCGACAAGACGCGCAACATCCTCTCGGCCGAGGCGCTGGCCAAGGCGAAGCGCGGCGTGCGGATCGTCAACTGCGCCCGCGGCGGGCTGGTGGACGAGGCCGCGCTGCGCGAGGCGCTTGAGTCCGGGCAGGTGGGCGGGGCGGCCTTCGACGTGTTCACCACCGAGCCCGCCACGCAGAACGTGCTCTTCGGCGCGCCCAACTTCGTCGCCACCCCGCACCTGGGCGCCTCCACCAGCGAGGCGCAGGAGAACGTGGCGCTGCAGGTGGCCGAGCAGATGAGCGACTACCTGCTCACCGGCGCGGTGACCAACGCGCTGAACAGCCCGAGCGTCACCGCCGAGGAGGCCCCGCGGCTGAAGCCCTTCATCGCGCTCGCTGAGACGCTGGGCGCCTTTGCCGGGCAGATGACGGACGAGGGGCTGCGCTCCATCGACGTCGCCTACGTGGGCGAGGTGGCCGCGCTGAACCTGCGCCCCATCACCGCCGCGGCGCTGGCGGGAGTGCTGCGCCCCATGCTGGCGGACGTGAACATGGTCTCGGCCGGCGAGGTGGCGCGCTCGCGCGGGATCGCGGTGAGCGAGAGCCGCCAGGAGCTGCCCGCCGTGTACGACAGCGTGGTGCGCATCACGGTGGCCGACGGGGGCGGCGAGCGCACCTTCGCGGGCGCGGTGGTGGGCGGCGCCCCGCGCGTGACGGAGGTGCGGGGCATGGACCTGGAGGCGCCGATCTCGCCGTCCATGCTCTACGTCAACAACGCCGACCAGCCGGGCTTCATCGGCGCGGTGGGCGCGCTCCTGGCCGAGGCGGGCGTCAACATCGCCACCTTCAACCTGGGCCGCCGCACCGCGGGCGGCGACGCCATCTGCCTGGTCGGCGTGGACGGCGCGCTCGACTCCGCCCTGGTGGAGCGTGTCCGCGCCCTGCCGCAGGTGAAGGAGGCGCGGGCGCTGCGCTTCTGAGCCTCAGCCGCGCGACAGGTTGAGCGCCACGGCGGCCCGGACGAGCGCGGTGAACGCCGCCTCGTCGAGCGCGTCGCCCTCGCGGATGTCCACCGCCCGCCGCGTCCCCCCGCCGAAGCCGGCGTTGAACACGCCCGCGGGGTCGGGCAGGGCGGCGCCGCGGGCGAAGGTGAGCTTGACGTAGGCCTTGTAGGTCTCGCCCGTGCAGATGAGGCCGCCGTGCTCCCACACGGGCACGCCCGCCGGGTTGGTCGGCTTGCGCCACTTCACCGCCTCGACCACCTCGGCGTCGGCCTCGCGGATCAGGCGGCGCACCCGGGCCAGCGCCTCGCCGCGCCAGCCGCCCACCGCGGCGATCTTGGCGTCGATCAGGGCGGCGGGGCTCTCGGCTTCCACGTCTGACAATGCGCGCTCCTGTGGCGGACATGGCGGCCCGGAAGGGATTCGAACCCCTGACCTCCGCTTTAGGAAAGCGCTGCTCTATCCTGCTGAGCTACCGGGCCGTCCGCGCCTTCTAGCCGCGGGTCCGAGCGGGCGGAAGCTCCCGGTGGCGTGTTCGCGCAGCTCTGCAATTCCGTGGCGGAGGGTGTGGCGCCGCGCTAGCGTCCTCCCGTCGACAACGGAGAGGACGCCATGTCCCTAGGCTTCGCCATCGCCTTCCTGGTGCTGGCCATCGCGGTGGCCACCGCCGCCATCAAGGTGGTGCCCCAGGGCTACGAATTCACCGTGGAGCGGTTCGGCCGCTACACGCGCACGCTCAGCTCGGGCATCGCCTTCCTCACCCCCTTCGTGGAGCGGGTGGGGCGGCGGATGAACATGATGGAGCAGGTGCTGGCGGTGCCGCGCCAGGAGGTGATCACCAAAGACAACGTCACCGTCCAGGTCGACGCCATCATCTTCATCCAGGTGATGGACGCCGCGGCTGCCGCCTATCGGGTCAGCCAGCTCGAGCAGGCCATTACCCAACTCGTGATGACCAACCTGCGCACCGTGGTGGGCTCCATGGAGCTGGACGAGGTGCTGAGCCAGCGCGACAGCATCAACACGCGCCTCCTCACCGTCATCGACCACGCCACCGGCCCCTGGGGCGTGAAGGTGGCGCGCATCGAGATCAAGGACCTGCAGCCGCCGCCCGACATCACCAACGCCATGACCCGCCAGATGAAGGCGGAGCGCGAGCGCCGCGCGGTGATCACGGAGGCCGACGGCGAGCGGCAGGCGCAGGTCACCCGCGCCGAGGGCTCTAAGGCGGCGGCGGTGCTGGAGGCCGAGGGCCGGCGCGAGGCCGCCTTCCGTGACGCGGAGGCGCGCGAGCGCTCCGCCGAGGCCGAGGCCAAGGCCACGCAGGTGGTCTCCGACGCCATCGCGGGCGGCAACGTGGACGCGCTGAACTACTTCGTGGCGCAACGCTACGTGGAGGCCTTCTCCAAGCTGGCCAGCGCGCCCAACCAGAAGACGCTGATCGTGCCCGCCGAGCTGTCGGGCCTCGCCGGCTCGCTGGGCGGGGTCATGCAGCTCCTCAAGAGCGTCGGCGAGGACTCCGCCCCGCGCACCACGGCGCCCGAGGCCCGCACGCGCCAGCGCCGGGAGGAGCCGCCGCGGCAGGCCTTCCTCCCGCCCTCGCCGCCGGAGGGGAGCGCCACGTGACGACCTGGACCGCGCTTTACGCCCAGCAGCCCGGCTGGGCCTGGCTGGGGGTGGCCGCCGTGCTCCTGGCCCTCGAGCTGGCCACGGGCTCCGGCTACATCCTGTGGCCGTCGGCCTCGGCGGCGGTGACGGCGGGGCTCGTCTTCCTGGGCCTGCCCGGCGGGCTGTTCGCCCAGCTCCTGGTGTTCGCGGTGTTGACGCTGGCCTCCACCTACGCCGCGCGCCGCTGGTGGCGGCCGCAGCCGCGCCGCGCCGACGGCGCGGACCTCAACGACTGGGAGGGCCGGCTGGTGGGCCGCGAGGGCGAGGCGGTGGCCGGCGGCGGCCGCGTGTTCGTCGACGGCAAGGAGTGGGCGGCGGAGTGGGAGGAGGGCGCCGCGCCGTCCGCCCGCGTCCGCGTCACCGCGGTGGTGGACGGCGGCCGCCTGCGGGTGCGTCCCATCTGACGCCCCGCGCCGCGCCCGCCCTCCTCGCCGCGCTCGCCCTGGCGGCGTGCGGCGAGCGCACGCGGCTGGACGCGCTGGCCGCCGGCCCGCGGCTGACGGCGCTGCACGCCTTGTCCGGCGACACGCTCCAGCTCGAGGGCGGACGAACCGTCCGGCTGGCGGGGATCGAGGCGCCCGCCGCGGGCGCGCCCTGGGGCGAGGCGGCCCGGGCGGCGCTGGAGCGGCTGGCGGCGGGCCGGCGCGTGGACCTGCTCTACGGCGGCGCCGCCACCGATGCGGACGGACGGGAACTGGCCCACGTGCGCGTGGCGGACGGTCCGTGGCTTGAGGGGGCGCTGCTGGACGCGGGGGTCGCCCGGGTGCGGCCCCGGCCCGGCGAGGCCGCGCTCACGCCGGAGATGCTGGAGCACGAGGCCCGCGCCCGGGGGCGCCGCCGCGGCCTGTGGCGCGACCCCGCCTACCGCGTGCGCCTGCCCGACGAGTTCGGCTGGAGCGACGCCGGCCTGCAGATCGTGGAGGGGCGCGTGCGGCGCGTGGGCGGGCGCGGCGTGGTCTACCTCGACTTCGCCGACGACTATCACGGCGTGGTCTCCGCCGAGGCCCCGGCCAAGACCCTGCGCGCCTGGCGGGCGGCGGGGCTGGAGCCCGGGGCGCTGCGCGGCCGCCTGGTCCGCATGCGCGGGCCGGTGCGCGGCTACCACCTCACCCTGGAGACGCCGGAGGCGGTGGAGCTGTTGAGCGAGCGCTGACCGGCGCGATCAGCGCTGCGCCAGCTCGCGGAAGTGGATCACCAGCTGCAACTCGCTGTCCAGGCACTCCTCGGGATGGCGGGCGGGCACGGTGGCGTCCACGCCCGCGTCGCCCGTGTAGGTCTGGGTGTCCACCAGCGCGCGCAGCCGCCCGCCGGGCAGCACGGGCGTCGCCAGGAAGGCCTGCGCCACCGGCACGTTCGTCCCCGCCTCGCCGCGCTGCTTGAGGATCACGGACAGGAGGTTGCCCGACATCGCCTGCTGCGCCCGCTCCGGCGGCGTGGCGATCACCGCGCCGGGGATGGTGGGCAGGGGGCCGCCGGGCGTCAGCGTGACGAGCGCCGCCCGCACCCAGCGCCGCGACGGGACCGTCCTGCTGCTCGGCGCCACCATCG
>CAXSHO010000183.1:0-1344 GCA_964237305.1 uncultured Caulobacteraceae bacterium
AGCCGATGCCCGCCAGTGCGGTCCATGCCGCCGGGTCGGCGCGGAGCGCGTCGAAGGACAGGCCGGTCCACTCGCCGAAGTCGAGCTCGATCAGGCCGTCGTCCAAGGTCACCGGCAGGGCCAGCACGGCGGCCGCGGCCTCCGCCGTCTCGCGGCAGCGCTGCAGCGGGCTGGAGTAGAGCGCGGCGGGGGTCTCGCGCCGCAGCCGCTCGGCGGTGCGGGCGACCTCCGCCCGGCCTTCCGCGGAGAGCTCCACACCCTCCATGCGGCCGCACAGCTGCCGGTCGAGCCGGCCGTGGCTGCCGTGGCGCACGAGATGGAGGGTGGTCGTCACGCGACGTGGCCGCTCGAGCGCGGGCTCCTCTCCCCCTCGATGGGGGAGAGGTCGGGTGAGGGGGTGTGGGCGGGCGGGGGGGGGGGGGGGGGGGGGGGGGGGGGGGGGGGGGGGGGGGGAAGGCCCTCGGAGACGTCTCCGAGCCCGGTCGGACACGTCGCGCCCTCACCCCCATCCCCGGCCCTTCCCCCATCGAGGGGGAAGGGAGTCATGATGGCCCCGCGGCGAACGCCTCGACCATGGCGCGCGCCTCGTCGTCGGTGAACTGGCGCGCGGGGCTCTTCATGAAATAGGCGGAGGGACCCTCCAGCGAGCCGCCGATCCCGCGGTCCAGCCCGATCTTGGCGCAGCGGACGGCGTCGATCACCACGCCCGCGCTGTTGGGGCTGTCCCACACCTCCAGCTTCAGCTCCACGTTCAGCGGCACGTCGCCGAAGGTGGTGCCCTCCAGGCGGATGAAGGCGAACTTGCGGTCGGTGAGCCAGGGCACGAAGTCGCTGGGGCCGACGTGGACGTCGTCGGGGCTCAGCGGCACGTCCAGCTGGCTGGTGACGGCCTGGGTCTTCGAGATCTTCTTCGACTCCAGCCGCTCGCGCTCCAGCATGTTCTGGAAGTCGGCGTTGCCGCCCACGTTGAGCTGGTAGGTGCGGTCCAGCCTGACGCCGCGCTCGCGGAACAGGTTGGCCAGCACGCGGTGCACGATGGTGGCGCCCACCTGGCTCTTGATGTCGTCGCCCACCACCGGCAGCCGCGCCTCCTCGAACCGCCGCCTCCAGCCTGCGTCCGAGCCGATGAACACGGGGATGCAGTTGACGAAGGCGCAGCCCGCCTTCAGCGCCTGCTCGGCGTAGAACTCGGTGGCCGCCTGGCTGCCCACGGGCAGGTAGGAGACCAGCACCTCCGTGCCCGAGCGCTCCAGCTCCGCCGCCACGTCGTCCACGTCGTTGGCCGCCTCCACGATCCGGTCGGCCATGTACCTGCCGATGCCGTCCAGCGTCGGCCCTCGCTTC
>CAXSHO010000183.1:1354-4504 GCA_964237305.1 uncultured Caulobacteraceae bacterium
GCCGGTGGGGGAGGGGCGGGCGAAGGCGTGGGTGTTGTTGGGCGCCGCCCAGATGGCCTCCGCCACGTCGCGGCCCACCTTGGCGGCGCTGACGTCGAAGGCCGAGGCGATCTCGATGTCGCCCACACGGTAGCCGCCCAGGTCGGCGTGCATCAGGCCGGGGATGGGCTCGTTCCCGTCCGCGTCCCTGTAGAAGCTCAAGCCCTGCACGAGGGACGAGGCGCAGTTGCCCACGCCCACAACGCCCACGCGAACCTTGCTGCGCCCCAAAGACCCGCCCCCGTCGACCGCCGTTCCCCGTCCGTAGCGCGGCCGTGCACGCGACGCCAGCTTTGTAGCTCTCCGCGGGGCGTGAGGGGGGCGGCCGGTGTGCGGCGTCGTCGCCTCCACGCCGAGCTTGTGCTGGAACCCTCTTCAAAGTAGCCGGTTGCACACCGACGGCGCAGCTTGGGGCTGCGCGACCGGAGATCGCCATGTCAGCCGCCGAGAAGATCACCGACCACGACAAGATCAAGCAGTGGTGCGAGACCCACGGCGGCAAGCCCGCCAAGGTGCGCACCGACGACGCCGAAGAGAACTCCGGCATCCTGCGCATCGAGTTCCGAGATACCGACGACAAGCTCGAGGTGATCGAGTGGGACGAGTTCTTCAAGATATTCGAAGACAGCAAGCTGGCCATGCTCGAGTCGGAAGACAAGAACAGCAAGTTCGCGAAGTTCATCTCGCGCTGAGGCGCGTCGAGGGGATAGAGGGTTGGGCGAAACCTTACTGATCACGGGGGGCGCAGGCTTCATCGGGCGCTACGTGGCGCAGGAGGCGCTCGACCGGGGCTACGCCGTCCGCGTGCTCGACTCGCTGATCGAGCAGGTGCACGGCGGTGCCGGCCGGCCCGACGCCCTCCACAAGGACGTCGAGCTGATCGTCGGCGACGTCCGCGACGAGTCGGCCACGCTGCGGGCGCTGGCGGGGGTGGACCACGTGATCCACCTCGCCGCCGAGGTGGGCGTGGGCCAGAGCATGTACGCGGTGGACCGCTACGTGTCGGCCAACGACTACGGCACCGCCGTCCTGTTCCAGCAGCTGATCCAGAAGCCGGTGGGCCGCGTCGTCACCCTCGTCCATGTCCATCTACGGCGAAGGGCTGTACCGCGACGCGGACGGGCGCGTGCACGAGGAGGTGGTGCGCGCCGGCCGCAACGCCGACGGCTCGTGGGATCCGCAGGACGCGCAGGGACGCCCGCTGACGCCCGCGCCCACGCCCGAGTGGAAGCGGCCGACGCTGGCCAGCGTGTACGCGCTGGGCAAGTACGTGCAGGAGCGGCTGACGCTCACCCTCTCCCCCGCCTACGGCATGAGCTGCGCCGCCCTGCGGCTGTGGAACGTGTACGGGCCGGGCCAGGCGCTCTCCAACCCCTACACGGGCGTTCTGGCGATCTTCTCCTCGCGGCTGGCCAACGGGCAGGCGCCCATGATCTTCGAGGACGGGATGCAGCAGCGCGACTTCGTCCACGTGAAGGACGTCGCGCGCGCCTTCCTGAACGCGCTGCAGTCGGAGGCGGACGGGCAGGTGTACAACATCGGCTCGGGCGAGGTGTTCACCGTCAACGACGTGGCGCGGTCGGTCTCGCAGGCCATGGGCAAGGCGATCGCGCCGGACGTCACGGGCAAGAGCCGCACGGGCGACATCCGCCACTGCATCCCCGACATCTCCAAGGCCCGCGCCGAGCTGGGCTACGCCCCGCGCGAGGACTTCATGGCGGGGCTGGCGGAGCTGGCCGAGTGGGTGGCGGGGCAGGAGGCGGTGGACAACGTCGCCGCCGCGCGCCGCGAGCTCGAGGCCCGGGGGCTGGTGGCTTGAGCGCGGCCGCGACGGACGGCCCCGTCCTCGTCACGGGCGGGGCGGGCTTCATCGGCTCCAACATCGCCGACCGGCTCCTGCGCGAGGGCCGCCGCGTGCGCGTCTACGACTCGGTGGCGCGGGCGGGGGTGGAGGCCAACCTCGACTGGCTCCGATGCACGGGCGGCGAGCGGCTGGAGGTGGTCCGCGCCGACGTGCGCGACCACGCGCGGCTGGCGCAGGCGGTGGAGGGCGCCGCCGCCGTGTTCCACATGGCCGCCCAGGTCGCGGTGACCACCAGCCTCGTCGATCCGGTGGAGGACTTCGACGTCAACGTCCGCGCCACCGTGGCGCTCTTGGAGGCGGCGCGGGCGGGGGGGCGTCGCACGCCGGTCGTCTTCGCCAGCACGAACAAGGTCTACGGCGACCTGGCCGACATGGCCTTCGAGCGCCGCGGCGACCGCTACGTCCCGACCGACTCGTCCCTGCGCGACCACGGCGTGGGCGAGGCGCGGCCGCTGGACTTCCACACGCCCTACGGTTGCAGCAAGGGAGCGGCCGACCAGTACGTGCTCGACTGGGCGCGCTCCTACGACCTGCCGACCTGCGTCATGCGGATGAGCTGCGTCTACGGCCCGCGCCAGATGGGAACGGAGGACCAGGGCTGGGTTGCGCATTTCGCCATCCGCGCTCTCGAGCGGCGGCCGATTTCGATCTTCGGCGATGGCTGCCAGGTGCGCGACATCCTCGACGTGTCTGACGCCGTGGCTGCCTATCTGGCGGTCTGGCGCAATATCGATCAGGTCAGGGGCCGCGCGTTCAACCTGGGCGGCGGACCCAGCAATGCCATCAGCCTGCGGCATTTGCTGCGGCATCTTGGGACCGTCGTGCAGACTCCTGTCCAGGTCGAGAATTTCGACTGGCGTGCCGGGGATCAGAAGTATTTCGTGTCGGACACGCGGGCCATCGAACAGGCATTAGGTTGGCGCAATCGCGTTTCGTGGCAGAAGGGCGTGGCCGCGCTGGTGCGCTGGCTGGCGTCGGAACGCGGCTTCGCCCTGCCGCTCGTCCGTGAGGAGGAAGCAGTCACGCCTTGAGAATAGCTCTCGTCAACCCGCGCTGGGATTTCAGCAACATGCACGGAAGCGACGATCGCCGACATCCAGGAGCGGACGCGGGGTGCCGACGGCGTTGTCGCGGTCGGCTCGGGCGTGCTCAACGACAGCTGCAAACACGCGACGTTTCTGGATGGCCGGCCCTACGCGGTCTTCGGCACCGCCGCGTCCATGAACGGCTACGGGGCGACGACCGCG
>CAXSHO010000184.1:0-498 GCA_964237305.1 uncultured Caulobacteraceae bacterium
CGTGGTGTTCCAGCATGCGGCGGCGGGCTGCCAGTTCTCCTTCGCCTGCGACGGGGCCACCCGCCGGGCGGTGGAGGCGCAGGCGTGGCGGCGCGCCGAGCGCGTCGCCGGCCGCGCCCTGTCGGGCTTCGTCATGCGCGACGTGGGCGGCGCCGTCGCCTTCCGCGGCGGAGGGCTCCCGGCCGCGGGCCTCCTCCGCGTGGCCCAGGTGGGCGGCCACATCTTCTACAGCCTGCGGGGAGGGTCCGGTCGGGCCGCGGAGACGGCGCAGGCCGCCTGGCGCACCCCGGCCCCGGCCGATCCCGCGCCCGCCGACGACCGGCGTCCGGCGGCGCCCGCGACGGCGGCGCCCCTGCCGGCGTCGCGGGAGCCCGCCTAGGTTCTCCGCGGCCGCACCGTCAGCCCGCGTCCAGCCCGATGTCCAGCACCGGGGCGGAGTGGGTCAGCGCGCCCACGCTGATCGCGTCCACCCCCGTCTGCGCCAGGGCGCGCACCGTC
>CAXSHO010000184.1:508-2623 GCA_964237305.1 uncultured Caulobacteraceae bacterium
CAGCGACACGCCGCCGGAAGCCTCCAGCCGCGTGCGGCCCTTCATCCCCGCCCCGTCGCGGCGACGCACCGCCTCGCGCAGGGCGTCCGGCGCCATGTTGTCCAGGAGCACCACGGCGGGGGCGAAGGGCAGGGCCTCGTCCAGCTGGTCGAGGCGGTCCACCTCCACCTCCACGGGGGTGAGCCAGCCCGCCAGCGCCCGGGCGCGGGTCAGCGCCGAGGCGACGCCGCCGCAGGCCGCCACGTGGTTGTCCTTGATGAGGATGGCGTCGTCGAGCCCGGAGCGGTGGTTCACGCCGCCGCCGCAGCGCACCGCCCACTTCTCCAGGGCGCGCAGGCCGGGCGTGGTCTTGCGCGTGTCCAGGATCAGCGCGCCCGTCCCCTCCACCGCGCGGACGTAGGCCGCCGTCAGCGTCGCCACGCCCGACAGCCGGCCGAGCAGGTTCAGCGCCGTGCGCTCGGCGGACAGCAGCGCGCGGGCGTCGCCCTCCACCCGCGCCAGCACCGCGCCCGGGGCGACGGCCGCCCCGTCCTCCACCCGCGCCTCGAACACCGCGGCGGGGTCCAGCGCGTGCACCGCCAGCCGCGCGCAGGCGAGCCCCGCCACCACGCCCGGCCGGCGCACCGCGAACACGGCGGCCATGCGCGTCCCGGCGGGGATCAGGGCGGAGGTGATGTCGCCGCCGCGGCCCAGGTCCTCCGCCAGGGCGGCGCGCACCACGGGCTCCACCAGGAGGTCGGGGAGCGGGGTCACTCCGCCGCCATGGGCAGGGGCGCGGCGTCGGCGAGACGCAGGCGCGTGCGGCGCGCCGTGCCGGCCGTGGCCGGGAAGTCGGCCCGGGCGTGCGCGCCGCGGCTCTCGCGCCGCTCGCGCGCCGCAAAGGCGACGAGGCGCGCCGCGGCCAGCGTCGGGGCGGGGCCGTGCCGCGCCTCCAGCCTGTCGATCACCGACAGCAGACGCGTCAGGCCCGCCGCGTCGCGCACCACGCCCGCGTCGCGGTCCATGGCGGCGCGCAGCACGGCCAGCGCCTCGTGCGGCAGGTCCGGCGCAGGCTCCACGGGGAGCGCGGCCGTGCCCGGATCGGCTTCGGCGGCGGCGGCGCGCCCGGCGGCGGCCCCGCACACCAGCGCCTCCAGGAGCGAGTTGGAGGCCAGCCGGTTGGCCCCGTGGACCCCGGTGCAGGCCGCCTCCCCCGCCGCGAACAGGCCGGGGAGCGAGGTGCGCCCGTCCGCGTCCGCCAGGACGCCGCCCATGTGGTAGTGCGCCGCCGGGGCCACGGGCGCGGGCGCGCGGCGGGGGTCGATCCCGGCGGCCATGCAGGCGGCGAACACGGCGGGGAAGTGCGTGGGGAAGGCCTCGCCCACCGCGGCGCGGGCGTCCAGGAAGGCGCCGCGGCCCGCCGCCCGCTCCGCATGGATGGCGCGCGCCACCACGTCGCGCGGGGCGAGGTCGCCGCGGGCGTCGTAGTCGGCCATGAAGGCGCGGCCGGACGCGTCCACCAGCCGCGCGCCCTCGCCCCGCAGGGCCTCGGTGAGGAGCGGCGCGGGGTCGCGGCCGACGTCCAGGGCGGTGGGGTGGAATTGCACGAACTCCGGGTCGGCGACCTCCGCCCCCGCCAGCGCGGCCAAGCCGAGCCCCTCCCCGCGCACCTCCGGCGGGTCGGTGGTCACGGCATAGAGGCCGCCCAGGCCGCCAGTGGCGAGCACCGTGGCGGCCGCGACGACGCGCACGAGACCGCCCTCGCGCTCCACCAGGGCGCCCCGAACGTGCCCGGCGGCGTCGAGCAGCAGGGCGCGGGCGCGGGCGCCGGTCCAGACCTCCACGTGCGGGGCGGCCAGCACCGCGTCCGCGACGGCCTGCGTGACCGCCCTCCCCGCACCGTCACCGCCCACGCGCGCCACCCGGGCGCGGCCGTGGGCGGCCTCCAGGCTCTGGACGAAGCGGCCCTGCGCGTCGCGGTCGAAGGGCGCGCCCAGGGCGGCCAGGGCGCGCACGGCGTCGGGGCCGGCGGCGGTGAGCGCCCGGGCGGCGGCGGCGTCCGTCAGGCCCGCGCCCGCCCTCACGGTGTCGGCGGCGTGGAGCGCGGGCGTGTCGTCCGCCCCCAGCGCCACGGCG
>CAXSHO010000184.1:2633-4344 GCA_964237305.1 uncultured Caulobacteraceae bacterium
GATTCGAGCTTCCCGCGCCCGCCGGTGGTCCGGAGGCCGGCCCCGGCGGCGACCGTATCGGCGGCGTGGAGTTCCGGGCTGTCGTCGGGGCCGAGCGCCGCGGCGATCCCGCCCTGCGCCCAGGCCGAGGCGCAGCCCTGCACCAGCGGCGTCGGCGAGACGAGGATCACGCGGCGCGGCGCGGCCGCCAGCGCGGCGGACAGGCCCGCCAGCCCCGCGCCCAGCACGAGCACGCCGTCCAGCCTCCGCTCATCCCCGCGCATGCGGGGATCCAGGTTCGCGCGGACGAGGTCGGGCATCGGGCTCACCGTTGAACATGTCTGGGTCCCCGCATGCGCGGGAATGGGCGGGTGGAGGTCAGATCAGCTCCACGTCGACGTGGTGGCGGGCGCGGACGAGGTCGTAGCGGGCGGGCGAGGCGGGGGGCGGCAGGTCCACCATGCGCTGCACGGCGGCGCGGGCGCGGGTCGCCACGGCGGGGTCGACCGTCACCTCGTAGCGGTCGTGCAGCAGGCAGTCGCGGATGTTCTCCAGCGTGATGCGCTTCATGTGCGGGCACAGGTTGCAGGGGCGCACGAACTCCACGCCCGGCGCGTCGGCGGCCACGTTGTCGGCCATGGAGCACTCGGTGATGAGCACCACCTGCTTCGGACGCCGCCGGACCACGTAGTCGTTCATGGCGGCGGTGGAGCCCGCGAAGTCGGCCTCCTCCAGCACCTCGGGCGGGCATTCGGGGTGGGCCAGCACCTCCGCGTCGGGATACGCGGCGCGGATGTCGCGGATGTCGGCGGCGGTGAAGCGCTCGTGCACCTCGCAGCGGCCGCGCCAGGCGATGATCCTCACCGCGGTCTGGCGCGCCACGTTCCTGGCCAGGAACTCGTCGGGGATCAGGATCACGCGGTCCACCCCCCACTCCGCCGCCGCGGCCTCCACCACCTGCACGGCGTTGGCGGAGGTGCAGCAGATGTCGGTCTCGGCCTTCACCGCCGCGGTGGTGTTCACGTAGGTGACCACGGGCACGCCCGGGTGGCGCGCCTTGATCAGCCGCACGTCTTCGGCGGTGATGGAGGAGGCCAGGCTGCACCCGGCGCGCAGGTCGGGGATCAGCACGCGCTTGTCGGGCGAGAGCACCTTGGAGGTCTCGGCCATGAAGTGCACGCCCGCCTGCACGATCACGGGGGCGTCCACCCGGGCGGCCTCCTTGGCCAGCGCGAGGCTGTCGCCCACGAAGTCGCCCACGCCGTGGAAGATCTCGGGCGCCATGTAGTTGTGCGCCAGGATCACCGCGCCGCGGGCGCGCTTCAGCCGGTTGATCTCCGCCACCAACGGGGCCTGCAGACGCCACTCCAACGGCGAGACGCGGTCGCCCAGGCGCGCCAGCACGGGCGCGGTCTCCCTCTCCACGGCGGGAGTCCAGGCCAGGGGCGGGGCGGCGACCGGGATGGCCGTGTCGAGGCCGAGGGGAGCGGAACCGTCGGGCACTGGCGTGCTCCTTCTGCTCATGTTGAGCATTAGTCGGGGCCGAACAACGCCGCCGAGCGAGGCCGGGCGGCGCGGGTTATGCTGCATGTGAGCAAAACCTGGATCGAAGATAGGGCCGTCACACGCCCGTCGCAAGCCTCGTCCTCCCCCGGCACGGGGGAGGTGGCGGCGAAGCCGACGGAGGGGGCGGCGCGACGCCGGATCCGTTGCGGAACCCCCACCACCCCGC
>CAXSHO010000185.1:0-4331 GCA_964237305.1 uncultured Caulobacteraceae bacterium
TTGTCGCGCAGGTAGTCGAAGCCGAACTCGTTGTTGGTGCCGTAGGTGATGTCGCTGGCGTAGGCCCGCTGGCGCTGGTCCTGGCTGAGGCCGTGGACGATCACGCCCACGCTCATGCCCAAAAACTCGTAGACCTGCCCCATCCACTCGGCGTCGCGCTGCGCCAGGTAGTCGTTCACGGTGATGACGTGGACGCCGCGGCCCTCCAGCGCGTTGAGGTAGACGGGCAGGGTGGCCACCAGCGTCTTGCCCTCGCCGGTGCGCATCTCGGCGATGCCGCCGTGGTGCAGCACCATGCCGCCCACGAGCTGCACGTCGTAGTGGCGCTGGCCCAGCGTGCGGCGCGCCGCCTCGCGGACGACCGCGAAGGCCTCCTCCAGGAGGTCGTCGATCTTGGCCCCGTCGGCGAGACGCTTGCGGAACTCGGCGGTCTTGGCCCGCAGCGCGTCGTCCGACAGGGCCTGCATGGCGGGCTCGAGCTTGCCCACGGCGGCGGTGCGGCCGGACATGCCGCGCACGCGACGCTCGTTGGAGGAGCCGAAGATCTTCTTGGCGAGGGCGAGCATCGGACGTCCGTCTCCGGCGGGCCGCGTCCAGAGGGCGCGCTCGCCAGGGTGGCTTGGAAATCGGGCGGGGCCGGGGCGGCGGCGGAAGGGCCGTGAAGGTCCTCGCGCGACGGCCGGACCGCTCGACTTGGCTGGACGCCGGACCTATGCACTCGCCCCTTTCGTGTCAACGCGACGGGCCCCCCGCCCCCGCCGGAGCCCGCCATGACCGACGTCCCGCTCGTCTCGCCGCTGGCCGTGCCGCTGCCGCAGGTGGGCGGGGTGGCGGGCGTGGACCTCTCCACGGCGTGCGCGGGTTTCTACAAGCACGAGCGGCCCGACGTGCTCCTGATGCGCTTCCCGGCGGGGACGGCCTGCGCGGGCGTGTTCACGCGCCACGCCGTGGGCTCGGCCCCCGTGGACGGCTGCCGCGAGGCCCTGGCGGCGTCCGGCGGGCGGGCGCGGGCGCTCGTGTGCAACGCAGGCTGCGCCAACGCCTTCACCGGCGAGGCGGGTGCGGCGGCGGTGCGCGCTGTGCAGGAGGCGGTGGCGGCGGAGCTCGGCTGCCCGGCGCACGAGGTGCTCACCGCCTCAACCGGCGTGATCGGCGTGCCCTTGGAGGCCGGCCGCATGCTGGACGTGCTGTCGGGCCTGACGGCGGGGCTCGACCCGGACGGCTGGGCCGCCGCCGCCCGCGCCATCATGACCACCGACACCTTTCCCAAGGCGTCCGTGCGCGAGGCGCAGCTCGACGGTCGCCCCGTGCGCGTGGCCGGCATCGCCAAGGGCTCGGGGATGATCGCGCCCAACATGGCCACCATGCTGGCCTTCGTGGCCACCGACGCGGCCGTCGCCCCCTCAGCCCTGCAGGCGATCCTCGACGAGGCCACGCCCCGCACCTGGAACGCGGTGACGGTGGACGGCGACCGCTCCACCAACGACACCTGCCTGCTGTTCGCCACGGGCGCCGTGACGATTGCGGAGATCGCCGACGCCGCCGACCCGCGCCTCGCCGCCTTCCGCGAGGCGGTGGACGCCGTCTTGCTGGAGCTCGCGCAGATGCTGGTGCGCGACGGCGAGGGCGCGTCCAAGTTCGTCCGCGTGGAGATCACCGGCGCCGCCTCCGACGCCTCCGCCGCCCGCATCGCCCGCACCGTGTGCGAGAGCCCGTTGGTGAAGACCGCGCTGGCGGGCGAGGACGCCAACTGGGGCCGCATCGCCATGGCGGTCGGCCGCGCCGACGAGCCGGTGGACCGCACCCGCTTTTCCATCCGCTTCGGCCCCCTGTGGGCGGCGCGCGACGGCGCGGTCTCGCCCGACTACGACGAGGCCGCCATGAGCGCCTACATGAGGAACGCCGAGCTGGAGATCGCCGCAGACGTGGGCGTGGGCGCGGGCCGCCACGTCATGTGGACCTGCGACCTGACCAAGCGCTACGTGGAGATCAACGGCGACTACCGCAGCTGACCTCCGACGCGCCGCCTACTTCTTCTTGGCGTTCGGGCTCATCGTCTTCGCGGCGGCGGACTTCTCGGGCTTGGAGGCCTTCGGGTCCTTCATGGTCTTGGCGGCGTCGGACTTGCTCTTGTCGGCCATGGCGGCGTCTCCTTGCGGTTGTACGGAGGGACAACCGTCTGACGCCCGTTCGGTTCTCCACTAAGCGGACGGCATGACGAACACCGCCCCACGCCTCCTTCTCGTCGTCGCCGCCGCCCTGGTGGACGGGGACGGGCGCGTGCTGATCTGCCGGCGGCCGCAGGGCAAGTCGCTCGCCGGCCTGTGGGAGTTCCCGGGCGGCAAGGTGGAGGCGGGCGAGACGCCGGAGGCCGCACTGGTGCGTGAGCTGGCGGAGGAGCTGGGGATCGTCGCCAGGGTCGACTGCCTGGCGCCGTTCGTCTTCGCCAGCCACGCCTACGCCGACTTCCACCTCCTCATGCCGCTGTTCCTGCTGCGCCGGTGGGAGGGGCTCGTGGAGCGGCGCGAGCACGCCGAGCTCAAGTGGGTGAAGCCCGCGCGGCTCCTGGACCACCCCATGCCGCCCGCCGACATCCCGCTCTGCGCCCACCTGCGCGACTTCCTCTAGGAACACGATGTCACAACGCAGGTGAGAGGCGTTCGCAACCGCATCGTGCGAGTGCTTCGCACCACCATTCCCGAATATATGTTGCGAGATGTTCGCGCTGGACTATCGGGAACTCCACAGACATCTTCCCTGTTGAGACGACATTCGACGCCGACAAGATCACAGGAGACCCGCCATGGCCGCCGGCCCCCACACCGAACAGACCTCGTGCGCCAGCTGCACCTTCTTCGACGATCAGGCCGCCAAGCAGGAAGGCGTCTGCCGCCACAACCCGCCGTCGGGCGGCAACGGCCACACCGCTTGGCCGACCGTGTCAGCGCGCGACTGGTGCGGCCAGTTCGTGTTCGACGGCCACGGCCGCTCGGGCGCGCAGCAGAGCTACGCCGCCGCCTGAAGCCTCAACCCCGCCGGGTGAGCGCCGCGAACGGCGTGCGCCCGGCGTAGAAGTCCAGCGAGACCCTCGAAGGCGTCGCGGCTCCGGCTGCGGCGCCTTCCTCGTGCGTGAGGCGCGCGCCCTCGCGCAGCAGGAAGGCGTGCTCCACCACCCGCGCTTGCTGCTCCAGGTTCAACGCCGGCCAGTCGATCGGGTGCGCGTAGGCGTAGCCCGGCAGGCCCGGCCCATACCCGCCGGACGCCACGACCCCGGCCCAGCTCCGCAAGGTGCGCGCGGGCGCGGTGGCGAACTGCCAGACGTGAACCAGCTCGTGCACAAGCCAGCCCTGCAGCCGCAGCGACGCGTCGGCGAAGTCGCGCGGCGCGTCATGCGGCATCCAGATCACCGCTCCCGTGGTCACCGCGGTGCGGAACGGGGTGGGGACCAGCCGCACGCGGTCGAGCCTCAGCACGTCGTCGAACACGCTCCGGCCCAGCGCTCGCTCACCGGGGGTGAGGTGTCTCAAACTCCCTTCCCCCTCGATGGGGGAAGGGTCGGGGATGGGGGTGGGAGCGCGACACCCGCAGGACGGGCGCGGGAGACGTCTCGTAAGCTCCACACGTCAGCGGCTGCCCGCACCCCCTCACCCGGCCTCTCCCCCATCGAGGGGGAGAGGAGCTCGTGCGGCCTCACAAAGAATGCTCCGTCCCGCCCACCGCGTCGGCGAGCCGCGCCTTCGCGGAGCCCGGCTTGAGCGGCTGCTGCTGGGTGGGCGACGGCGACCAGCCGGTGGCGCCGATGATCTCGAAGGTGGCGGGGACGCGGCCATCCGCCTCGCCAAATCGCTCGCGGTAGAGGTGGAAGGCGCGAGCGAGCACGGCGCGGGTCAGCGGGCGCGAGGGGCGGTCGCGCAGGACGCTGGTCTCGCCCATGGCGCGCAGGTCGGCCAGGAGCCGCAGCGGGTGCTCGTAGCGCACCGTCACCCGGTCCACGTCCGACACCGGGAGCGCGAAGCCCGCGCGCTGCAGCAGGCCCGCCGCGTCCACCGCGTCGGCGAAAGGCGACACGCGGGGGCCCGCCCCGTCGCTCAGCTCGGCCTCCGCCGCGATCAGCGCCCAGCGCAGCTCGTGCAGGGTCGCCCCGCCCAGGAAGGCGCCCAGGAACAGCCCGTCCGGCTTCAGCGCGCGGCGGATCTGCAGCAACGCGCCGGGCAGGTCGTTGGTCCAGTGCAGCGACAGGAGCGAGACCACGAGGTCGAGGCTCGCCGGGGCGAAGGGAAGACGCTCCTCGTCGGCGGCCACGCGAGGGCCGCCCCGCCCGGCCAGCATGG
>CAXSHO010000186.1:0-4312 GCA_964237305.1 uncultured Caulobacteraceae bacterium
CGCCTCCTGGAACAGGCGGCTGGCCATGCCGCCGCCCAGGATCTCCGCGAAGAGGCGCTGGGCGTGCCAGGCGGGGTCGCGCACGCCCACGCCGGGGAGCAGCAGCACGAGATGCGCCTGCTCCAGCTTGCGCGCCTCCGCCAGGGCGCCGCCGATGAAGCGTGCGGGCTCGGGTGCGGCGAGCGGAGCGGCGGGCGGGGCGAGATCGCCGAACGCGGCGTCGGCGAGGCGAAGCAGCTCGGCCTCGTCCACCGCGCCCGCCGCGCTCACCACCAGCCGCGCGGGGTCGGCGTAGAGGCCGGCGTGCCAGGCGGCGAGGGTGTCGCGCGTGGCGGGGGCGAGGGTGGCGTCCAGCCCCAGGATCGGGCGGCCCAGCGCCTGGCCGGAGAAGGCGCAGCCCTGAGCGAGATCGTAGACGCGGTCGTCCGGCGTGTCGGCGGCCTCGGCGATCTCCTGGCCGATGACGCCCTTCTCGCGCTCCAGCTCGGCGGGGTCGAGAACGGGGCGGCGCACGAGGTCGGCCAGCACCTCCATCGTCAGCGGCAGGCCGCCCGCCAGCCCGCGCACCTGGTAGCTCGTGCGCTCCCATCCGGTGGCGGCGTTGATCCAGCCGCCCTCCGCCTCCACCGCCTCGACGATCGCCTGCGAGGAGCGCGCGCCCGCGCCCTTGAACACCATGTGCTCCAGGAGGTGCGACCACCCGTTACGCGCCTCCGGCTCCCACCGCGCGCCCCCGCGCACCACGACGGACAACGCGAAGCTCTCCAGCCCCGGCATGGGATCGGCGATCACGCGGACGCCGTTGGCGAGGGTGTGGAGGCGGGCGGTCATGCGGCGGCGAATGTCCGGACGTGGGCGGCCACCGCGCGTTCGTCGTTCGGCAGGCGGGTGAAGCGTTCGGGCAGGGCGGCGAGCGCGTCCGCCAGGGCGTGGCCGGGCTCCGCGCCCGTGGCCGCGCGCACCGCCTGGGGGAACTTGGCGGGGTGGGCGGGGGAGAGCACCACCGTCGGGCCGGGCGCCGACCGGCGGCTGGCGACATGCAGCGCCACGGCGGTGTGCGGGTCCACCAGGGCGCGGCCCTCCGTCCAGGCGCGGGCCATGGCCTCGGCGGTCTCGGCCTCGGTGGCGGAGGCGCCGGTGAACCGTTCGCGGAGCGCGGCGAGCGCTTGGCTGGGCGGGTCGATGCGGCCGGTGGCGGCGAAGCCTTGGAAGGCGCGGGCGGTCTCCGCCCCGTCGCGGCCCACCGCCTCGAAGTACAGCCGCTCGAAGTTGGAGGCGACCCCGATGTCCATGGCGGGCGACTGCGTCTCGGCCACCGCGCCGCGGACGTAGGCGCCCTCGGCGAAGGTGCGCGCCAGGATGTCGTTGCCGTTGGTGGCCACGTCGATCCCGCTCACCGGCAGTCCCATCCGCGCCGCCGCCCAGCCCGCGAAGGCGTCGCCGAAGTTGCCGGTGGGCACCACGTAGCGGATCGCGCGGGCGGGGGCGCCGAGGGCTGTGGCGCTAGTGAAGTAGTAGACCGCCTGGGCGGCGATGCGGCCGAAGTTGATGGAGTTCACGCCCGAGAGGTCCACCTCCCGCGCCAGGGCGGCGTCGGCGAACAGCGCCTTCACCAGCGCCTGGCAGTCGTCGAAAGTGCCGTCCACCGCCGCGCAGAAGACGTTGGCGTCGGCCGCGGTGGTCATGAAGCGGCGCTGGACGTCGCTGATGCGGCCGTGCGGGAAGAGGATCACCAAGCGGATGTTCTCCCGCCCGCGGAACGCCTCCACCGCCGCGCCGCCCGTGTCGCCGCTGGTGGCCACCACCAGCGTCAGGCGGCGTCCGGCGCGGCCGAGCACCGCGTCGTACATCCGCGCCAGGAGCTGCATGGCCACGTCCTTGAAGGCCAGCGTGGGGCCGTGGAACAGCTCCAGTAGCCACAGGTCGGCGTCCAGCTGCATCAGCGGCGCGACGGCGGGATGGGCGAAGGAGCCGTAGGCCTCGCGGCACATGCGCAGGAGGTCGTCGGGCGCGAAGGCGTCGCCCGCCAGCCGACCCACCACGGCCGCGGCCACCTCCGCATAGGGCCGGCCGGCGAAGGCGGCGATTTCGTCGGCGGCGAACTCCGGCCAGCGCTCGGGCGAGTACAGGCCGCCGTCGGGCGCGAGCCCGGCCAGCAGCGCCTCGGCGAAGTCCACGGCCGGGGCGGCCCCGCGGGTGGAGACGTAGCGCACCCTCAGGCCCGGCGTCGCGCGGCGATCCAGGCGCCCGACCACACCGCCACCAGCGCCGCGGCGAGCCCGAACCAGGTCACGGCGTAGCCCAGGTGGTTGTTGGGGATGTCCGCGGGCAGGGGCGCGGGCTCGATCTTCGGACCGGCGCGGGGGCTCTCCAGCTCCAGCATCACGGGCGCGGCGCGGCCGGCGCGCAACACCCGCGACATGGCCGGGATGTCGCGGCGGAAGAACTCGCCGTCCAGCCCCCGCGACCCGTTCGGAACGTCCACGAGCCCGGCGACCCACGACTGCGGCTCGGGCCGGCGCAGCACGCCCGTGACCGTGACCGGGCCGGCCACCCCGGGTGCGGGCTCCTCCACAGGGCCCGCGCCGGGCGGCTCGACGGCGTAGCCCAGGTCGGTGAGGATGGAGGCGTAGGCCCCGCCCGCCGGCAGTCGGCAGGCGGCGACCATGCGCCAGCCGGGCCCGCCCTCGCGCACGCCGTAGAGCGGGACGGAGGCGTCGGCCAGGCCGTTGCAGGGGGTGACCACGCGCACGAAGTCCAGCTCGCCTCCGTCACGCACCCGGTGCAGCACGACCGACAGGGGCTCTGCGGGGGCGGCCTGGAGAGCGGCGACGCGGCGGATCAGCTGCGTCTTCCACGCCAGCCGCTGCAGCTGCCACACGCCCAGCGTCACCAGGATCGCGACGCCGACGACCGCCAGGAGCGTAGAGACGAGGCGCGGGCCGCGGCGCGACGCCCGGCGTGGCGACGGCCGGGCGCCGGCGGAAGCGGGCGACGCGGGGCCGCCCGCCGTCAATGCGGGTGCGCGCCGAACATCACGTAGATGAAGGCGAACAGGAACAGCCACACCACGTCCACGAAGTGCCAGTACCAGGCCGCCGCCTCGAACCCGAAGTGCTTCTGCGGCGTCATCTGCCCCACGTAGAGACGCAGGAGACAGATCGCGAGGAAGATGGTGCCGATCAGCACGTGGAAGCCGTGGAAGCCCGTCGCCATGAAGAAGGCCGAGCCGTAGAGGCCGCTGTTCGCCGCCGTCTCGTTGAAGAACAGCTTCTCGCCGATGATCTCGCGATACTCGTAGGCCTGGATGCAGGTGAACATCGCGCCCAGGATCACGGTCAGCCACAGCGCCAGCTTGGCGCTGAGCGCGATGGTGAGCCACAGGGCCGTCTTGGCGCTCTTGCGGTCGCCCTCCAGCACGGCGTGGTGGGCCCAGGTGACGGTGGTGCCCGAGAGCAGCAGCGTCAGCGTGTTGATCAGCGGGAAGTGCCAGGGGTCCAGCACCTCCACCCCCTTGGGCGGCCAGCCGCCCCAGGCGCCCCGCACCTCCTCGATGGCCGAGAACGTCCGGTCGTGATGGAACAGCGCCATCTCGAAGAACATCCAGAACCAGGCGACGAAGAACATCACCTCCGAGGCGATGAACAGGATCATGCCGTAGCGTAGCCCGATGGAGACCACGGGCGTATGGTCGCCCTCGCGGCTCTCCTTGATCACGTCCGACCACCAGCCGAACATGGTGTAGAGGATGCCGGCCACGCCGAGGCCCAGCACCCAGGGCGAGCCCTTGGGTAGGCCGAACAGCCCCTTGAACCAGATCACCATGCCCAGCGCCCACACCACCGCGGCGATGGAGCCCACCAGCGGCCAGGGGCTGGGGTTCACCAAGTGGTAGTCGTGCCGGACGTCGTCGTGGGAGGCTTCGGCCATGGGCGGCTCGGGATGTCCTTAGGGTCTCGCGCGATCAACGCGGCGCGGGTCTGTGGGTGCCATAGCGCGGTTGTCCGCGCCGCGCCAAGCCCGGCGGGAGGCTCAGGCCGGCTTGCGCACGGGGAAGAAGGTGTAGCTCAGCGTCACCTCCTGGAAGGCCTGGGTGGAGGGATCCGATGCGAAGGCCGGGTCGATGTAGTAGATGACGGGGAACTCCACCGTCTTCCCGGCGGGGATGGTCTGGTCGTCGAAGCAGAAGCACTGCGTCTTGATGAAGTGCCCGGCCGCCGCCTCCGGCGCCAGGCTGTAGACGGCGCGGCCGGTCAGCGCCGAGGGCGCGGAGGCGGACGCCCTTCGAGGCGGGCTTGGGCAGATCGTCCCA
>CAXSHO010000187.1:0-1591 GCA_964237305.1 uncultured Caulobacteraceae bacterium
GGATCGGCGCGGTCATCGACTCGGCGCGGGGATAGGCGGCGTCGAAGGCGGTGCGGGTGTCGGCCATGGAAGCGCTCCTCGGGGGTCGTTGAAGGACCTCAGGGGCGCAATATCGCCCCGATCCGGAGCGGGATCACGTTACAGATCGTTGATCGTCTCGTCCGCGCGATCGCACCACGCGCCGGGCGACCAGCCGCCCGCGGCCGCGCACTCCAGCACCACGGCGTTGGTGGGCGTCTCCTCCAGCCGCAGCCGCACGCAGCGCCAGCCCGGCGCCTCCGCGCGCAGGAAGGCGGAGAGCTTGCGGTGCAGCGCCACGGCCGCGGCCTCGGTGGTGGGATCGCCGTCGAACAGCATCAGCCGCGGGAGCCGCCCCGGCTCGTGCGCGCGGAAGAAGCCGACCAGCGGGTCGCGGGCGTCCAGCTGCAGGGCGTGGTCCACCGCGCCGTCGATCCAGCCGTGCCAGCGCGTCTTCAGCCGCTCGAACGGCGCGGCCATGTTGGAGGCGCCCCAGGCGGGCTCGGCGTCGCACGCCAGCGTCACCGTCACGAACTCGTTGTGCCCGTGGGGCGTGGCGCACTTGGAGGCGGGGTCGGACCTGAGCCGGTGCGCCATGGCGAAGCGCCGGGTGAACTCGATGACGGGCATGGCGGCGACAGATAGGGCCGCGGAGCGCCGCCGTCAGTAGCGGCCCTGGTCGAAGGCGGTGTCGCGCGGGCGGCCCACGAGGCTCTCCCCCCCGTCCACCGTCAGCACCTGCCCGGTGAAGGAGGGCGTGGCCAGGATGAAGCGCAGCGCCGCCACCAGCTCGTCGGAGGTGGGCCCCCGGCCGAGGGGCGAGGCGGCCTGGGCGGCTGCGAAATCAGCGTCGGGGTGCACCTGGCTGGGCAGGGTCAGCCCCGGCGCGATCCCCGCCATCCGCACCGCCGGCGCAAGCGCCAGCGCCAGCGGCGCCGTCATCCCCGCCAGGCCCATGCGGCTGGCGGTGTAGGACAGGAAGTCCGGGTTCGGCCGGTTCACCTTCTGGTCGAGGAGGTTCACCACCACGCCCTCCGCGCCCGCCAGCCGACGGGCGAAGTCGCGCGCCAGGAACATGGGCGCGGTGAGGTTCACCTCCAGGTGCTCGCGCCACAGGGGCTCGTCCAGGGTGGCGAGGTCGTCATAGGCGAAGCGGGAGGCGTTGTTCACCAGGAGCGTCAACGGCCCCACCGCCGCGGCCGCCGCCTCCACCAGCCCCGCGCGCTCCTCTCGACGGGACAGGTCCGCCGCCACCAGCTCCACCCGCCCGCCGTGCGCGCGGGCGCGATCCGCCGTCCCGCGGGCGGCGTCGATGCGCGTGCGGTGGTGGAGCGCCACGTCCCACCCGTCGGCCGCCAGCGCCTCCACGAAGGCGGCGCCGATCCTGTCCGCGCCGCCGGTGACCAGCGCCGCGGGGCGCCCCGTCAATCGACCCGGCCGAACTCGAGCCGGTTGGCGACCATGATGACGACCACGAAGATGACGATGGGCAGGAGGGCGGCCATGGCGGGCTCCGAAGCGGCGGGTGTCCGTGTAACGCGCGAAGGGGCGTATGGGAACGGGTGGAGAGGGA
>CAXSHO010000187.1:1601-4263 GCA_964237305.1 uncultured Caulobacteraceae bacterium
CCGCCGTTCCCACGTCCCCGTCTCCGCCGCGGAAGCCGCCAACGTCCCCTCCGCTCTCCGCTGATGATCTTCCTGTCCCAGCCCTGTGTTCAACGCAGCCTGCGGCGCGTCGAACACAGGGCTTGGGAGAAGAGGAGGGGCACCGGGCTCCTCCGCTCATCCCCGCGCATGCGGGGACCCAGACTTGTTTCAGCCCGTGCGCCCCGCACCCCCGCGCTCGCGCCTCGCGCGAAGCGGCCTATATTCCCGCCCTCCATGCCCGAGGACGCCGCCACCTTCGCCCCCCGCCCCGACGCGGTCGCCGAGCCCGAGTTCGAGGTCGTCCGCTCCTCCGAGCAGGCGGACGAGGGCCCGCGCCTGCAGGGCGCCGCCCTGATCGGCGACTACTGCAAGCGCCTGCCCGACACCGCCGGCGTCTACCGCATGCTGGGCGAGGCGGAGGAGGTGCTCTACGTCGGCAAGGCGCGCTCCTTGAAGAAGCGGGTGGTGCAGTACGCGCAGGGGCGCGCCCACAGCCAGCGGCTGGCGCACATGGTCTCGCTCACCCGATCCATGGAGTTCGTCACCACCCGCACCGAGGCGGACGCGCTGCTCCTGGAGTCCAACCTCATCAAGCGGCTTAAGCCGCGGTTCAACATCACGCTGCGCGACGACAAGAGCTTCGCCGAGCTGCTGCTCCGCCGCGACCACAAGACGCCGCAGATCAGGAAGCACCGCGGCGCCCACACCACCAAGGGCGACTACTTCGGCCCCTTCGCCTCGACCTGGGCGGTGAACCGCACGCTGAACACGCTGCAGAAGGCGTTCCTGCTGCGCTCCTGCTCCGACAGCGTCTACGACACGCGCACGCGCCCCTGCATGCTCCACCAGATCCGCCGCTGCAGCGCCCCCTGCACCGGCCTGATCAGCCCGGAGGGCTACGACGCCCTGGTGGAGGAGGCGCACGACTTCCTCCGCGGCCGCTCCCGCGCGGTGAACGCCCGCCTCGTGGCCGAGATGAACGCCGCGGCGGAGGACATGGAGTTCGAGCGCGCCGCCCGGGTGCGCGACCGCATCCGCGCGCTGGCGGGCGTCAGCGTGGAGCAGGGCATCAACCCGGAGGGGGTGGAGGAGGCCGACGTCTTCGCCCTGCACGTGGACGGGGGGCAGGCCTGCGTGCAGGTGTTCTTCTTCCGCGGGGGCCAGAACTGGGGCAACCGCGCCTACTTCCCGCGCCTGGCCTCGCTGACGGAGGGCGACGACGGGCCGGAGGCGGTGATGGGCGCCTTCCTCGGCCAGTTCTACGACGACCGCACCATCCCCCGGCTGATCCTGCTCAGCCACGCCGCGGCGGAGTGCGAGCTCCTGGCCGAGGCGTTCCGCGTGAAGGGCGGCCGCCGCGTGGAGATCGCCGTGCCCCGCCAGGGCGAGAAGCGCCGCCTCGTCGACCACGCGCACGCCAACGCGCGCGAGGCGCTGGGCCGGCGCATGGCGGAGAGCTCCGCCCAGCGCAAGCTCCTCTCCGGCGTCTGCGAGGTGTTCAAGCTGGACGGCGCCCCCGAGCGCATCGAGGTCTACGACAACAGCCACATCATGGGCACCAACGCGGTGGGCGCCATGATCGTGGCCGGGCCCGAGGGCTACCAGAAGGCGCAGTACCGCAAGTTCAACATCAAGCCCGGCGAACTCACGCCGGGCGACGACTTCGCCATGATGAACCAGGTGCTGCGCCGCCGCTTCACCCGCCTGCAGAAGGAGGAGGACGAGGGGGACGCGCCGCCGCGACCCGACCTGATCCTGGTGGACGGCGGCCTGGGCCAGCTCGACGCCGCGCTCGCGGTGATGGCGGACCTGGGCGTGGACGACGTGGCGGTGGTGGGCGTGGCCAAGGGTCCGGACCGCGACGCGGGGCTGGAGCGCTTCTTCATGCCCGGCCGCACCCCCTTCATGCTCGAGCCGAAGGACCCGGTGCTCTACTACCTCCAGCGCCTGCGCGACGAGGCGCACCGATTCGCCATCGGCACCCACCGCGCCAAGCGCACGGCCGCCAGCTTCAAGAACCCGCTGGACGAGATCGACGGCGTGGGCCCCGGCCGCAAGCGCGCCCTCCTGGAGGCCTTCGGCAGCGCCCGGGGCGTCAGCCGCGCCAGCGTGGAGGACCTGTGCAAGGTGGACGGCGTGAACCGCCCCCTGGCGGAGCGCGTCTACGCCTTCTTCGGCAAGACGGGCGTGTTCGCCTTCGACCTGCGCGCCCCGCCGGGGACCGACCCGTCGACCGGCCAAGTGGTGGGGATGATCGGGGTGCAGGCCCACGACGAGGGGATCGGCGAGGTCCGCCGGCTCCGGGTCGCCGGGTCCCACCGCCGGCGGGGGATCGGGACCGCGCTCGTCGAGACGGCGTTGCGGTTCTGCCAGGAGCGGAACTGCCTGAAAATTACGCTCGACACGTTCATGGACCGGGACCCCGCCGTCCAACTGTTCAAAAAGTTCCGCTTCCGCCACGACCGCACCCGGCGGGTGGGGGACAAGGAACTGTTGTACTTCTACCTCGACCTGTACATGGAACGGCCGGAGTGATTCATTCGCGGGGGCGGCACCTCGCGGCTTTTTGCGGCGGATGCGGGGGGGCGTTATCATTTCGAGGGCGGGGGCCGACGGGCTAATCCGCGGCGTCACACTTCTC
>CAXSHO010000188.1:0-4203 GCA_964237305.1 uncultured Caulobacteraceae bacterium
GCGCTGATCGCGGAGGGGATGACGGGCGATTTCCGCCGCCCCGACCTGCTGCGCTTCGGCTGGACGCCGCTGTACCTGCGCCATGTGGACGCGTGGGACGCGGCCGGGCGGCTGGCGCAGGTCCACGCGTCCGGCGCGTGGCGCGAGCCGCGCTTCGCCGTGCGCGCCGCCGTCACCTGAGGGAGAGCCCGCCGATGCAGCCGCTGTACGTCCAGATCAAGTGCGAGCTCGCCCGCGCCTACGAGGTGGCGGAGGCGATCGTCGACACGCTGGAGGAGACCAGCGAGGTCTACACCACCAGCGGGTCGTGGGACCTCCTGGCCAAGTTCTACATCCCCGAGGGCGAGAGCCCCGGCAAGTTCGTCAACGAGCGGCTGCACAAGGTCACGGGCATCCGCGACACCCACACGATCCTCGCCTTCCGCCTGTTCGGCGGCTCCGCCGGGCCGAGGCTGGACGCGGGCTGAACTCTCCTCCTCGCCGGGCAGGATAGAAGGTCACGCCAGCGCCGGCCGGTAGATCGTCGGCCTGCGCAGCAGGAACAGCACGCCCGCGATCAGCACGGGCGGGATCAGAGCCCAGGGCTGGCCGAAGGCGCCCAGCAGCGCCGCGCCCGCCCAGCCGAACAGGATCAGGATCTCCACCAGCCCCATCAGCCCGCCGCCCGAGCGCTGGCGGCGCATCATCTCGCGCCGGTTGGCGGGCTTGGCGTACCAGACGTTCATCAGCCCCACCGAGAGCCAGGCGCTCACCCCGCACAGGAGCGCCGAGACCCCCGCCACCGGCTCGGCCGCCAGCAGCAAGGCGATCGGGACCGCGGCGATCACCGCCACGGGGCCGAGCGCCACCAGGAGCTTGGCGCGGACCACCGCCCACCCGCTCACCGGCGCCGAGACGATCAGCTCGGGCGAGTCCTCCGCCGAGACCACCACCCAGGCCAGGTTGCCCGCCAGCTGGCCCGTGAGGAACACGATCGGCCCCGCCGCCGAGGCCACCAAGTGCGAGTGCAGGCTGCGCGCCACCACGAAGCCCAGCGGCACGAACCACACCATCTGGAGCAGCATCTGCGACAGCAGCCACGGGTCGCGGATCAGGAGGCGCCAGTCCTTGCGCGCCAGCGTCAGCAGCGGCCCCCCGGCGAAGCTCAGACGGTCGGCCTTCGCGGCCCGCCGCTTCGTCGCCCCCGCGCCGCTCAGCGGCACGCCCGCCGCCGCCGCCGCGTCCGCGCCGAAGCGTCGGCCCACCACCGCGGTGGCGCCCCAGAACAGGAGCGCGCAGGCCGCCGTCAGGCCCAGCAGCGGCCCGGGCTCCCCCAAGAGCGCCCGGGCGGGCCATGCGTAGGGGGCGTCGGGGTCGTAGCCCGCGCCGTTCAGCGCCGTGACGCGGCCGGTGAGCTCGGCCATCTGCGCCTTGGACAGGAGGTTGCGTGACTGCCCGGCCAGGAAGGCGCTGGCCCCGATCAGCGCCGCGAGCACCTGGCTCACCATCCGCGTGCGCTTGGCGCCCAGGAGGCGGAACAGCGCCATGGCGAGCAGCAGCCCCGCCGAGGTGGCCAGCATGGCGAGGTCGGCCAGCACCACGTAGACCGCCAGGCCCCGCAGGTCGCCGTGCAGCGCCAGGGGGACCACCAGCGCGCTGGCGATCAGCGCGTAGAGCCCCCCCGCCGTCACCGCCACCCCCGCCGAGCGCACCGTCAGCACCCGCCCGGGCGGCAGGGGCGAGGAGAGCAGCAGGTCGTGGTCAGCACCAGCGTCTGCGCGAGCATCAGCAGCGTGAGGAAGACCATCGCCCCCTCCAGCCCGATGTAGAGCAGCGGCGCGCGGGGCGCCGGCCGCCCCGCCACCACGCTCGACAGCAGCCAGCCGCCCCAGCCCGCGAAGCCGATCAGGATCGCGAGCCCGATCAGGAGCCGCACCGAGCGGCCCTTGCCGCCGCGCTTGCCGCCGAAGCCGCGCAGGGCGAGGCGGACCTCGTTGACCAGGAGCCAGGGGACCGACCCCGGCGGCAGCCGCTCGATGATCACAGGGCGGCCTCCTCGCCCGCGGGGTGGCCCACCAGCTGCAGGAACAGGTCCTCCAGCGAGGCGCCCGAGCGGCCGGCGCGGGTGCGCAGCTCCTCCAGCGTGCCCTCCGCGCGCAGCTTGCCCGCCTGGATCACGCCGATGCGGTCGGCCATGCGCTCGGCCACCTCCAGGATGTGGGTGGTGAGGATCACCGTGGCCCCGCCGCGCGTCCGCTCGGTCAGGAGGTCCTTCACCTGGCGGGCGGCGGCGGCGTCCAGCCCGGTGAGCGGCTCGTCGAGGATGAGCAGGCGCGGGTCGTGGATCAGCGCGCCCGCCAGCACCGTCTTCTGCTTCATGCCCCGGCTGAAGCCCTCGCACCGCTCGCCCCGGTGGCCCCACAGGTCGAGCCACTCCAAGAGCTCCTGCGCCCGGCGGCGCGCCTCGGCCGAAGGCGTGCCCCACAGGCCCGCCACGAACTCCAGGTACTCCAGCGGCGTCAGCTTGTCGTAGAGCAGCGGTTCGTCGGGCAGCCAGGCGATCATGCGCTTGGCGGCGACGGGGTCGGCGCCCGCGTCCACGCCGAACACATGGATGGAGCCGCCGTCGGGCTTGAGCAGGCCCGTGACCATGCGCAGCGTGGTGGTCTTGCCCGCGCCGTTGGGCCCCAGGAGCGCGTAGAGCTCGCCCGCGCGCACCGTCAGGTCCAGGTCGTCCACCGCCGGGCGGATGTAGACCTTGCGCAGAGCCTTGAGCTCCAGCGCGGGCGCCCCCGCCGCCGTCCCGTCCGCCATCGCCGCCGTCCCCGACTCGCCGCTCCGCGCGCGACCGCAGCATAGGGCGGGGCGGGCGCGGGCGGGTCAAATGAACTGGCCGTCATCGCTTGCGGCCAAGGGGCGCGGGCGGCATGGAGCCGGCGTGGCCGCCGATCCGCTCCCCGCCGCCGACCCCTCCGACGCGGGCTGGACCGTGCGCCGCGCGGGCCCCGCCGACGCCGAGCGCCTGTCGCTGGTCGGCCGCGCCACCTTCCTGGAGAGCTACACCTGGCTCCTCCCCGGCGACGACGTGCTGGCCCACTGCCGCGAGCGCCACGCGGAGGCCGCCTACGCCGCCTGGCTGGCGCAGGGTCCCGCCCTGTGGCTGGCCGAGGCCGCGCGCGGCGCGCCGGTGGGCTATGCGGGTCTCGCCGCCCCCGACCTGCCGCAGGCGCGGCCCGGCGACCTGGAGCTGAAGCGCATCTACGTCCTGTCCCGCTTCCACGGCGCGGCGGGGCCCGCCCGCGCGCTGATGACCGCCGCGGTGGACGAGGCCCGCCGCCTCCGCGCCCCGCGTCTGCTCCTGGGCCTGCACCCCCGGAACGCCCGCGCCCTGGCCTTCTACCGCCGCAGCGGCTTCGCCCCCGTGGGCGTGCGCACCTTCACCGTGGGCGCCACGGTGGTCGCGGACGACGTGGTGATGGCGCTGGAGCTCTGAGGCGGGGAACGGCCGCGGCTAGCTTCGGCTTGCGACCCGTTGCAGACTTGCCGACGATCTATGACACTCCGCGAGTGCCGCCCGCGCCCCCCCACCCGATCCCGAGTCCCGTACATTGGGATGACCTACCAACACACATCGTCGCGTGGGTAATCACGCTGATTCTGGCGCTCCTCTGTGCTCCGCTGATAAGATTTCTGGCCCAGAGGCTCTCGGGAAGGGCATGGCGCGCAGTTCGACGAGAGTGGTTCTTATACTACCGCGCCTTCTGGGAGCCTGGCACGCCGGCGAAGGGAGGTATCCTAAAAATTTCAGGATCAACCCCGTTCACAACAAGAGCCGAGATACGGCCGATGCGGCAGGTAGGCGTCGCCGATGTGAGGACGTATACGCGAGGAACTGCTAGACTGACCGGTCATCAGCTCAACGTGACGCTTCTGAGCGAAGACCCACCGGCGGACTGGAGCTTCATTTTTCGGCTTCCGACCACAGAGGTCAGCAAGGGATATGTCATCGGCACGTGCTGCTCTATTACAGTTCAGGGTGATCCCTGTGCCTGCGCGTGCATTCTGAGCACTGAGGAGCTCGATCCGAGCGAGGTTCTGAAGGCGCTCAAACCATTCTCGAACGTGCTCGTGGATCGTAAACACGATCACGTCATAAACTACGTCAGCTAACCACCGAGGCTGTGTGAGAACGCGGCGGCGGCTGAGGGGTGGGGTGAGCGCAGC
>CAXSHO010000189.1:0-2247 GCA_964237305.1 uncultured Caulobacteraceae bacterium
AAAGGCCTAGCTCGGCGCCGGCCTCCGCGTCCAGAACGCTTGCGAGACGGCGGACAGGGGTCGGCCGGAGGGATCATCATGCTCAAGACGGTTCTGGCCGGGGCGCTCGCCTCCGGCGCGCTCCTCGGCGGCTCCGCCGGGGCCCACGGCTACGGGAACGGCGGCGGCTACGCCGGCGGGTGCTACGGCTGCAGCTACGACGCGGGCACGCCCGCCTACGCGGCGAGCGGCTACGGCGGCGGCTATGAAGGCGGCGGCTACGCGCCCTACCGCCCCCACGGCTTCACGCTCCTCGGTGCGCGCGCGGGCGTGACGGTGCTCGGGATCGACGTGGACGCCTCGGCCAAGCTCACCGTGGGCGCGCACGGCTGGGGCGGCGGCCACCCCCGCCCGACCTATGACGCGCCCCCGCAGGAGACCTACTACGCGCCGCCGCCGCCCATGGCCTACGCGCCCGAGCCGCAGCCCGAGCCGGTCTACATGCCCGCGCCGAGGCCGATGTACGTGCAGCCGTCGTGGGGCGCGTCCTACGGGTACGGCTACTGCGGCTGCTGAACGCCGACCGCCCGCCGCGCCTGTCGTCCCGGCCGTAGAGCCGGGACCCAGGGCCACGCGCTCCACCTCTCGCTCCTGGGTCCCGGGTCTGCTTCGCAGCCCGGGACGACAGGGTTGAAGCTCACCCCGCCTCGGCGAACCGCGGCTTCAGCTGCGCCTTCAGGATCTTGCCGTTCTCGTTGCGCGGCAGCATCTCGCGGCCGATCAGGATCGTCACGGGCACCTTGAACGCCGCCAGCCGCTCGGCGACGAAGCCGCGCAGCTCGTCCTCGTCGGCCTGCGCGCCCGAGGTCAGCGTCACCACCGCCACCGGCTCCTCGCCCAGGGTGCGGTGCGGGCGGCCGACCACCGCGGCGTCCATCACCGCGGGATGTGCGTAGAGCGCGTTCTCCACCTCCACGCAGTAGATGTTCTCGCCGCCGCGGATCAGCATGTCCTTGGCGCGGTCGACGATGAAGCAGAAGCCCTCCTCGTCCAGCCGGGCGAGGTCGCCGGTGCGCACCCAGCCGTCGACGAAGGTCGAGGCGGTGGCCTCCGGCTTGTTCCAGTAGCCGGCCACGTTCATCGGCCCGCGCGACCACAGCTCCCCCACGGTGCCGACCGGCAGCTCGCGCCCGTCCGGATCGCAGATCTTGAGGTCGGCCACGGCCACGGGGGGACCGCAGCTGAGGGGCCGGTTCTCGTAGTCCTCGGCCATGTGGTGGGTGACCGTGCCCATGGTCTCCGTCATGCCCCAGCCGTTGCCGGGCTTGGCGGAGCCGAGGCTCGATCCGATCCTGCGCACCAGCTCGGCGGCCGAGGGCGCGCCGCCGTAGGCGACGGACTCGAGGCTGGACAGGTCGTACTTGTCGCGGTCGGGGTGCTCGATCAGCTGCCAGGCGATGGTGGGCACGCCGCCGGTGGTCGTCACCTTCTCGCGCTCGATAAGCTGGAAGGCCCGCACCGGGTCCCAGCGGCGCATCATCACGAGCATGCCGCCCGTGGCGAGCGTGGGGTTCATCGTCGCCGAGAAGCCGGTGACGTGGAAGAAGGGGATGGAGACCAGCGTCACCCGCTGCGGCGTCCCCTCCGGCGCGGGGATCGGCGGCGCCTCGCCCCGCCGCAGATGACTGCGGGCGAGCGAGAACAGGCCCGACCACACGTTGGTCACCACGTTGCGGTGCGTGCCCAGCGCCCCCTTGGGCCGCCCGGTGGTGCCGGAGGTGTAGAAGATGGTCGCAGGGTCGTCGGCGGCGATCTCCACGGGCGGCAGCTCGGCGTCGGGCAGTCCGCCCCAGGCGTTGGTCTCGCCGATCACGGGCTCCAGGTGGCGCACCTTGGGATGGGCGATCGGCTCCTCCTGCCGGCTGACGTAGACGCGTTGCAGGTCGGGCAGCTCGGACAGGTGCTCGGCCAGGCGCGCATAGCGCTCGGCGTCCATGACGGCGACCTTCGCGCCCGAGTCCTGCAGGCCGTACTCGAGCTCGGGCGCGGTCCACCAGCCGTTCAGGGGCGTGACGATCGCCCCCAGCGCCGCCGCCGCGTAGAGCGCCACCGGCCATTCCGGCAGGTTGCGCATGATCACCGCGACGCGGTCCCCCTTCTCCACGCCCTGCGCGCGAAGCTCGGCGGCGAAGGCGGCCACGGCGCGGTGGAAGGCGTCGAAGGTCGCGCGCTCGTCCTCGTAGACGAGGAACGTCTTGTCGCCGTGCG
>CAXSHO010000189.1:2257-4104 GCA_964237305.1 uncultured Caulobacteraceae bacterium
ACGGCGGTCTTCCACGCGCGCGTGGGCACGCCG
This sequence comes from uncultured Caulobacteraceae bacterium, assembly GCA_964237305.1. GTDB lineage: Bacteria > Pseudomonadota > Alphaproteobacteria > Caulobacterales > Caulobacteraceae > JASLDZ01. The sequence continues at coordinate 2,291 of CAXSHO010000189.1, forward strand.
CGGATCTCCACCGTCTCCATCTCGAAGGGCGCGCCCGGCGCGGTGAGCCGGGCGTTCACCTGCGGCAGCGTCATGACGGGCCAGGCGGGGGCGGACGCGTCGTCCATGGGCGTTCTCCGGGCGGCGGCCTCTTGCACGCGGGCCGACCTTACGGAGCGTAGGGAACACGGGCGCCCGCGGCTTGTAAACGCCGCTCACCTGGCGGACGCGAGACGCCGCTCAGGCCGCCGCCAGACGCTCCAGGGCGGCGCGGAGCTTGGCGCGCGCGTCCTGCGCGGCGGCCAGCTTGGCGCGGTTCTCCTCGATCACGGCCGGCGGGGCGCGGGCGGTGAAGCGTTCGTCGGCGAGCTTGGCCTCGAAGCGCCCGACCTCGCCGTCCAGCCGGGCGAGCTCCTTGGCGAGGCGTGCGCGCTCGGCCGACACGTCGATGTGCCCGGCCAGAGGCAGGGCGAACACCGCGCCCGCCGCCACGAACCGCACAGAGCCGGCGGGAGGCTCCACGTCGAACTCAAGGCCCGACACGCGCAGCAGCGAGGCGATCACGGCCGCGTTGCGCTCCAGCGCGCCCCGCGCCCCCGCCTGCGCCTCCACCACCACCAGCGGCGGCTTGGCGGAGGGCGGGACCGACAGCTCCGAGCGCACCGAGCGCCCCTCCGTCACCACCGCGATCACCGCGCCCACCTCGGCCTCCGCCGCGGCGTCGACGCAGGAGGGGGGCAGGTCGGGCCAGTCCGACGCGATGAGCAGCCGCTCGCGCACGACGCCGGAGAAGGCGGCCGTTTCGCGCCACAGCTCCTCCGTGACGAAGGGCGACACGGGGTGGAGGAGCGCCAGCGCCTGGTCCAGCGTCCAGGCGGCGGTGGCGCGCGTCTCGGCGGCGACGGCGGCGTCCTCGCCGTTCAGGAGCGGCTTGGCCAGCTCGAGGTACCAGTCGCAGAGCACGTTCCACACGAAGCGGTACAGCGCCTCCGCCGCCCCCGAGACATCCGCCGCGTCCAGCGCCGCGGTCACCTCCGCGCACGCCTTGGCCGCCTCGCCGCGGATCCAGCGGTTCAGCGGCTGCTGGACGGCCGCGGGGTCGAAGCCGGCGACGAGGCGGCAGTCGTTCACCTGGCAGAAGCGCGCGGCGTTCCACAGCTTGGTGCCGAAGTTGCGGTAGCCCTCGATCCGGCTCTTGGAGAGCTTGATGTCGCGCGCGCCCGACAGGATCGCCATGGAGAAACGCAGCGCGTCGGCCCCCAGCTCGTCGGCGATCTCCAGCGGGTCGATGACGTTGCCCTTGGACTTGGACATCTTCTGTCCGCGCTCGTCCCGGACGAGGCCGTTGATCACCACCCGGTCGAACGGGACCTGGCCGGTGGCGTACAGCCCCATCATCATCATCCGCGCCACCCAGAAGAAGATGATGTCGAACCCGGTGACCAGCGTGTTGGTGGGGTAGAAGCGGGCGAGGTCGTCGGTCTGCTCGGGCCAGCCCAGCGTGGAGAACGGCCACAGGCCGGAGGAGAACCACGTGTCGAGCACGTCTTCGTCGCGCATCAGCATCACGCCATCGAGGCGGTCGCCTGTCATGCCGACGTGCACCACCTCACCAAGTCTAACATCCACACCGGCCCCGTAGTAGTTGCGGGCCTGGACTAGCACTTGATCTTCGTTCTCAGCCACGAAAACGTGCTGATCCGCGCGGTCTAGGTAGTCGGCCCCGTCGATGTCCTTTGGCGGCCCATACCAAGCCGGTATCCGATGGCCCCACCAGAGCTGACGCGAGATGCACCAGGGCTCGATGTTGCGCATCCATTCGAAGTAGGTCTTCG
>CAXSHO010000190.1:0-4023 GCA_964237305.1 uncultured Caulobacteraceae bacterium
ACCCCAAGATCGTGGAGGCGCTGATCCACGCCGAGCAGGACTATGTGCCGGTGATCGCGCCCGTGGGCGCGTCGGACGGGGGCGACACCTACAACATCAACGCCGACACCGCCGCGGGCGCGGTGGCCGCCGCGTTGGGCGCCAAGCGCATGCTGCTCCTCACCGACGTGGCGGGGGTGCTGGACGACCGGGGCGAGCTGATCCGCCAGCTCACCTGCGACGAGGCGCGTGGCCTGATCGCCTCGGGCGTGGCGCGGGGCGGCATGATCCCCAAGCTGGAGACCGCCGTGGCGGCGGTGGAGGCGGGGGTCGAGGCCGTCGTGATCCTGGACGGCCGCCGCCCGCACGCCATGCTGGTGGAGCTGTTCAGCGAGCACGGCGCCGGCACGCTGGTGCGCCGATGAGGCCGCCCGTGGACGACGCCGAGCCGCGCGCCGACCTGCGCCACATCGCAACCTGGCTGTTCGACCTGGACAACACGCTCTACCCGGCGGGAGTCGAGTTCACCGCGCTGATCGACGAGCGCATCACCCGCTACGTCATGCGCGAGACGGGGCTGGAGCACGACGCCGCGCGCACCCTGCAGAAACGCTACCTCCACGAGCACGGCACCTCCCTGGCCGGCCTGATGGCCGAGCACGGAGTGGAGCCGCACGCCTACCTTCAGGAGGTGCACGACGTCGCCATCGACAGCCTGACGCCCGACTTCCCGCTCAATAGGGTCCTCGCCGCGCTGCCCGGGCGGCGTGTGATCTTCACCAACGGCAGCGCCGCCCACGCTGAGCGCGTGCTGGCCCATCTCGGCATGACCGAGCTGTTCCCCGAGGTGTTCCACCTGGAGGCCGCCGACCTCCTGCCCAAGCCCGACCCCCGAGCCTTCCAGATGATGATGGCGCGCCACGCCGTGACGCCGGGCTCCACCGCCTTCTTCGAGGACTCGGTGAAGAACCTGGCGCCCGCCGCCGACCTCGGCATGACGACGGTGCTGGTCGGCCCTCACGCCAGCGCCGACGCCAGCCCCTTCGTCGACCACCGCGCCGCCGACCTCCGCGCCTTCCTCCAGCGCGCCCACACCCTGGAACCCGCCGCATGAGCCGTGACGCCAGCGACCTCGAAACTGAGGTCGACAGGGCCTGGGAGGATCGCGCCGCGCTCACGCCCGAGACCAAGGGCTCCGTGCGCAAGGCGGTGAAGCGGGCGCTGCACCTTCTCGACACGGGCGAGGCGCGGGTGGCCGAGAAGGTCGCGGGCGTGTGGGTGACGCACCAATGGCTGAAGAAGGCGGTGCTGCTCTCCTTCCGCCTGTCCGAGAACGCGCTGATGGGGAGCCCCTACGGCGACGGCCTCAACATGTCCGCCCCGTCGCCGGGGCCCTGGTGGGACAAGGTGGAGACCAAGTTCTCGCGCTGGTCGGCGCGAGACTTCAAGAAGGCGGCGTTCCGCGCCGTGCCGGGCGCGGTGGTCCGCCGGGGCGCCTTCATCGGCCGCAACGCGGTCCTGATGCCCTCCTTCGTCAACATCGGCGCCCGGGTCGGCGAGGGGACGATGATCGACACCTGGGCCAGCGTCGGCTCCTGCGCGCAGGTGGGCGCGGGCTGCCACATCTCGGCGGGCGCGGGCATCGGCGGCGTGCTGGAGCCCCTGCAGGCCAACCCCACAATCATCGAGGACGGCTGCTTCATCGGCGCCCGCTCCGAGGTGGTGGAGGGGGTGATCGTGGAGGAGGGCTCGGTGCTCTCCATGGGCGTGTTCATCACCGCCTCCAGCAAGATCGTGAACCGGCTCACCGGCGAGGTCACGCGCGGGCGCGTGCCGGCCTACAGCGTGGTCGCGCCCGGCGTGCTGCCCGATCCGGCCGGCGGCGTGGGCTTGGCCTGCGCGGTGATCGTCAAGACGGTGGACGCGCAGACGCGCTCGAAGACGAGCGTAAACGAGCTCCTGCGTGACTAGGCGTCGGTACGCGTCGGAAGGCGTCGGGCGCGCCGATCGTCGGCCGGCCGGCCGGGCGGCGCCCTCAGCGCGTGCGGCCCTCCACCGGGTAGGCCTGCCCGTCGCGGTGGCGGTAGCGCCCTTCGCCGGCGTCGATCTTGAGGTCGATGTCCGGATAGTCGACGGCGTCCTCGTCCGGGCGGCGCGAGCCGATCTCCAGGAGCACGGCTGTGCGGTCGCTGCGGTTCTGGATGTGGTGGCCGTCCGCCTCGCCCGCCTTGAAGCCCGCGCAGTCGCCCGCCCGCAGCACCTCCTCGCCCGCGTCGGTGACGAGCACCACCTCGCCCTCGACGATCCAGACGAACTCGTCTTCGGCGGTGTGCCAGTGGCGCTGACTGGTCCACTGGCCCGCGGGCAGCTGCTGCAGGTTGACGCCGAACTGCGTCAGCCCCGCCGCGTCGCCGAGCTTGCTGCGGCGGCGCTCACGGCAGGGCGCGTCGAAGGGCGGCGGATAGCGCGTGCCGTCGCGTCGAGGGGCGGAGGCGATGTCGATCTTCTTCACGGGCGAGCCTCGTTTGCGAACCGGCGCGCCGCAGCCTAAGCCCGCCGCATGGACCGCGACAGCCTTCCCGCCCTCCTGAGCGACCCCGTCGCGCTGGCCCAGGCGCTGATCCGCCGCCCCTCCGTCACCCCCGCCGACGAGGGCGCCATGGACCTGGTGCAGGGCTGGCTGGAGCGGCTGGGCTTCACCTGCCGCCGCATGCGCTTCGGCGCAATCGAGAACCTCTACGCCCGGCGGGGAGAGGGCGTGAACCTCTGCTTCGCCGGCCACACCGACGTGGTGCCCGCGGGCGAGACGGGGGCGTGGTCCTGCGGCCCCTTCGAGGGCGAGGTGCGCGACGGCGAGCTCTACGGCCGCGGCGCGGTGGACATGAAGGGCGGGGTGGCCGCCTTCGTCGCCGCCGCCGCGCGCGCGCCGGTCGCGCCGGGCGTCGCCCTGTCGCTGCTGATCACCGGCGACGAGGAGGGCGAGGGCGTCGACGGCACGCGCCGCGTGGTGGAGACGCTGCTGGCGGAGGGGGAGCGCGTGGACCACAGCGTGGTGGGCGAGCCCACCAACGTGGAGGCCATGGGCGACATGGTGAAGGTGGGGCGCCGCGGCAGCTACTACGCCGTGATCGAGGTGGAGGGTGTCGAGGGCCACGTGGCCTACCCGCATCGGGCGGCCAACCCCGTGCCGGTGCTGCTGGCGCTGTGCCACCGGCTGGCGACCTCGCCGCTGGACGAGGGCTATCCCGAGTTCCAGGCGTCCAACCTGGAGTTCACCGACCTTCACGTGGGCAACCCCACCAAGAACGTCATCCCGCCCCGCGCCCGGGCCCGGCTCAGCATCCGCTTCAATCCGCACTGGACGGGCGAGGCGCTGACGGCGTGGCTGCAGGCGCGGTGCGACGAGGCCGCGGCGGGCTTCAAGGGGCGCATCACGCTGCAGACCCGCATCACGGGCGAGGCCTTCCTCACCGCGCCCGGTCCGTTCACCGCGCTGGTGGCGCAGGCGGTGGAGGAGGTGACCGGGCGGACGCCCGAGCTGTCCACCTCCGGCGGCACCTCCGACGCGCGCTTCATGCGCCTGCTCGGCCCGGTGGTGGAGTTCGGGCTTGTGGGAAGCACCATGCACAAGGTCGACGAGCGGACGCCGCTCGCCGACCTGGAGGCGCTGACGCGCGTCTACACCGCCGTGATCCGCCGCCACGCCGAGGCCTTCGCCACGGCCGGCTGAGGTGAGCCGCGGCGGCCGGAGCCGCCGCGCGCCGCACCGGCCCTAGGCCAGCTCGACGTTCTCGGCCGCGGCCTTGCCCGTCTTGCGGTCGGTGCCGACCTGGAAGGACACGCGCTGGCCCTCGTTCAGGCTGCGCAGGCCCGAGCGCTCCACCGCCGAGATGTGCACAAACACGTCCGCGCCGCCGTTCTCGGGCTGGATGAAGCCGAAGCCCTTGGTGGTGTTGAAGAACTTGACCACACCGGTGACCTCGGGCCCTGACGCGGTGGAACCACCGCCGCCACCGCCGCCGTAGCCGCCGCCACCACCGCCGC
>CAXSHO010000191.1:0-4009 GCA_964237305.1 uncultured Caulobacteraceae bacterium
GGCGCGAGCGACGGCGCCCCGGTCATGGGCGCGCTCGCCAAGATCACCGCCTGGGTCGTCGGCCCGTCCATGGTGCTGACGGTGATCGCCGGGCTCCTGGCGATCGCGGCGCACCCGCCCTTCCACAACGCCGGCTGGGTGTGGATCAAGGCGGCGACGGGCGTGCTCGTGTTCGAGGGCGGCCTGCACGTGATGGGGCCGATCCAGGAGGAGGCGAAGCGGGGAGCGGGCGCCGCGCAGGACCCGGCCGGCCTGTCGCACCTGCTCGCCGCGGAGGCGGCCACCCTGTGGCTTCTGCTCGCCGTGTCGGCCGCCAACATCGCGCTGGGCGTCTGGCGGCCGCGCCTGGCGGGGGCGTCGGGGCCGCGTCGCCGCTAGGTCGCCGTTCCTCGCGCCGGCTCGAAGCGCCAGGCCTCCTCGGCGGCGCGGAGCAGGGCGCGGGCCTTGTGCTCGGTCTCGTCGAACTCCGCGTCGGGGTCGCTGTCGGCCACCACGCCGCCGCCCGCCTGCACGTGCATGACGCCGTCCTTGAAGAGCGCGGTGCGCAGGACGATGCAGGTGTCCACGTCGCCGCCCGCGCCGAAATAGCCCGCCGCCCCGCCGTAGCCCACGCCGCGCTTCACCTGCTCCAGCCCGTCGATGATCTGCATGGCCCGCACCTTCGGCGCGCCGGAGAGCGTGCCGGCGGGCAGGGCGGCCAGGAGCACGTCGACGGGGTCGAGCGGCCTCGTCGCCTCGCCCTCCACGTTGGAGACGATGTGCATGACGTGGCTGTAGCGCTCCACCGCGAAGCTCTGCGTCACGCGCACCGTCCCCGGCCGGTTCGCCCCCTCGTCACGGCCGAGGCCGATGGCGCGCGCCACGTCGTTGCGGCCGAGGTCCAGCAGCATGAGGTGCTCGGCGCGTTCCTTGGGGTCGGCCAGGAGCTCCGCCTCGAGCTCGGCGTCGTGGGCGGGAGTGGCGCCGCGGGGGCGGGTGCCGGCGATGGGGCGGATGGTGACGCGGCCGTCGCGCTGGCGCACCAGGATCTCCGGCGAGGAGCCCGCCAGCTGGAAGCCGCCGAAGTCGAGGAAGTACAGGAACGGCGAGGGGTTCAACCGCCGCAGCGCGCGGTAGAAGGCGAAGGGGTCGCCCGCGTGCGGCGCGCTCATCCTGCGGCTGGGCACCACCTGGAAGATGTCGCCCGCCGCGATGTCCGCCTTGGCGCGCTCCACGATCTGGCGGTAGGCGGCGCGGTCCACCGGCGAGGTGGGCGCGGGAGGAGGCGCGGCCGGGCGGACGGGTTCGGGCGGGCGCGGCGCAGGTCCTCGCAGGGCGGCCGCCACCGCGTCCAGCCGCGCGACGGCGCCGGCGCGGGCGTCGTCCGCGGCCACGCCGGGCTCGGGCCGCACGGGGGCGACGAGGAGTATCTCCTGCGCCACGCCGTCGAACACGCACACCACGCGCGGGCGCGCCAGGATCGCGTCGGGAAGGTCCAGCGGATCGGGCGGGGCCGGCCCGAGAGGCTCCGCCAGGCGCACCACGTCGTAGCCGAGGACGCCGAACAGCCCCGCGGCCATGGGCGGCAACCCTTCCGGCAGGTCGATGCGGGCCTCGGCGATCAGCGCGCGGAGCGAGGCCAGGACGCCGCCCTGCGCGGGGAGGTAGTCGCCGGCGGCGACCGCCTGCGGGCCCCGCGCGACCTCCGCCAGGTCGCCGCGGGCGCGCCAGACGAGGTAGGGGTCGAGCGCCAGCACCGAGTAGCGGCCGCGCCACGCCCCGCCCTCCACCGACTCGAACAGGAAGGCGCAGGGGCGGCCGTGCCCGATTTTGAGGAAGGCGGAGACGGGCGTCTCCAGGTCGTCCACCACCCGCCGCCAGACCACCTGGGGCCGGCCCTCGACGTAGGCGGCGGCGAAGGCGGCGGGGGAGGGCTCGGCCACTTCAGCTCCCGGCGGCGGCGGCGGCGCCCGGCTTGGCGCCCGGCGCCTCCGGATCGAGGCCGAGCGCCGAGCGGGCGCGCTTGGCGTCGACCCGCGGCTTGACCTCCGCCCGGGCCGCCTCCCGCGTCCGGCCGGCGAGGTCGTCGTACATGGCCAGGGTGGCGGGCTGGCGCGACTGGCGGCTGGCGAGCGCGGCGGCCTGCGGGGCGGCGGCCGCCACCCTGTCCAGCCGCACGACATAGACCTGCGCGCCCTGGCCCGGGGCGCTGGCCACCTCGCCGGGCTTGGAGCCGAACACGCGTGCGAGGAGGCTTGGCGGGTAGGGAGACTTGGGGTCGGAGGCGGTGCGGCGGTCCACCCCCTGCACGTGCTGCACCGGCCCCGCCAACCCGTCGAGCGAGCCCTTGGCCGTGGCCTGGGCGGCGACGGCGTCGGCCTTGGCCTGCAGCGCTGCGGCGAGCTTCTGCAGCGTCAAGCGTTGGGTGAGCGGGGCCCGCACCTCCTCCAGCGTCAGGGGGGCGGCGGGGCGCACCTCGTCCACGCGGATGGCGTAGCTCTCCCCCGGCCCCGCCTGCAGGAGCTCGCTCTCCCCGCCCTTGGGCAGCTGGAAGGCGGTGGCCAGGAGCTTCTTCGGCACGGGCAGCGGCCGGCCGTCGGCCTGCACGCCCTGCGCGGAGAAGGCCGGCAGCGGGGTCACCGTCACGCCCGCCTTCGCGGCGGCCTCCGCGAAGTTGGCCCCGCCGCCCTTGGCGTCGTCGAACCTCCCCGACAGCTCGTCCGCCTTCGCCACGGCCGTCGCCTTCTTGAGCTCCGCCTCGATCGCGGGGCGCGCCGCCTCCAGCACGGCCTCGCGGCCCGGCGTCACCTTGGTCACCTGCACGACCGCCGCGCCGAGCGAGCCCTGGACGGCCCGGACCTCGCCTGCGGCCATGGTGAAGGCGGCGTCGGCCACCGCGGCGTCCGGCACCGCCGTGCGCGGGACGTCGGCCAGCACCACGGGCTCCGTCCCCACCGACTTCGCCACGGCGGCGGGGGCCTCGCCCCGCTTCAGCCCCGCCACAACGGCGGCGGCCTGGCCGGACGACGCGAGCGGGATCCGCACCAGCGACCGCCGCTCGGGCGACGACAGGCTGTCCTTCTCGAAGTCGAACCGCTTCTTCACCTCCGCCTCATCCACGGGCAGGGTCGGCGCCAGGAGCGCGGCGGAGAAGCGCACGAGGCTCACCACCCGCGTCTCCGGCCGGGTGAGCTGCGCGGCGTTGTCCTTGAGGAAGGCCTGGAGCTCGGCGTCCGTGGGCTTGGGCGGGGCGGGCACGGCCTTGGCGTCCAGCGTCACGAAGCTGAAGTCGCGGGTCTCCGTGTTCAGGGCGGCGTTGACCAGCGTGTAGACGCGCGGCGCCTGCAGCGCCGCCACCAGGCCGGTGAGGTAGTGGCGCTGCGCGATCTGGTCGCGCAGGTTGCCCTCCAGCTCGGCGGCCGAGACGTGGTTGTCGCGCAGGAAGCTCTGGTAGGCGCGCTTGTCGAAGGCGCCGGTCACGGGATTGAAGAAGCGCTGCGCCTTCTGCAGCTCGCCCGCGATCTGGGCGTCGCCGGGGCGCACGCCCGCCTTGTCGATGGCGGCGGCGGCGGCCTCCTCGTAGGCGACCTCATTGAGCGCCTGGGCGTCCAGGCCCTGCGCCGCGGCCTCCGGAATGGTGGGGGCCTGGCCGCCGTTCTTCTGCGCCATGCCCTGAAGGTAGCGGTCGAACATGGCGCGGAACTGGGCGGAGGTGGTCACCCGGCCCCCCGCCTGCACCACCGCGTCGCGTCCGCCGATGTTCCTGAATACGTCGGAGATGCCGAACACGGCGAAGCTGGCCACCAGGAGCGTCAGGAGCAGGCTTGCGGCCGGCGACTTGGCGAACCGGCGGATGGTGGCGAGCATGGCGGCTCCATAGGGGAGGGGAGGCCGCCGGGGCAAGGCGCAGGCCCCGGGCGTGACAGCGCGGATCGCCGCCATGGCCGTGATGGTGGCTCGTGTCTGATTGACCAACGCCGCTACGAATGCCGCATCGTCCCGACGATGGGGATACCAGTGCCCGTATAAC
>CAXSHO010000192.1:0-3891 GCA_964237305.1 uncultured Caulobacteraceae bacterium
AGGACCAGTCCCAGGTCCGTGGCCGAGCCGCCCGACGCGATCACCGCGAACGACCCGTCCCCGGGCAGGTCGAGCCCGTCGGGGCCGCCGCCGCCCGGCGCGGCGGCCCGCAGGACGACGGAGGCGGCCTGGTAGCCGTCCGCCTCGTCCAGATAGCGCACGCGCACGAGGTCGGGGGTGGGGGCGAGCGTGCGCGCCAGCTTGCGCGCGTCGGCCTCCTCGTCCGGCAGGGCGAGGTCGTCGAGGGCGAGGGTGGCGGAGAGCGGGGCCTCCCGCCCGGTGAGCACGATGCGCCCGTCGCGCTCGCAGGCGTCGAAGTCCAGCGCCTCCGTCAGCGGCGCCAGGGCGTCGGCGGTGGAGAGCGGGCCGGACACCACGTAGCCGGAGGCGCGGCCGGTCACGCCCTCGATCGCGTACTCGTCGGCGGTCAGCCCCGCCCGCTCCAGGATGGCGCGGAGGATCGCCTCGCCCCCGTCCGCGCCGCCCGCCCCCACCCGGCCGGTGAGCCAGTGGCCCAGCGTCCAGTTCGCCGCGTCGCGCCACACGTCGCCCCGGGCGGGGAAGTCGGGATAGGGCCGGGCGTCCCAGCACCAGGCGCTGGCGCGCTCCACCATGCCCGCGGGCGCGTCGCCGTCCGGGCCGTAGGCGGCGAGCACCGCCTCGCAGGCGCGGCGCTGGGCCAGGTCGTCGCGCACGCCGGTGGAGTCGGGCGGCAGGCCGCTTTCGCTGGACTTGGGGTCGATGAACAGGTTGGGCGAGTTGGAGCCCCGGTCCACCGCCGGGCAGCCGAACTCCACCAGGCGCAGCGGCTTCATCCGCGGCGTCCAGGCGGTGGGCGCCTCCGCACGCACGCCGCCCGGCCGGTCGTGGTGTAGGTTGGACCACCAGGCCTCCAGCGCCTTGGCGGCGTAGATCCAGGGCTCGCCCGCCCCGCCGTCGGTGATGGCCGTGCGCCGCTGCGCCGCCCGGTCGGCGACCGACGCGTAGTACCAGTCCGCGTCCTCGCCCGCTCGCACGTTGGCGGCGAGATAGTCGCGGTCGTGCGGGCCCTTGGCGCCGGCCGCCGCGTCCACGCCGCCGCCGCCCGCGCGCCAGTCGGCCAGCGGCGGGTAGAAGTCGACGCCGATGAAGTCGACGTTCGGGTCGGCCCACAGGGGGTCGAGGTGGAAGACGAGCCCGCCCTCCGGCGGCTGGTGCGCCGACCACTCGCTCCAGTCGCCCGCGTAGCCGACCTTCACGCCCGCGCCGACCGCCGCCTTCACGTCGGCCGCCAGCGTCCGCAGCCCCTGCACCGCCGGGTGGGAGCCGCCCGCGCCGCGCAGGGTGGTGAGCCCGCGCAGCTCCGACCCGATGAGGAACCCCTCCACGCCCGCCCCCGCCGCGAGCCGGGCGTAGTGCAGCACCAGGCGGCGGTAGCCCCACTCGCGCGTGAAGAAGGCGGCCACCTGCGCGTCGGCGGCGGCGGTCCCGTCCGGGCTCCCCGCCCGGCCGGGCGCCGCGTCGCCCGTGATCCGCCCGCGCCACGGATAGGCGGCCTGGCGCGCGCCGCCGTAGGGGTCGGGCAGCATGTTGTCGGCCGGAACGTCCATCATCAGGAAGGGGTAGAGCGTCACCGCGATCCCGCGCCGCTTCAGCTCTGCGATGCAGGCCAGCACGGTGGAGTCGGACGGCGTGCCGCCGTAGGCCGGGCCGCCGCCCGACTGCGAGAGGAGGTGCGCGTCCGTCCGCCCGACGCTCTCCACGCGCCAGGTGTCCGGGCGGGTGACCTTGCCGCGGCTCTCCACCCCCGGCCGGCACTCGCACGACCCGGCGCGCAGGTCGGAGCCGAACCAGGCGACCACGAGGTTCACGTGGTCCACCCGCGGCAGCTGCGCCTGCAACTGGTCCAACGCGCGCATGAGGTCGGGGACGCCCGAGGCGTTGTGGACGTTCTCCTGGGCGTAGACGGCCTCTGCGACGACCCGCAGCTCAGGCGTGGGCGACAGCACGAACTCCCCCGCGGCGGGGATCAGGTTGACGCTGGCGAGCGTCTTCTCCAGGTCGCCGTCCGCCACGGACCGGCGGAACACCTCCACGTTCAGCTGCGGCGGCCGGTTGCCCCAGGGCTCCAGCGGCAGGTCCTCGAACACGAGGTAGGCCACGCCCCGGTAGGCGGGGGCGGAGCCCTCCACCGCCTCGATCAGCGGGTCGGGCGCCTGGTCGGCGTCGCCCTTGTAGAGGCGGTGGGTCACCGCGCTCACGTCCATGACGGCGCCGTCGGCCCAGATCCGGCCGACGCCGTCGATCGGCCCCTCCCCCACCGCCACGGCGAAGGAGAGGGAGTAGCTGTAGCTCACCGTCTTCGCACCGCCGCCGCCCTTGCCGCCGCCGGTGGACTGCTCGACCCGGTGCTCCTTGAAGCGCGCGGCCCAGATGGTCTGCCCCGCCACGCGGGCGCGGCCGAACACGGCGGGCATGGGCGCGCCCACGCTGGTGGAGTGCAGCTCCAGCCCGGTGAGCCGCCCTCCGGCCTGTCCGGGCGGGGTGAGCGCGGACACGAGCGCCCGGTCGGCCACCCCGCCCAGGAGCCCGCCCGCGAGCCCGCCCAGCGGGCCGCCGAAAGCCGTGCCCACGGCGGTGAGGATGACGCTGGCCATGGCTCGTCAGGACTCCGAAGGGCGGGGCGCGGGGAAGGCGAAGGCGTGGGTGAGGCGGGCGCGCCACCAGGGGACGAGCCGGCTCTCCACCACCGCGCGACCCCAGTAGGCGTGGAGCAGGCGCGGCTCGGCGCCGGCGTCGGACAGGACGGCGCAGTGCTTGACGCGGGCCCCCGGCGCCATGCGGAACAGGAGCACACAGCCGGGCTCCGCGGAGTCCACGGCGGTTTCGGTCAGGTGGCGGCGGGCGGAGTCCAGCAGCATCTCGGGGCCGCCCGCCTCCGCCCAGTCGGGCCGGTAGGCGGGCATGGGCTCGGGCTCCGGACCCACCACCTCGCGCCACACGCCGCGGACGAGGCCCACGCAGTCGCAGCCCACGCCTTTGAGGCTGGCCTGGTGGCGGTAGGGCGTGCCGAGCCAGCCGCGGGCGGCCCTCACCACGTCGGGCCGGATCACCGGCGCGACCCGCCGTCGGCGGCGCCCCCGGCGTTGCCGGCGTACACGGCGATGAAGTCGTCGCCCGGCGTGTCGGGGAAGCCCTGGAAGTTGACCGCGTTGCCGAAGGTGTCGCGGCAGGTGGCGAACCGCTTGTCGCAGACGGCGCCCGGCCGCGAGGCCAGGTCGAAGCGGCAGCGCGCGTCGCCCAGCCGGGCGTCGCACAGCCGGTCGTAGGCGCGGCCCACCACCGTGCGCAGCCGCGCGAGCGGGCCCTCCAGCTCGGCGGTGAAGCCCGCGCCCGTCCGCAGGAGCCGCCGCACCGTCTCCCGGCGCAGCCGCACGCGGGCGGAGGGGGCCGACCAGTCCACCCGCCAGGTCTCCACCTCCGCGCCGTCGTAGAGGCCGGCGGCGATGTCGGCCTCCGTGATTGCATCGCTCGACAGGGCGCCCGCCGCGGAGGCCTGGCCGGGGGCGAAGCCCAGCTCGGCCTCCGCCGTTCCCGCCGTCCAGCCGCTGGCCGCCTCGCAGGCGACGTCGTCCAGCTGCAGCGGGCGGTCGTGGTCGGTGAAGCCCAGCGCGCGGCCGTCGCGGCGGCGCAGGATCCAGGCGGTGCACAGCGTGGCGGCCTCGCCGTCCACGGCGGCGGCGAGGGCGGGCGGGAGCGTGCGCATCAGACGCGGACCTCGATCAGGGGGACGGCGGTGACGCGCGCGGCGTCTCGAACTGGGTCACCGAGCTCCGCTCCCGCCTGGGTGCCGAGGCCGATCCAGGCGCCTCGTCCGTGCCGCCGGCCGCGCTCGCCTCCCTGGTCGCGCTC
>CAXSHO010000193.1:0-3868 GCA_964237305.1 uncultured Caulobacteraceae bacterium
TGTTGCCGTTGCCGAAGTTCCCCGCCCCCGAGATGCCGAAGCTGTTGGAGTCGAACACCGGCGGGTCGCGGTCCGTGATGTTCTGGATTCCGGCGCGCAGCTGCAGGTTCTTGCGGATCTGCCAGGTGACGTCCAGGTCCAGGTAGCCGTAGGCGCCGAGCTTGGCGTCCGGCGGGTCGCCGTCGGTTCCGAGCCCGCCGTTCAGGACCGTGTTGGCCTCCAGGAGGTCCAGCTTCGAGCCCGAGAGATAGCGGTAGCGTGCGGAGATGGCGAGGTCCCACGGCGTGTTCCACGTCGCCCGGAACTGGTGCTTGTAGGCGGGCAGAGGCTGGCCGCAGGTGGTGCCGTACAGGCCCCGGCAGTTGTAAGGCGTGGCGCCCGGCAGCTGCTTGGTGGTCAGTTCGTCGGTGTAGGTCGCGGTGTAGGAGAAGTTCACCGTGCCCATGTCGGGCAGGTGGTGCGAGCCGAAGCCGATGTCGGCGAGGCGGGCGGCGTAGTTGGCGGCCACGTCCACGCCGCGCGACCGCAGGAGGCCGGTGTTGAGGTTGGTCGCCACCACGAAGCCCTGGCTGCCGTAGAGGATGCCGGAGCCGGGATCGCGCTTCACGAGCGAGCAGAAGAAGGGGTCGCCGTTGGAGAGGCAGCTGGTCAGGGCCGTGTTGGGCGCCACCGTGCCGATGAAGCCGTTCACGGTGATGTCGAAGTAGTCGACGCTGATGTTGAAGCCCTTGAGGTAGCCGGGCTGGTAGACGAAGCCGGCCGTGTAGGTGTCGGCCGACTCCGCGTTCAGGTTGGAGTTGCCGCCGGTGAGGATGGAGCACTGGGCCGAGGGGCAGTCGCCGAGGGAGGCGTACTGTGCGGCGGTCAGGCCGGTGTTCTGGCACTGGGCCAGCGTGGCGCGCGTCCCCTGATAGTCCTGCGCACAAGGGTCGGCGAACGAGCCGAGGCCACGGGCCTGCGGTGCGAACAGTTCCGTGATGTTGGGGGCCCGCACCGCGCGGTTGTAGGTCCCGCGGAAGCGCAGGTCGTGGATCGGCGCGTAGCTGAGCTCGCCCTTGTAGGTGTCGGTCTGGCCCACGGTGGAGTAGTACGAGTACCGGTAGCCGCCCGTGAACGACAGGTCGTCGACGAAAGGCTTCTGCGACACGAGCGGGATGCGGATTTCGCCGAACAGCTCGTAGACGTCGAACTGGCCCTGGTTGCCCAGGGTGGGGCCGCCCTGGCCGGACAGGTCGCCGGACGAGAACTCGTTGTCCACGGTGAAGTCGAGGTCCTCGCGGCGGTACTCGGTGCCGAGCGCGATGCCGACGCCGTCGGCGGCGAAGGGGCTCTTGATCCCGTATTGGCCGAGGTCGCCCGAGACGCTGAGGCTGGCGATCTGCTCGGTCACCTGCGCGCGCTGGAAGCCGGGGGAGACCACGTAGCCCAGGGCGGCGGGGGTCAGGCCCGCGCTGAGCGCCTGGAAGATGTCCAGCGGCACGCAGCCGCTGGCGTTGTTGGCGATCTTGCTCAGGCAGGTGGGGGCGCCCGTGGGGTCGCGGCCGACCAGGAGCGCGTCCTGCACGCGGCTGACCGAGACGTCGTTCATGTAGGTCTCGGAATACAGGGTCCGGCCGAACTGCAGGTAGCCGTCGTAGTTCCAGCCCTGGCCCAGGTCGCCCCGGGCGCCGATGTCGATCTTGTAGTTGGTGTGGCGCAGGTCGTCCTGGCGCGGCAGGCCGGCGAAGCGGTAGCCGATGTCCAGCTGCGTGACCGCCGCGGTGCCCGCCGCCGGGCCGCAGAGCGCGGTGGCCTGCGAGGCCGAGAGCAGCGGGTTGTTGCAGTTCACGCCGAAGGTGGGGCTGCCGCTCGGCCCCGTGCCTCGGAACAGGCCGGAAGGGGCGATCTGCGCCACGGACCGGTCGTCGGTGAACATGAAGTCGCCATAGACCTCGATCTTGTCGTTGACCTTATAGTGCGCGAACGCCCCGGCGGTGTAGCGGTCGTCCGAGCGCTGCAGGTAGTTCAGCGGTCCGAAGTTGAAAGACAGGGCGCCGGTAAAGGGCACGAACGTCTTGGAACCGTTCGGATTGTTGGCGAGCGCCGTCGCAAGCGCCGTCGGCAGTCCCAGCGTGTTGCCCGGAGCGTTCTGCGGGTTGAAGCGGCCGTAGGCGGAGTTGGACGAGCCCTGGCAGATGAAGTCCACCTGCGTGGTGGCGATGCCGCAGGCGGAGAAGTCCCGGGTGGACTGCAGCACCGGCTGGAGGTTGCGGTAGGTGCCGTAGAAGGTGACGTTGCCCTTGTCGTCGGGCGAGTTGGCGCCGATCAGGATCGAGGCGTCCCAGGTCTCGCCGTCGCCGTCCACGTTTGAGGGTGTGGCGATGCCGAAGCTCTTCAGTGCGTTGGCCACGCGGCCGTTGCCGTTCTGGTGGTTGTAGAAGGTGTACTGGCTGTCCAGCTGCACGCCTTCGAAATTCTTTTTCAGGACGAAGTTCACCACGCCCGACACGGCGTCGGAGCCGTACACCGCCGAGGCGCCGCCGGTGACCACCTCGACGCGGTCCACCAGGGCGGCGGGGATGTTGTTGATGTCCGCCGACGGGTCGCGCGGGTCGCCCGGCTGGAGGCGGCGGCCGTCCACCAGCACCAGGTTGCGGTTGGAGCCCAGGCCGCGGAGGTTGATGGCCGCCACGCCGGTGGCGCCGTTGGAGATCCCCTGGTTCTGGTCGGGGGTGAACTGCGGCAGCTGGTTGAGCAGCTGTTCGACCTGCGTCGTCCCTTCGAACTTCAGCTCCTGCGAACTCACCACCGACAGCGGGCTGTTGGAGGTGAGGTTCGGCGAGCGGATGCGCGTGCCGGTGACCACCACCTCGCTCACCGCGCTCGGCGCCTCGCTGCCCGCGGCCGAGCCGTCGGCGCTGGCCGTGGAGCCGGTGGACTGCGAGGTGGGGCCCTGCGTCGGCGCGTTCTGGTCGGGCCTCACCTGCGCGCCGGCGACGGCGGGGACGAGGAGCGCGGCGGCCCCGATCAGGACGGTGGACGCCAGAAGGCGCGCGCGGGCGGTGCGGCTCGTCAAGGGTGGGCTCCGTATGTCGTCGGCCCACGACTTGGAGAAGCGGGCGGATGACGCAGAGGGCTCCGACCGAGCGCGCCGGTCAACGCTGGTGCGACATGTGCGCACATATCTCGTGGAAGGTGTCACCTCATAGACACAGAACGCGTTTCCACCCTGCAAACTATGGAAATATGAAGCGATGACGCCCGAGGGGGCTGGACTGCGGCATTTGCGACGGAGAATGGACTCCCATGAGAAGACCTGAAGGGCCGACGCCGCTTATCGCGGGCGCAGCCTGCGCCCTGCTCCTCGCCGCGCCGGCTCACGCCGCCTCCTCCCGCGCGTGGCTGGACGCCCGCGCGGCCCTGACCGCCTGCCGGGGCGAGGCGGACGTGCGCGCGAGGGGCGCCTGCCTGGAGCGCGCGGCCGAGGCGATGGATGCGGCGGAGGCGCGCGGCGAGGGGCCGCTGCCGTCGCCCACGCAGGCCAGGGAGACGCGCAAGCGCGACTACGGCCTGAGGACCCCTCTCATACCTCCGCTCCCCCGCGGGCCGCGCCCGCACGAGGAGGACCGACCCGACCGGCTCGTGACCACGCTCAGGGCGGTGCGGCAGGACGGCGAGGGCAACTGGGTCATGACCACGGCGGAGGGCGCGGTGTGGGCCCAGACCGACAAGGGCTACTTCGTCCGGCCCCCGCACGAGGGCTCCAGCTTCTACGCCCGGCCCGGCGCGCTCGGCAGCTTCTTCTGCCTGGTGGACGGCAAGCGCGAGGTGCGCTGCAAGCGGCGGAGCTGACGCGGTCAGCGCCCCGCGGCGCCCAGGCTGTCGGCCA
>CAXSHO010000194.1:0-3833 GCA_964237305.1 uncultured Caulobacteraceae bacterium
GCGGCGTCCGGGTCGGTGTAGGCCAGGGCGTAGGACGGGCGGTCCGGTCCGGGCTCGGCGCCCCCGGTGGCGGCGTTGCCGCCCGCGGTGCGACCCTGGAAAGCGGCCTCGTGCAGCACCGGCCGGTCGTCGTCGGCGTCGCCCGCGATGTAGATGCGGCTCGCCCCGCAGCGGCCTGTCTTCGGATCGTGCTTGGGCACGCCGTCCTCGCCGAGCGCCAGCCCGCTCGCCTCCAGCCCGAGGTCGTCCACGTTGGGCTGGCGGCCGGAGGCGCAGAGCACGCGGTCGAACCTCCGCTCGCCGGAGTGCTCACCCGTCCATCGCACCCGCGCGCCCTCGCCGTCGGGCTCGGCCTCGGCCTCCACCTGCAGGTGCAGCTCCAGCTCGCGTCGGAACAGGGCGGCGGCCTTGGCCCCCACCTCTTCATCGCGCAGGCCCGCGGGGGCGGTGTTCTTGTCGAAGCAGGCGACCTCCACCCCCAGCCGCGCCATGGCGAGCGCCAGCTCCACGCCCAGCGCCCCCGCGCCCAGGACGGCCAGCGAGGCGGGCAGGTCCTCCAGGTCGAACAGGGTGTCGGTGGTCAGCACGCGACCGGAGTCGAAGCCCTTGACCGTGGGCGGGACAGCCGGGCGCGACCCCGTGGCGATGACGATGGAGGCGGCCTCCACGCGCCCGACGCCCTCCACCTCCAGGATCGCGGGGCCGACGAAGCGGGCGCGGCCCTCGATCCGCTGGTCGGCGGGGAGGGTGTCCACCTTCGTGCAGAGCGCCTGGAGGAAGTGGTCGCGCTCGCGGCGCACCCGCGCCATCACCGCGCGCCCGTCGATCCTGGGCGCCTCGGCCATGACGCCGAACCCGCTCGCCTCACGCACCGCCCGCGCCGCCGCGCCCGCCGCCAGCAGCAGCTTGGAGGGGATGCAGCCCACGCGCACGCAGGTGGTGCCCCAGGGCCCCTGCTCGATCAGGCAGGCGGAGGCGCCCATCTCCACCGCCCGGCGGTGCGCCTCCATGCCGGCGGTGCCCGCCCCGATCACCGCCACGTCGAAGCGCCGCACGTCCATGTCGTCTCCCGGTGTGAGCCGTGCCAACGCGCGAGACGGCGCGGCGGCTTCCCTCCGCCCCCGCGAACGCCCAAGCTGGCGGCGTGACCCCGCCCGCCGTCGAGCTCCGCGCCGTCCGCAAGACCTATGGCGCCGGCGCCCCCGCGCTGGACGGCGTGGACCTCGCGGTCCCGCGCGGGAGCTTCACCGCGCTGGTCGGCGGCTCGGGCTCGGGCAAGACCACGCTCCTGAAGACGATCAACCGACTGGTGGAGCCCACCTCCGGCGAGGTGCGGGTGGAGGGCGAGGACGCGCGGGCCCTCCCCGCGCCGGAGCTGCGGCGGCGCATCGGCTACGTGTTCCAGGAGGTGGGGCTGTTTCCGCACATGAGCGTGGGCGAGAACGTCGCCGTCACCCTGCGCCTGCTGCGCCGCCCCGCCGCCGAGGCCGCAGCCCGCACCGCCGAGCTGCTGGAGCTCGTGGGCCTGCCGGCGGAGATGGCCGCCCGCGCGCCGGCCCAGCTCTCCGGCGGGCAGCGCCAGCGGGTGGGCGTGGCCCGGGCGCTCGCCGCCGAGCCCCGGCTCCTGCTCATGGACGAGCCCTTCGGCGCGCTTGACCCCTCCACGCGTGAGAGCCTGGGGGGCGCCTGCCGCGAGATCCACGACCGGCTGGGGCTGACCACCGTCATGATCACCCACGACATGGGCGAGGCGCTGACGCTGGCCGACCGCATCGTGGTGCTCGACGCCGGCCGCCTCGCCGCCGACGCCACGCCCGCCGAGCTCCTGACCCGGCCGCCCGGCCAGCCTGCGGTGGCGCGCCTCTTGGACCCGCCGCGCCGACAGGCCGAGCGGCTGCGCGCACTGGAGGCCTCCGCGCGTGGATGATCGCTGGCGCGCCGCCTGGACCGTCCTGCCCGACCGGCTGAGCGCCCACGTGCTGCTGAGCGCGTCGGCGCTGGCGCTGGCGCTCCTCTTCAGCCTGCCGCTGGCGGTCCTGGCGGTGACGCGGCCGCGGCTGAGGTTCGGCGTGCTGGCGGGGGCCGGGGCGGTGCAGACGGTGCCCGGGCTGGCGCTGGTGGCGCTGTTCTATCCGCTGCTGCTGGCGGTGGGGGCCGTGACCGCGCACGCCTTCGGCTGGCGGCCGCCCGCGCTGGGCTTCCTGCCCGCGCTCCTGGCGCTGACGCTCTACGCCATGCTGCCGATCCTGCGGAACGCGGTGGCGGGCCTCGCGGGGCTGGACGCGGCTGTGCTGCAGGCGGCGGACGCGGTGGGCATGACGCGCCGCCAGCGCCTCCTCCTGGTGGAGGCGCCCCTGGCCGCGCCCGTGGTGATGGCGGGAGTGCGCACCGCCGCGGTGCTGACGATCGGCACCGCCGTCCTCTCCACCCCCGTGGGGCAGCCCAGCCTCGGCGACTACATCTTCTCCGGCCTGCAGACGGAGGACTGGGTGGCCGTGCTGTTCGGCTGCGCCGCCTCCGCCCTCCTGGCGCTGACGGCCGACGCCGCGCTCGGCCTGGTGGAGGCGGGGGCGGCGCGGCGCGACCGGCGGCGGATCGGCGCGGGCGCGGGCCTCCTGGCCGCGGGCGTGCTCGCCGCCGCCCTGCCCGCCGCCGCCTCGCTGGCGGGCCGCCCCGCCTACACGATCGGGGCCAAGAACTTCGGCGAGCAGTTCATCCTGTCCGAGCTGATGATGCGCCGGCTGCGCGCGGCGGGGGGCGAGGCGCGGCTGCACTCGGGCCTGGGCTCCGCGGTGATCTTCCGCGCGCTGGCCGCGGGCGACCTGGACGCCTACGTCGACTACTCCGGCACGCTGTGGACCAACGTGCTGGGCCGCCGCGACACGCCCCCCCGGGCGGAGCTCCTGCGGACGCTCGCCGCCGAACTGAAGCGCCGCCACGGCGTGACGGTGCTCGGCCCGCTCGGCTTCGAGAACGCCTACGCCCTGACTCTGCGCACCGCCGACGCCCGGCGGCTGCACGTGGCCACCCTGTCGGACCTCACCCGCCGCGCTCCCGAGCTGCGGCTGGCGTCGGACCTGGAGTTCCTGTCCCGGCCCGAGTGGCGCGCGCTGCAGGCCGCCTACGGCCTGCGCTTCCGCGAGGCGAAGAGCTACACGCCCACCTTCATGTACCGGGCGCTGGGCGACGGCGCGGCGGACGTGGCCACCGCCTTCTCGTCCGACGGGCGGCTGGCGGGCGGCGCGCTCACCGCGATGGTCGACGACCGGGGCGCGGCCCCCGCGTATGACGCGGTGCTGCTGCTCTCGCCCCGCGCCGCCCGCGACCCCCGGCTGGTGGCCGCGCTGCGCCCGCTGGTGGGGGCGATCGCACCCGAGCGCATGCGCGCCGCCAACGCGGCGGTGGACCTGGGGGGCCGCACGCCCGCGGCGACCGCGGCGGGACTCGATCCCGCGGGACGGTAGGGAACCGGACGCCCCCGCCCCTCCTTTGATGTGCGCCGACGAGGAGCCGACCGCCGCTTGACCGACGTCTCCCGCTCCCCGGCCGCGCTGGAGGCCGCCGCGCGCGCGCTCCTCGCCTCCGACCGCGTCACCGCCGCCACCCGCCGCGCGCTGATCGCGCGCCTGGACGCCTCGCCCGCGGGCGAGCCCCGCGCCCTCTCCCCGGCGCAGCGCGCCGTGCTCGCGGCCGCCGCCGAGCGGCTGGTCCCGCTCGGCCCGTTGCAGGCGCGGGTCGACCTCGCCGCCTGTTTCCGGATGGCGGCGCGCCAGGGGTTGGAAGAAGGCATCTGCAACCATTTCTCGGCGCTGGTACCCGGCTACGACGACCTG
>CAXSHO010000195.1:0-3608 GCA_964237305.1 uncultured Caulobacteraceae bacterium
TTTCGGCGGCGGCTCCGGCCTGGAGCTGGAGGAGGTGGCCAAGACGTACGGCGGCGAAGTCGACGGCCGCGTGGCCGACGGCGACCTGCGCGCGCGCATCGCCGGCCACAAGATGTCGGCCAAGGCGTTCGCGCTCACGGTGCGTCGGGTGGAGGCCGAAGCCAAGGCGGGCCTCGGCATCGGCCCTGCGGCCTCCATCATGAAGTACGCCGCGGCCACGCTGAACCAGGAAAAGCACGAGTTGATGATGGAGGCGCTCGGCTTCTCGGGCCTCGGCTGGGAGGGCGAGGGCTACACCCCCGCCGAGCTGCGCGAGACCCGCCAGTGGCTGCGCTCCAAGGGCAACTCCATCGAGGGCGGCACGAGCGAGATCAACCTCAACGTCGTCGCCAAGCGCGTCCTCGGGCTGCTCGACCACCAGTGAGCGACGCACCCCCCGCCGTGGAGGTCTGGTTCGACTTCGCCAGCCCCGACAGCCACCCCGTCGCCCAGGTGGTGGGCCGCCAGGCGGCCGACGCGGGCGTCCCCCTGCGCTGGAAGCCGTTCCGCGTGGCGCCCGTGCAGCGCCGCCGCGAGGAGCAGGACGAACCGCCGCCGGTGCTCGACCACGGCGAGTCCGAGCAGGTCTACTGGCGCGCCTTCGTGAGCGCCTGCGACAAGGCGGGCGTGAAGGGCCGCCGCCCCTCGCACCACCCGCGCGACACCATCCCGGCCTTGCGCGCGGCGCTGGCCTGCGAGGCGGAGGGGCTGGACATGGCCGCCTTCGTCCGCGCCGCCTTCGACGCCGACTACGTCAAGGACTGGGACATCTCCGACCCCACCGTCCTGGGCGAGATCCTGGTGGAGATCGACTACGACGCCGCCCGCGTGCTGGAGCGCGCCCGCACGCTGGAGGTCCGCGCCCAGCTCGACGCCAACACCGCCGAGGCGCTGCGGCGCGAGTTCTTCGGCGCCCCCACCCTGATCGATACCCGGGGCGGGCTGCACTGGGGGCTGGACGGCGTCGCGGCGGCGTTGCGCGCGGCCGGGACCGACTGAGGCGAGAGAACGCCGAACGGCGACACGGGGAGGGAGGCGACGATGGCGGTGCTCACCGAGGAGCAGACGATGCTGCGCGACAGCGCGCGCGAGTGGGTGGCCGCCCGCGCGCCGGTGTCGGCCCTGCGCAGGATGCGCGACGGCGAAGGCGAGGGCTTCGACCCCGCGGTGTGGCGCGAGATGGGCGAGATGGGCTGGGCCGGGGTGATCACGCCAGAAGCGCACGGCGGGTCGGAGTTCGGCTACCTGGGCCTGGGCCTCGTCTTGGAGGAGACGGGGCGCACGCTCGCCGCGTCGCCGCTGCTGTCCACCGCGCTGATCGGCGCCTCCGCCCTGACGCTGGGCGGGAGTGCGGAGCAGCAGGCGGCGTGGCTGCCGAGGATCGCCGCGGGCGAGGTGGTGGTGGCGCTCGCGGTGGAGGAGACGGCGCACCACGCCCCCGACCGGCCGGCGGCCTCCGCCCGCCGCGAGGGGGACGGCTGGCGGGTTGACGGCGCCAAGACCTTCGTGCTGGACGGCGTGGAGGCCGACCTCCTGCTGGTGGCCGCGGCAGGCGAGGCGGGGCCGGCGCTGTTCCTGGTGGAGGCCGCGGCGCCGGGCGTCAGCCGCTCGCGCCTGGCGCTGATCGACAGCCGCGGCGCGGCCGCGATCCGCTTCGAAGCCGCGCCGGCGCAGGCGCTGGGCGGGACCGAGGTGCTCGAGCAGGTGCTCGACCGCGCGCGCGCGGGCGCGGCGGCGGAGATGCTGGGCACGGCGCTGCAGGCCTTCGAGACCACGCTCGACCACCTGAAGACGCGCACCCAGTTCGGCGCGCTGATCGGCAGCTTCCAAGCGCTGCAGCACCGGGCGGCCAAGATGTTCACGCAGCTGGAGCTCACCCGATCCTGCGTGGAGGAGGCGCTGTCCGCGCTCGACCGCGGCTCCAACGACGCCCGCGCCCTGTGCTCCCTGGCCAAGGCCATGGCGGGGGAGACGCTGCACACGGTGTCCAACGAGATGGTGCAGATGCACGGGGGGATCGGCATGACCGACGCCGCCGACCCCGGCCTCTACATGAAGCGCGCCCGCGTCATGGAGGCGGCCTACGGCGGGGCGGCCTACCACCGCGACCGGTACGCGCGGCTGATGGGCTTCTGAACGCGGCTAGAGCAGCCCCGACCTCGACCAGAGCGCCTTGTCCTTCAGCGTGGCGGCGATCCACGCCGCGTGGCGTTCGCGCTCGGCGGGGGTGAGGCGCGGCGCCAGGGCGCGGGGGCGCGGGCCGTAGCTCGCTACGGTGATCGCGCCGCCGTCCGCGTCCGCGAGCGTCGTGAAGTCCAGCCCGCGTTCCTTGCCGCCCTGCAGCTCCAGGTAGACCATCGCCAGGAGCCGGGTGTCGACCAGCGCCCCGTGCAGCGTCCGCTCCGCCAGGCTGATCCGGTAGCGTTTGCAGAGCGCGTCCAGCGAGTTGTACATGCCCGGGAAGCGCTTCTGCGCCAGCTGGAAGGTGCACACCCACCGGCTCTCCGGCAGGGGCCGACGGCCGCAGCGCTCCAGCTCCATGTTGAGGAAGCCGCGGTCGAAGGCGGCGTTGTGCGCCACGAGCTTGGCGTCGCCGATGTAGTCGAGGAACCGCTCCACCACCGCCGCGTCGGCGAAGCGGGGAGCGCCGCGCAGCCGGCCGCGGTCGAT
The DNA here is from genome assembly GCA_964237305.1 of uncultured Caulobacteraceae bacterium. GTDB lineage: Bacteria > Pseudomonadota > Alphaproteobacteria > Caulobacterales > Caulobacteraceae > JASLDZ01. The sequence continues at coordinate 2,710 of CAXSHO010000195.1, forward strand.
GCCGTGCACCTTCTGCGCTTCGGGATCGATCTCGCGCTCGGGGTCGATCAGGGTGTGCAGGTGGCCGCCGGTGGGGAGAAGATCCTCCACCTCGATGCAGGCGAGCTCGATCACCCGGTGGCCGTGACCGATGCCGGTGGTCTCGGTGTCCAGAACGATCTCGCGCGCCATGGCCTACCTGTGGGGCGGCGCCCGAGTCGCCGCAAGGTCGCGGAGGCTCCTGCGCGGCCGCGCCGCAGATGACGCCGCACGACTCGCCGAACGCGTCCGTCCGCCCTGGCGCGGCCATCTTGCGGCCCCCCACCCCCTCCCCATATCGGTCCGGTCACCGGGAGCGGGCGCGAGATCGGCGCTTCGCACGAAGGCCACCAGCCGCCCGCCCGCCACAGTCAGACCAGGAGTTGGAACGACCCGCATGAGCAAGATCATCGGCATCGACCTCGGCACCACGAACTCGTGCGTGGCCATCATGGACGGCAAGGCCCCCAAGGTCATCGAGAACGCTGAGGGCGCGCGCACCACGCCGTCCATCGTGGCGATCCTCGACGACGGTGAGCGGCTGGTGGGCCAGCCCGCCAAGCGCCAGGGCGTCACCAACCCCTCCAACACGTTCTACGCGATCAAGCGCCTGATCGGCCGCACCAACGACGACCCCGTGGTGCAGAAGGACAAGGGCCTGTCGCCCTTTGAAATCGTGCGCGGGCCCACCGGCGACGCCTGGGTGAAGAGCCACGGCAAGGACTACTCGCCCCAGCAGATCTCCGCCTTCATCCTGCAGCGCCTGAAGGAGGCCGCGGAGGCGCACCTCGGCGAGACGGTGACCAAGGCGGTCATCACGGTGCCCGCCTACTTCAACGACGCCCAGCGCCAGGCGACCAAGGACGCGGGCAAGATCGCGG
>CAXSHO010000196.1:0-3597 GCA_964237305.1 uncultured Caulobacteraceae bacterium
TGAAGGCGGACCCTTCCAGCTCCAGCCGCTCCACGTTGGCGGTGAGCGTGTAGTCTGACAGGTAGGCGTAGACGGTGTCCGTTCCCTCATTGGCGTTCTCGATCACCTGGTCGCCCGCCTCCGTCACCTCGTAGGCGTCGTCGCCCGCCCCGCCGATCAGGATGTCGTTCCCGGCCCCGCCGACCAGCGTGTTGGCGGAACCGTCGCCGGTGAGGCGGTCGTCGAAGCGCGAGCCCGCGAGGTTCTCGATGGAGATCAACGTTTCGGTGGACACGCCGGTGGCCTGCGCGCCGGTGATGGCCAGGCTGACCGTCACGGCCTGCGCCGCGTAGGCGTAGCTGGCCGTGTCACGCCCGTCGCCGCCGTCCAGCACGTCGGCGCCCCCGCCGCCGGACAGGATGTCGGCGCCGCCCGCCCCGCTGATCCGGTTGTCGCCGCCGTCGCCGGAGAGGCGGTCGTCGTAGGCGCTTCCCGCAAGGTTCTCCACTGACGAGACGGTGTCGCGCGACACCCCCGTCTTTTGCGAAGACCCCTGGAGGGCCAGGGCGACGACCACGCCCACCGTCGCCGTTCCATAGCTTAGGGTGTCCGAGCCCGCCCCGCCGTCGATGACGTTCAGGCCTGCACCGCCGTCCAGCAGGTCGTCCCCGTCCGAGCCGCGGAGCTGGTCGTCACCGTCGCCGCCGAAGAGTCGATCCGCGCCCAAGCCGCCGATCAGGGTGTCGTTCCCGCCGCGACCTTCGAAGACCACGCCGACCTGGCCGTCGCCGAACGCGTCGGTGGGCACGCTGAAGACGTTGTCGCCGCCGTCGCCGCGCACCGTGCCGCCCTGTCCGAGGTAGGTGGAGACGGAGACGTTCTCGACACCCGAGATGGACAGGTCGCCGCTGGAGGTGGTCACCAGCCCCGCCTCCAGATCGACGTAGTAGCCGCCGTAGAACGACAGGGTGTCGACCCCGTCCCCGCCGTCGATGACGCCCAGCGGGGGATTCGAGCCGAAGGAGGTCGTGAGGGTGAACCGGTCCGCGCCCGAGCCGCCGTACGCGCGGTCGCCTGCGTTCACCTGAAACGAGTCGTTGCCTTCTTCTCCATAGAAGGTGTCGTAGTAGCCGTACGATCCTGAGAAGTCATCGTCACCGCCGCGCCCGTAAACCACGACCGGGAAATTGGCGAAGTCGAAGACGAAGCCGTCACCTTCGCCAGAACCGATGAACACTTCGAAGTTCTTGAATTGTATATTTCCCGCCGACGTGAACTCGCTATTCGGGTCGAACAGCAGGACCACGGGGCCGCTCGTGGAGCCGGAGAAGTCCAGCGTATCGTTTCCGACGCCGCCGTCGTAGCTGCTCTTGGGCGCGCCCTGCCCGCCGGTGAAGAAGTTGTAGGCGGTGGCGCGCACGATGTCGTCGCCGGCGCCCGCGTCCACGACGTCCACCCCGGCGCGGGGGTCGATCACATCATCTCCGCCGAGGGCGATGATGGTGTCGGCGTCGGCCGTCCCGACCAGGTTGTCGGCGCCCTCGGTCCCAACGATGTTCATCCGTCCCCCGTCTGGTCAAGCTTGACCATCGGCCAACGGGGGGGCGGCGTGGTCGGTTCCTGCGCCCTCAGGAGCTCAGGGCGTCACGCCCGGTCGAACTTCTGGAACTTGATGCGCTTGGGGATGAGGCTGTCGGTGCCCAGGCGGCGCTTCTTGTCCTCCTCGTAGGCTTCGAAGTTGCCTTCGAACCACTCCACGTGGCTGTCGCCCTCGAAGGCGAGGATGTGGGTGGCCAAGCGGTCGAGGAACCAGCGGTCGTGGGAGATCACCACGGCGCAGCCGGCGAACTGCTCCAGCGCCTCCTCCAGGTTCTGCAGCGTCTCGATGTCCAGGTCGTTGGTGGGCTCGTCCAGGAGGATGAGGTTGCCGCCCTCCGCCAGGGTCTTGGCCAGGTGCACGCGGTTGCGCTCCCCGCCTGACAGCAGCCCCACCTTCTTCTGCTGGTCGCCGCCCTTGAAGTTGAAGGAGCCGACGTAGGAGCGCGTGTTCACCTCGCGCTTGCCCACCATCATCACGTCCAGCCCGCCCGAGATCTCCTGGAAGATGGTCTTGTCGTCGTTCAACGCGTCGCGGCTCTGGTCGACATAGGCGAGCTTCACCGTCTCGCCGAGCCGCACCTTGCCGCCGTCGGGCTGCTCCTGCCCGGTGATGAGCTTGAACAGGGTGGACTTGCCCGCGCCGTTCGGCCCGATCACGCCCACGATGCCGTTGGGCGGCAGCTTGAAGGAGAGGCCGTCGAACAGCGTCTTGTCGCCGTAGGCCTTCTCCAGCCCGTCCACCTCCAGCACCACGGAGCCGAGCCGCGGGCCGGGCGGGATGGCGATGTGCGCGTGGGTCTGGGCGCCGCGGCCGGCCTCCTGCTCGCGCACCATCTCGTCGTAGGCCGCAAGCCGCGCCTTGGACTTGGACTGGCGCGCCTTGGCGTTGGAGCGCACCCACTCCAGCTCCTTGGTCATGGCGCGCTGGCGGGCCTCCGACTCCGACTGCTCCTGCACGATCCGCTTGGTCTTCTGCTCCAGCCAGCCGGAGTAGTTGCCCTCGAAGGGCAGGCCCTTCCCCCGGTCCAGCTCCAGCGTCCACTTGGTCACCTGGTCCAGGAAGTAGCGGTCGTGGGTCACCAGGATGACGCAGCCGGGGAAGGCCTCCAGGTGGTGCTGCAGCCAGGCGACGCTCTCGGCGTCCAGGTGGTTGGTGGGCTCGTCCAGAAGCAGCATGTCGGGCTTGGAGAGCAGGAGACGCGCCAGCGCCACGCGGCGCTTCTCGCCGCCGGAGAGGCTGTCCACCGGCCAGTCCGCGGGGGGGCAGCGCAGCGCCTCCATGGCCTGCTCGACACGGCTGTCGATGTCCCACAGGTCCTGGGCGTCGATCTGCTCCTGGAGGGTGTTCATCTCCTCCATCAGCTCGTCGGTGTAGGTCTCGGCCATCTCCAGCGCGATGGCGTTGTAGCGGTCGAACACCTGCTTCTCGCGGCACTGGCTGATCACGTTGCCCACCACGTTCAGCTGCTCGTCCAGGTGCGGCTCCTGCTCGAGGAAGCCCATGCGCACGCCCTCGGCCGCCTTGGCTTCGCCGTTGTACTCCGTGTCCAGGCCGGCGATGATCTTCAAGAGCGTCGACTTGCCCGAGCCGTTCACGCCCACCACGCCGATCTTCGCGTCCGGGTAGAAGCTCAGCCAGACGTTCTCGAAGACCTTCTTGCCGCCCGGCCAGGCCTTGGTGAGGCCCTGCATCTGGAAGATGTATTGCTGCGCCATGTCTCGCACGCCCACGGATCGCGCGGGCGCTCTACGCTCGAGGAGAGGGGTCGCCGCAGGACATAGCGGGGGGGCCTCGCCGGGGCAACCGGCGCAGGGCGCGCTTGACGGCGTGCGCCGCCCCGGGTGAGTCTGCGCGCTCACGCCGGAGTTTCTGCCGACCGTGCCTGCCGACCGCATGAAGGCCGGTCGCGAGCATCGCGTCCCGCTGCCGGTCTTCTATTTCCGCTTCCGCCGCGAGTTCAGCGGCCTGCACTTCCTCCAGCCACTGCTGGTATTCCAATTCTTCTTCTGGTGTGAACA
>CAXSHO010000197.1:0-3197 GCA_964237305.1 uncultured Caulobacteraceae bacterium
GCGGTGGGCGAAGGCGGCCTGCGCGGCGGGGACGTTCTCCGCCCTTCCCGACCAGGCCTTCTGCGTGGAGGCCTGCAGCGCCCGGCCGTAGGAGAAGGTGAGCGCCCAGGGCAGGCCGCCCAGGCGGTTCATGGCGTCCAGGTGCGCGGTGGCGTCCACGTCCGACTGGCCGCCCGACAGGAAGGCGATCCCGGGCACCGCGCTCGGCACGGTGGCCTTCAGCGTGGCGAGGGTGTGGACGGCCACCTCCTCCGCCGGGGCCTGGCGCGCGGCCTTCAGGCCGCTGACCACCATGTTGGGCTTCAGCACCATGCCCTCCAGCGCGACCCGCGCGTCCCACAGGGCGTCGAACACCGTCTTCAGCACGAGGCGCGTGGCGGCGTCGCAGCGGGCGAGGTCGTGGTCGCCGTCCATCAGCACCTCGGGCTCGACGATCGGCACGATCTGCGCCTCCTGGCAAAGGGCGGCGTAGCGGGCGAGCGCCTGGGCGTTGGCCTTGACCGCGCCCTCCGTCGGCACGCCCTGGGCGATGTCGATCACCGCGCGCCACTTGGCGAAGCGGGCGCCGCGGGCGTGGTAGTCCTTCAGGCGGGCGGCCAACCCGTCCAGGCCCACGGTGATGGTCTCGCCGGGGAAGTGCGGGAGGGGCTGCACGCCCTCGTCCACCTTAATCCCGGGGATGGCGCCCGCCTGCTCGATGAGCGTCACCAGCGGCGTGCCGTCCGCCGCGTCCTGGCGGATCGTCTCGTCATACAGGATCACGCCCGAGATCGACCCCATGCCCGCCGAACGGAACAGGAGCTCCCGGTAGTCGCGCCGGTGGGCCTCCACGTTCTCCACCCCCACCGCGTCGAAGCGCTTCTGGATGGTGCCGGTGGACTCGTCGGCGGCGAGCACGCCCCGGCCGGGCGCCGTCAGCTTCACCGCCACGGCGTTCAGCGCTTGCAGGTCCATCGTGCGTCTTCCGTCCTCGAGTGTCGTCCGGCTTATAGCGGTTGGAAGCGGCCGCGCGAGCCCGGTCGGCCCTGAGGGATGGCGGCCGCCGTCCGTCGTCCTCAGCCGACCCGGGCCTCGGCTCCCGTCAGCCCGTCCCAGAAGCGTCGCGCCTTGTCGAAGAAGCCCGCGTGGCGCGGGTGGTGGCGGCCGTCGGACTCGGCGGTGTCGGACAGCTCGCGCAGGAGTTCGCGCTGGCGGGCGGTGAGGTGGGTGGGCGTCTCGACGAACAGCTCCACGATCAGGTCGCCCCGCTCGCGTCCGCGCAGTGAGGGCATTCCCTTGCCGCGCAGGCGGATGGTGCGGCCGCTCTGCGCGCCTTCGGGCACCTTGACCTTGACCTTGCAGTCGCCCTCGCAGGGCGGGGCGCCCGCCTCCGTGGCCGCGGCCATGCAGGGGCTCTCGATCTCGCCGCCCAGCGCAGCCATCCACATGGGCACGGGCGCGTGGACGTGCAGGTCCAGCCCCTCGCGCTCGAACAGCTCGTGCGGCTGCACGCCCAGGAAGATGTAGAGGTCGCCGCGGGGCCCGGAGCGGGGACCGGCGTCGCCCTCCCCCGTCAGGCGGATGCGCGCGCCGTCGTCCACGCCGGCGGGGATGCGGACGCTGAGGGTGCGCTCGCGGCGCACCAGGCCGGCGCCGTGGCAGGTGCGGCAGGGGTCGGCGATCACCTTCCCCGCGCCGCCGCAGCGGGGGCAGGCGCGCTCCACGGCGAAGAAGCCCTGCTGGGCGCGCACGCGCCCCTGGCCGCCGCAGGTCTGGCAGGTCTGGGCGGTGGTGCCGGGCCGGGCGCCCGAGCCGTCGCAGGTCTCGCACGTCATGGCGGCGGGGACGCGGATCTCCACCTCCGCGCCGGAGAAGGCCTGCTCCAGGGTGATCTCCAGGTCGTAGCGCAGGTCCTGCCCACGCTGCGGCCCGTGCGTGGGCCGGCGGCCGGCGCCGAACACCTCGCCGAAGGCGTCGCCGAACACGGAGGAGAAGATGTCGCCTGGGTCGCCCTGGAAGCCGCCGCCGCCGGGCGCTCCCCCGCCGAGGCCGGCGTGGCCGAAGCGGTCGTAGGCCGCGCGCTTCTGCGGGTCGGAGAGGATGGAGTAGGCCTCGTTGCACTCCTTGAAGCGCACCTCGGCCCCCGCGTCGCCCGGGTTGCGGTCGGGGTGGTGCTTCATGGCGGCCTTGCGGAAGGCGGCCTTCAGCTCGACCTCCGTGCAGGTCTTCTGGACCTCCAGAACCTCGTAGTAGTCGCGCGCCATGTTCGCGTGCCGATCCCACCCCGCTCGCTGAAACGCTGTCATCCCGGCCGGAGCGAAGCGGAGAGCCGGAACCCAGGAGTGCGGGGCGCGCCTGCGGCCCTGGGTCCCGGATCAGCCCTGGCGGGCTGTCCGGGATGACAGTTCAGGTCAGGCCGACTTCTTCTCGTCCGACACGTCCTCAAACTCGGCGTCAACCACGCCGGGGTCGCCCGCGGGCTGGCCCTCGTCGTTGGAGGCGCCCTGCTGGGCGGCGTACATGGCCTCGCCGAGCTTCATGGAGGCCTGGACCAGCGTCTGGGTCTTGGCGCGGATATCCTCCGCGTCCTCACCCTCCAACGCGGTCTTCAGCTCGGCGCGCGCGGTCTCGATGGCCGTCTTGTCGGCCTCGGGCACCTTGTCGCCGAACTCGGCCAGGCTCTTCTCGGTGGAGTGGACCAGGGCCTCGCCGGAGTTGCGGGCCTCGATCAGCTCCTTCTTGGTCTTGTCCGACGCGGCGTTGGCCTCGGCGTCCTTGACCATCTTCTCGATGTCGGCGTCGCTCAGGCCGCCGTTGGCCTGGATGCGGATCGACTGCTCCTTGTTGGTCGCCCTGTCCTTCGCCGTGACGTGCACGATGCCGTTGGCGTCGATGTCGAAGGTGACCTCCACCTGCGGCACGCCGCGCGGCGCGGGCGGGATGCCCACGAGATCGAACTGGCCCAGCACCTTGTTGTCCGCCGCCATGGGCCGCTCGCCCTGGAACACGCGGATGGTCACGGCCGACTGGTTGTCGTCGGCGGTGGAGAAGGTCTGGCTGCGCTTGGTGGGGATGGTGGTGTTGCGCTCGATCAGCGGCGTGAACACGCCGCCCAGCGTCTCGATGCCGAGCGTCAGCGGAGTCACGTCGAGGAGGAGCACGTCCTTCACCTCGCCGCGCAGCACGCCCGCCTGCACCGCGGCGCCGAGCGCCACCAC
>CAXSHO010000198.1:0-3181 GCA_964237305.1 uncultured Caulobacteraceae bacterium
GACTGGTGAAACATCAACGCGCCGTGGCGTTTCTGCAACGTCTCCAGTAGGTCGGCTGCCGCCCGCCTAACGAGCGCTCGGCTCGGCGAATCCGCCATTTAAAAGAACCCCTGCGCCTTGTTGGAGTAGCTGACCAGCAGGTTCTTGGTCTGCTGGTAGTGGTCGAGCATCATCTTGTGGTTCTCGCGGCCGATGCCGGACTGCTTGTAGCCGCCGAAGGCCGCGTGGGCCGGATAGGCGTGGTAGCAGTTGGTCCAGACCCGCCCGGCCTGGATGCCGCGGCCCATGCGGTAGGCGCGGTTGGCGTCGCGCGTCCACACCCCCGCGCCCAGGCCGTAGAGGGTGTCGTTGGCGATCTCCAGCGCCTCCTCGTCGGTCTTGAAGGTGGTCACTGAGACGACGGGGCCGAAGATCTCCTCCTGGAAGACGCGCATCTTGTTGTGGCCGCGCAAGACGGTCGGCTTGACGTAGTAGCCGCCGGCCAGGTCGCCGTTCAGCGTGGCGCGCTCGCCGCCGGTGAGCACTTCGGCGCCCTCCTGCCGGCCGATGTCGAGGTAGCTCAGGATCTTCTCGAGTTGCTCGGAAGAGGCCTGCGCGCCGATCATGGTGGCCGGGTCGAGCGGATCGCCCTGGACGATCGCCTCCACCCGCTTGATCGCGCGCTCCATGAAGGCGTCGTAGACGTCGGCGTGAATCAGCGCGCGGGAGGGGCAGGTGCAGACCTCGCCCTGGTTCAGGGCGAACATGGCGAACCCCTCGAGCGCCTTGTCGAGGTAGGCGTCGTCCTCGGCCATTACGTCCTTGAAGAAGATGTTCGGCGACTTGCCGCCCAGCTCCAGCGTGACGGGGATCAGGTTCTGGCTGGCGTACTGGCTGATCAGGCGGCCCGTGGTGGTCTCGCCGGTGAAGGCGATCTTGGCGATGCGGGGCGAGGAGGCCAGCGGCTTGCCCGCCTCCAGCCCGAAGCCGTTGACGATGTTGAGCACGCCCGGCGGCAGGAGGTCGCCCACAAGCTCCGCCCAGACCAGGATGGAGGCCGGCGTCTGCTCGGCGGGCTTGATCACCACGCAGTTGCCCGCGGCGATGGCGGGGGCGAGCTTCCACACCGCCATCAAGAGCGGGAAGTTCCAGGGGATGATCTGGCCCACCACGCCCAGCGGCTCGTGGAAGTGATAGGCCACCGTGTCCTGGTCCAGCTCGCTGATCCCGCCCTCCTGCGCGCGGATGGCGCCCGCGAAGTAGCGGAAGTGGTCCACCGCCAGCGGCAGGTCGGCGGCGGTGGTCTCGCGGATGGGCTTGCCGTTGTCCCACGTCTCGGCGGCGGCCAGCATGGGAAGGTTGTCCTCCATGCGCTGGGCGATGGCGTTGAGGATCACCGCGCGCTCGGCCACGCTGGTGCGGCCCCAGGCCTCTTTGGCGGCGTGGGCGGCGTCCAGCGCAGCCTCCACGTCGGCCGCGTCGGAACGGGCGACCTCGCACAGCACCTGGCCGTTAACGGGCGAGGCGTCGTCGAAGTAGCGGCCGCCCTTGGGCGGCGTCCAGGCCCCGCCGATGTAGTTGTCGTAGCGCGCCCTGAAGGCGGGCTTGGCGGTGCGCAGGAACTCGGGCTTGGTCACGGCGGTCTCCCTGAGGTCGCCCGGCGTCTCGTGCGCCGGGTCGCGTGTCGGCTACGGCGTCAGGCGGTCTCCAGCGCGCGGGCGGGGGCCGGCTCGGCGGAGGCGAAGCGGGCGAGGCGTCCGTGGATGATCTCGTCGGCCTCGCGCATGATGCGGTCGATCAGCTCGCGCACGGTGGGCACGTCGTGGATCAGGCCCGCGACCATGCCGCAGCTCCAGGCGCCCGCATCCATCTCGCCGTCGCGCATGATGCGCGGGTAGACGCCCGCCACCTCGGGTGCGATGTCGGCGAAGGTGATCCCCGCCCCGATCTCGCGCTCCTTGGCCAGGAGCTTCTCGACGCCCGCGTTCTTCAGCACGCGCTCGGTGTTGCGCAGCGGGCGCATGACCAGGCGCGTGTCCAGCTCGGTGGCCTCCAGGATCGCCTGCTTCACGTTGGGATGCACGGGCGCCTCCTCCGTGGCGATGAAGCGGGTGCCCATGTTGATCCCTTCCGCCCCCATGGCCAGCGAGGCCACGAGCGAGCGGGCGTCGGCCATCCCGCCCGAGGCGATGAAGGGGATGGTCAGCTCGTCCGCCGCCCGGGGCAGGAGGATCATGTTGGGCACGTCGTCCTCGCCCGGGTGGCCGCCGCACTCGAACCCGTCGACGCTGACGGCGTCGCAGCCGATGGCCTCCGCCTTCAGGGCGTGGCGCACGCTGGTGCACTTGTGGATGACCTTGACGCCCCCCTCCTTGAGCATGGGCAGCCACTTCACCGGGTTGTTGCCCGCCGTCTCCACCGCGGTGATCCCGCTGTCGAGGATGGCGCGGACGTAGCCCGGATAGTCGGGCGGAGTCACCGCGGGCAGGAAGGTGAGGTTCACGCCGAACGGCTCGTCGGTCATGGCCCGGCAGCGCGCAATCTCCGCCTTGAGCCCCTCAGGCGAGCCCTGGGTCAGGGCGGTGATCAGGCCCAGTCCGCCGGCCTCGGCGACGGCGGCGGCCATCTCGGCTAGGCCGACGCAGTGCATGCCCCCCTGCATGATGGGATGGCGGACGCCGAACAGCTCGGTGATGCGCGTTCTCAACCGTCCGGCTCCTGTCCACCCTAATGTTCACACTGTGAATAGAGAGCCCGCCCTGTCAAGCGGCGGTCGCCCGATCGGCCCGAGACCTCCGCCCCGTCCCGAAGCCGCGGCCACGCCGGGCCTTGCGACAGCGTCCCGACGCGTACGACGCCCGGTCGCGGCCCCCTCCCCGTCGCGCGAGCCGCGTCCGCGCCCTGGCCGCGCGGCGACGCGCCGCTACACGGCTCGGCATGACGGCGGGCGTGTTCGACCTCTTCAAGCTCGGCGTCGGTCCGTCCTCCTCGCACACCATGGGGCCGATGACGGCGGCCGGCCGCTTTCTCCAGCGGCTGGAGGTCGCGGGCGTGCTGGCGCGCACGGCCCGGGTGCAGGTCACCCTCTACGGCTCCCTGGCGCTCACCGGCCGCGGCCACGCCACCGACCGCGCCGCCATGCTGGGGCTGATGGGGTTCGCGCCCGCCACCATGGACCCCGACGCGGGCGACGCGGCGATGG
>CAXSHO010000199.1:0-2005 GCA_964237305.1 uncultured Caulobacteraceae bacterium
CCCACGCCCGACTGGTGGACGTGGAGCATGATGCGGGTCGCGTCCTCGCGCGACTTGCTGAAGAAGTTCTCGAGCACGTGCACGACGAACTCCATCGGCGTGTAGTCGTCGTTGAGCAGCAGCACGCGGTAGAGGCTGGGCCGCTTGGTGCGGGGCTTGGTGCGCGTGATGATCGCGGTGCCGGAGCGGCCGTCGTCGGTCCCGTCGGGCGTCGAGGGCGCGGCCATGCGCGCGCGCGCCTCCCGCGGCTCGCCCTCCCCGTCCTCGGCGGAGTCCTTGGCGAGCCCGGCCCTGGCGGACCTCGCCTCGTTGAAACCGCGCTCGCCCACCCGGCCCATCCCTCACGACGTCGTGGTCGCCCGAGGAGACCACGCCTGAGAGGGGGAATCTAGGGGTGGCGGGCCCGGGACGCCAGCGCCCTGCGCGCAACTGTCCGGCGCGCCGGACCGGTCCGCCCGGCCGGGGCCGCGGCCGGAGCGGGGACGCCCGGCGCGGGGCCGGGCGCCAGGTGGTGCTGAGCGTCGCGTCGAGTGGGAGGTCAGGCCGCGCCGGTCGTCCCGGCGCCCGCCGCCGCCTGCTCGAAGGGCTTCATCGTGTCGCGCGCCAGCGCCGTGCAGAGCGCGCCGATCGTCGCGGAGCGAGACCAGGCCCTCGTAGCTCGCCCTGGCGAACTCGCCCTGGATCGCCATCACCGTCTCCAGCGAGCGGGCGGCGGCGAGCTTCTCCAGGGCCGCCGTGCCCTGCTCGAAGGTCTGCTTGCCCAGGCCCGCGATCTCGACGGCGATGGCCTGGCCGCCCTTGGCGGCGGTGCCGAGCGCGCGCGTGGCCGCGTCCAGGCTCTCCTTGCCGAGCGGCGAGAGGTGGTCGAACTGGATCATGCTCTGATCGGCGCCGCGCGGCGCCCTCCCGGTGCGTGGAAGGCTCCGGCGCCCCGCCTCGCGCGGCCGCCTGCTTCCCCGCCCTCCATGCTGCATCGCACCATCACCTGTCAAACCGAATGGTGCAGTGCAGCATGGAGCGCGGCGGGCGCCATTAACGCCCGCGTAACCGCGTCCACCTACCGTCGTTGACTGTGCCGGCCGGGCGACGCGGGGCGCCCGAGGGCGCGGCGGGACGGGCTGGGCTGAGCAGGACGGGTCGGTCATGCGTAGCGTTCAACATCTCCGCGCGGGCGGCGTCACCGTCCGTCCCTCGGTCCGTCCCTCGGTCCGTCCCTTGGCGATCGCCGCCGTCGCGATGGCCTCGCTGGTCGCCCTCTCGGCACCCGCCGACGCCCGCCGGCGCCACGCCCGCCACGCCGGCGGCCACGCCCGGCACGCGGGCGACCACGCCCGGTCGGCGGGCGGCGGCTACAACCCGCCCTACGCCGACATGGTCGTCGACGCCAAGACCGGCCGGGTGCTCCACGCCGTCAACGAGGACGCCCTGCGCCACCCCGCCTCGGTGACCAAGGTGATGACGCTCTACCTGCTGTTCGAGCAGCTCGAGCGCGGGCGGATGACGCTGGAGACGCCGCTCCCGGTCACGGCCCACGCCGCCGCGCAGGCGCCCTCCAAGCTCGGGCTGCGGCCGGGGCAGACGATCGCGGTCGAGGACGCGATCAAGGCCATCGTGACGAAGTCGGCCAACGACGTCGCCGCCGTCATCGCCGAGAGCATCGGCGGCAGCGAGGACGCCTTCGCCGAGATGATGACGCGCAAGGCGCACGCGCTGGGCATGAGCCGCACGCACTTCGCCAACGCCTCGGGGCTCCCCGACGCCGAGCAGCTCACGACCGCGCGCGACCTCACGGTGCTGGCCCGCGCCATCCAGGACCGCTTCCCGAGGTACTACCACTACTTCCAGACGCACTCCTTCGCCTTCCGCGGGCGCACCATCGGCAACCACAACCGCCTCGTGGGCACGGTGGCGGGCGTGGACGGGATCAAGACGGGCTACACCCGCGATTCCGGCTTCAACCTGATGACGGCGGCGCGCCTCAACGGCCACCACCTCGTCGGCGTGG
>CAXSHO010000199.1:2015-2490 GCA_964237305.1 uncultured Caulobacteraceae bacterium
GTGAGTTCGATGCGCCGCGGCAACCGCCATCTCGTCGGCGTGGTGCTGGGCGGCAAGTCCGGGGCGAGCCGGGACCGGATCATGGCCGGGCTCGTGCGCGAGAACCTGCCGCGCACCACCGCGGGCGAGCGCACCGCCGCCCTCGTCACCGAGGCGCCCGAGCGCCCGCGCCCCGCGGTGGTGGCTGAGGCGCAGGCGCAGGCGCCGGTGCGCTCGCGCGTGCTCGTGGCCTCGGCCGACGACGACGACGCCGTCGAGACCACCGCGTCCACCGCGCGGCCCGGCCCGCCCCTCGAGCTCGGGCCCCCGCGCGCCGGCTCCCCCACCACCACGCCGGGCAGCGGCGGCCTGCGGTGGCGCACCGGCCCCCAGGCGCTGCCGGGCGCCGCGCAGGCCTACGCCGCCGTCCCGGCGCCGACCGCCCCCTCCGCGAGCCTGCCCGCGCGGGCGGACGCGCACGCGCCTGGCGCCGAGG
>CAXSHO010000199.1:2500-3160 GCA_964237305.1 uncultured Caulobacteraceae bacterium
CGCGATCACGCCCTCGGCCTGGGTGATCCAGCTCGGCGCCATGGACGACGAGGGCAAGGCGAAGTCGATGCTCGCCGAGGCGCGCAGCCGCAACGCGGGCGTGCTCTCCCGGGCGGCGCCCTTCACCGAGCGCGTCAGCCGCGGCGGCGCGCTGCTGTTCCGCGCCCGCTTCTCCGGTTTCGCCGAGGCCGACGACGCCCAGGAGGCCTGCCGCGCCCTCAAGCGCACGGGCTTCACCTGCTTCGCCACCCGGAGCTGAGCGGGCCGCCCCACCCTCCGGCCGCCCGTCGCGGCCGTCCCCTGACACGCGCGTGGAGTCTCAGCGATGTCGGTTCAGAAGCCGGTCCTTGGCCGCGTTGACGCGGGCCGCAAGGTAGTCCGTCCCACCCTGGTCGGGGTGAAGCCGCTTCATCAGGGTCCGGTGGGCCCGGCGGACTTCTTCGGCGGGCGCGCCCCGCGCAAGCCCCAGGACCTCATAGGCCTCCTCTTCCGTCATCGCGCCCGCCTGCGCCGGGCCGCGCGGCCCCGGGTCGGCGTGCGCCTCACCGTGCTCACGCCAGCCGGGCGCCCGGCGGTCGAGGTACGCCTCTAGGAGCCGCGCGCCGTCGGGGTCGGCGGCGAGGCAGCCGCGCCGGAGCTCGGCCACGAGCCCGAGCGGCA
>CAXSHO010000200.1:0-3103 GCA_964237305.1 uncultured Caulobacteraceae bacterium
CACGGACATGATCCGCATCCTGCAGCGCCACGGCCTGGCCTTCGGCCCGGACACCAACGCCGCCACCGGCTTCGACCAGACGGTCTATGAGCTGGACCTGCCGCGCACGGACGCCGACACGCTGGGCACCGGCCTGATGCTGCTGCGGGAGGTGGCGGGCGAGCTCACCCTCAGCCAGGCGGCCATGGACCCCGAGCGCGGCGTGGTGCTGTCGGAGGAGCGGCTGCGCGACAGCCCCGCCTTCCGCGCCGCCAAGGCGCAGTACGCCTTCATGCTCGACGGCCAGCGGGTGCCGCAGCGCTGGCCCATCGGGCTCGTGGACGTGCTGAAGACCGCCCCCGTCTCGCGGATCCGGGAGTTCTACGACGCCTGGTACCGGCCGGAGAACGCCACGCTGATCGCGGTGGGCGACTTCGACGTGGACAAGATGGAGGCCGACATCCGCACCCGCTTCGGCGACTGGCGCGGCCGCGGCGCGCCGGGCGCCGCACCCGACCTCGGCGTGGTGAAGCCCCGGGGAAAGGCGGCGTCGCTGTTCGCCGAGGCGGGCGGCCCCCAGCAGCTTCAGGTGTTCTGGGCGCAGGCGTACGATCCCACCGCCGACACCTTCGCCCGCGAGCGGCGCGACCTCGTCGAGCAGATCGGGTTGGCGGTGCTGAACCGCCGGCTGGACGAGCTGGCGCACGCGCCGGACGCCCCCTTCCTCGGCGCGGTGGCGGAGCGGGAGAACACGCTCAAGTCGGCCAAGCTGACCACGCTGTCCGTGCGCACCACGCCGGAGGGCTGGGCCAAGGGCCTGGACGCCGCGGTGGCCGAGGCGCGCCGCGCCCAGAGCTTCGGCGTGCGGCCGCCCGAGCTGGCGCGGGAGGTGACGGAGCTGCGCACCCGCTTCGCACAGGAGGCCGCCTCCGCCTCCACGCGCAAGACGCCCCAGCTGGCCGAGTCGCTGGTGGAGACGGTGAACGAGGACGAGGTCTTCACCGGCCCCGTCCAGAACCTCGCCATCTTCGAGCGGGTGGCGGCGGGCCTCACCCCCGCGGAGGTGGACGCGGCGCTGAAGGCGGCCTTCGCAGGGTCGGGCCCGCTGGTGGCCTTCAGCTCGCCCAAGCCGGTGGAGGGCGGCGAGCGGGTGGTGAAGGCCTCGCTGGACGCCGCGCTCGCCAGGCCCGTGACCCCGCCCGTGGTCAAGGCGGAGGTGGCGTGGCCGTACGCCAGCTTCGGCCCGGCGGGGAAGGTGGCCTCGCGCACCGAGCTGAAGGATCTGGGCGTCACCCGGGTGGTGTTCGCCGACGGCGTGCGCCTGACGGTGAAGCCCACGAGCTTCGCCAAGGACGAGGTCCTGGTGAACGTGCGCATCGGCGACGGCCGCACGGGCCTGCCGCGCGACCGCTTCTCCCCCGCCTGGCAGGCCCCCGCCCTGACCGCCGGCGGCACCAAGGAGCTGACCGCGCAGGAGATCGCCCGCATCGCGGCGGCCAGGGTCGTGGGCGTCTCGTTCGGGCTGGGCGACGACGCCTACGTCATGGGGGGGACCACCCGGCCGTCGGACCTCGACTTCGAGATGCAGCTGGCCACCGCCTACCTGACGCGTCCGGGCTTCCGGCCGGAGGCGTTCGCGCGGACCAAGGCCTCGGTGGCGACCGTCCTGCCGCAGATCGGCTCCACGCCCGGCGGCGTGCTGGCGCGCGACCTCCAGCAGCTGACCCACGGCGGGGACGTGCGCTGGCGCGTGCTGCCCACGGCGGAGGAGCTGGCCGTCTCCGCGCCGGGCGACCTGCCCGCCGCCGTCGGCCCGGCCCTGGCGCAGGGCGCGCTGGAGGTGACGATGGTGGGCGACCTCACGCCGGAGGCGGCCATCGCCGCGGTGTCCAAGACCCTGGCCGCCCTGCCGCCCCGCCCCGCGCGCGCCAAGGCGTCCGCGGAGGCGCTGCGCGTGCGCTTCCCCTCCGGCGGGGGCGAGGCGAAGGTGCTCACCCATGCGGGGCGCGCCGACCAGGCGGTGGCCTTCGTGGGCTGGCCCTCCACCGACCTCTACGCCGACCTGCCGGAGGCGCGGGCGCTGAGCGTGGCCGCCGACGTGTTCGAGAACCGGCTGATCGACCAGGTGCGCGTGGCGGAAGGCGCCAGCTACTCGCCGGGCGCGCAGTCCGACGAGTCGGCGGTGTTCCCGGGCTTCGGGATCGTGGCGGCGCAGGTGGAGACGCCTCCGTTCAAGACGGACAGCTTCTTCGCCAACGTCCGCCGCATCAGCGCCGACATGCGGGCCAAGCCGCCCAGCGCCGACGAGCTGGAGCGCGCCAAGCGGCCGATCGTGGAGACCAAGCGCAAGCAGCTGGAGAACAACGCCTGGTGGCTGCAGGCGCTGTCGCGCATCGACGTGGAGCCCCGGCAGGTGGAGGCGATCCGCACCAGCATCACGGGCACGGAGGCGGTGACGGCGGCGGAGGTGCAGCGCGTCTCGGCCAAGTACCTCACCGACGACAAGGCGTGGCGGCTGGTGGTGCGCTCGCCCAACCCCGCGCCCGGCGATCCGCAGGCCAAGCCCGTGCCGGTGGGCGCGGGGCCGTCCACGCCGGCGCCCCCCGGCGCGCCCGCCGCGCCGAAGTGAGTCCTCCCCCGGCACGGGGGAGGGGGACCGCGCGAAGCGGGGTGGTGGGGGTTGCGCGACGCTGGACATGTCGCGCCACCCCCTCCGTCGGCCTGCGGCCGCCACCTCCCCCGTGCCGGGGGAGGACGGATCACGCCTCCGCCTCGCGCACCACCTGCAGCACGCCCGCGCCGTAACGGTCGAGCTTGGCCTGGCCGACGCCTGAGACGCGCGCCACGTCCTCCAGCGTGGCGGGGCGGGCGGCGGCGAGTTCGAGGAGGGTGCGGTCGTGGAAGATCACGTACGGCGGCACCCCCTGCGTCTGCGCCTCGCCCTTGCGCCAGGCGCGAAGCGCCTCGAACAGCGCCCGGTCGTCGCCCTTGATCTCGACGGCGGAGCCCAGCGAGCCGCGGGCGGGGCGGGTGCGGCGGTCGCGGGCGCGCTCGGTGCGGGCCTCGCGCATCTCGACGCGCCGCTCGCCGCGGTAGACGGCGCGGACCTCGTCCGGCGCGCCCA
>CAXSHO010000201.1:0-3042 GCA_964237305.1 uncultured Caulobacteraceae bacterium
AGCCCGACTACGGGCTCGGGCGTGGGGCCGAACTCGGTGGAGCTGGCTCGCGCGACGCCCGCCAGGTTCCGCGCCGCCTCGATCACCGCCATCTGCATGCCGAAGCAGATGCCGAAGTAGGGCACGCCGCGCTCGCGGGCGAACTGCACCGCGCGGATCTTGCCCTCCGCCCCGCGCTCGCCGAAGCCGCCGGGGACGAGCACGCCGCACACATTCTCCAGCCGCTCCAGCTCCGGGGCTTCGGCGCCCTCGAAGACCGCCGAATCCACCCAGTCGATGTTAACGCGGACGTTGTTGGCGACGCCCCCGTGGACCAGCGCCTCGATCAGCGACTTGTAGGCGTCCTTCAGCACCACGTACTTGCCCACCACCGCGATGGTGACCTCCCCGTCGGGCTGGGCCAGCCGAGATCCGATCCGCTCCCAACGGCCGAGGTCGGGCGCGGGGGCGTCGCCGACGCCGAAGTGCGCCAGCACCTCCGCGTCCAGGCCCTGGGCGTGGTAGTCCAGCGGCACGGTGTAGATGCTGTCCGAGTCCCGCGCCTCGATCACGGCGGACGGGCGCACGTTGCAGAACAGCGCGATCTTGCGCTTCTCGTCGGCGGGGATCGGCAGCTCGCACCGGCAGAGCAGGATGTCGGGCTGGATGCCGATGCTCCGCAGCTCCTTCACCGAGTGCTGCGTCGGCTTGGTCTTCATCTCGCCGGCGGTCTTGATGAAGGGGAGCAGCGTCAGGTGCACGTAGCAGCACCGGCCGCGGGGCAGCTCCTGGCCCAACTGGCGGATGGCCTCGAAGAACGGCAGGCCCTCGATGTCGCCCACCGTGCCGCCGATCTCCACCAGAACGAAGTCGGCCTCCTCGCCGTCCTCGTCGTGGGCGGGCGTGAGGCAGAAGTCCTTGATCTCGTTGGTGACGTGGGGGATCACCTGCACCGTGGCGCCGAGGTAATCGCCCCGGCGCTCCTTCTCCAGGATGGTCTGGTAGATGCGCCCGGTGGTGATGTTGTCGGCCTGCGTGGCCGAGACGCCGGTGAACCGCTCGTAGTGGCCGAGGTCCAGGTCGGTCTCCGCCCCGTCGTCGGTCACGAACACCTCCCCGTGCTGGTAGGGGCTCATCGTGCCGGGGTCGACGTTCAGGTAGGGGTCGAGCTTGCGCAGCCGCACGCGGTAGCCGCGCGCCTGCAGGAGCGCGCCGAGGGCGGCGGAGGCGAGACCTTTTCCCAGCGAAGAGACCACGCCCCCGGTGATGAAGATGTACCGGACCATGGGGGACAACCCTAGCGCACGGCGGGGTGGCCGCGCGACCGATTCGGGGTGGGTCAGTTCGTCTTCGGCGCGGGCGTCGCGGCGTCGGGCGCGGGCAGGCCGCCCAGCGTCTTGGTCACCGGGTCGGTGGGGCCGGTGCCCGTGCCGGGCGGCGTCTGGGCGGGGCTGGCGCCCTTGGCGGGCGCGACGGTGACAGTGGGGGGCGGCGCCACGGCGCGGGCCGTCGGCCGGGTGGCGGGCTTCACCGTGACCGCGCCGGGCGCGACGGTGGCGGGCGCGGCGGCCGGAGCCGTCGTCGCAGGGGTGGTGGAGACGGTGGGCGCGGGCGCGCCGAAACCGTCCTCCGCGGGCGGGGGCGCCCCCGGCTGACCGGGCGCGGCCGGAGCGGCCGCCTTGGGGGCGAGCGCGTCGGTCGACAGCGGGTTGATCTTCAGCCGGTCCACCACCGAGCTGCCCTGGCTCAGCCGGCCCTGCAGGATGGTGAGCAGGAGGCACAGGGCGAACAGGACCGAGCCGAGGATCCAGGTCAGCCGCGTGAGGAGGTCGCCCGCGCCGCGGGTCGTCATGAAGCCGGCCGGGCCGCCGCCGACGCCCAGGGCGCCGCCCTCCGACCGCTGCAGCAGCACAACGGAGGCGAGCGCGATGCAGACCAGGATCACGAGGGCGAGCAACAGGCCGAGGAGCATGACGGGTCCGGGATGAGGAGGGGCGACGGTCGGGGCCGACCCTGTCGAGCGGGCGCAGATAGCACCGCCGCCCCCTCCTCGCCAGCCGCCCGTCTCCTCGCCGCGCTGCCCGATCGCCGATGTCCTGCCTGTCTTCGGGAGACACGGCCGACCGGCGCCCGCCCGCCCGGGCGCCCCGCCGCCGAGCCGCAGGTCGGCCGCGGCCGGCGGCGCCCGGCCCGACGGAGCGCCGGGCCCGCCTGGCTGTCGGGACTCCCCGTTCTTCACCCGTCATCCTAACCCGGCGGGCGGCGGCGGGGACGGACCGTCCCGCGTGTCCCCGGCGGGTCGTGCGATGTCCCGCCTTGTCGCGTCCCCATGTCCCGCCCGCCCCGAGGGGTGGAGGCGCCCGCTCAACCCGCCGCGCGGACGATCCGCAGGAAGTCGGCGGCCTTCAGCGATGCTCCGCCCACGAGCGCTCCGTCCACGCCGTCGGCGTGCAGGAGTTCGGCGGCGTTGTCCGGCTTCACCGAGCCGCCGTAGAGGATCGGGGCTTCGCCCGAGCCTGTGGCGTCCTTCATCGCGGCGCGCAGGGCGCCGTGGAGGGCGGACACCTCGTCCACCGTGGGGGTCTCGCCGCTGCCGATGGCCCAGACGGGTTCGTAGGCCAGCGCGAACGCGCAGCCCGCGAGCTCCTCGGGAAGCGAGTCGGCCACCTGCGCGCGCACCACCTGCTCGGCGAGGCCGGCGCTCCGCTGGGCCGCCGTCTCACCCACGCAGACGATGGGGGTGAGCCCGGCGGCCAGGGCGGCGCGCACCTTGGCGGCGACGAGTTCGTCGGTCTCGCCGTGGTCGGCCCGGCGCTCGGAGTGGCCGAGGATCACCCAGCGCGCCCCCGCGTCGGCCAGCATGGACGCCGCGAGGTCGCCCGTGTGCGCGCCGGGAACGGAGGCCGAGCAGTCCTGCGCGCCGATCTCGACCGTCGACCCCTCCGCCGCCTCCGCCGCCGGATGCAGCAGGGTGGCGGGCGGGCAGACGACCACGCGGGCCGCGGCGGGGTCGGCGGCCAGGGCCTCCACCAGGTGGCGGAACTCGGCCAGCTCGGCGCGCAG
>CAXSHO010000202.1:0-3017 GCA_964237305.1 uncultured Caulobacteraceae bacterium
GGAGCTCGGCGAGCTCCAGCCGGCGCTGCGCCGCGTCGTCCGCCCGCTTGACGAGCGATCGGGCGTCCAGCTCGCGCTTGGCCCCGGCGCGCTCGCCGTGGTCGAGGCCGAAGCCCGTCACCGCCTCCGGATGACGGTCGAGCCTGGCCTCGCCCATGCGCGCGATCAGACCCCGCAGGCGGGCGGAGGCGGAAGGGGCTTCAGCCGTGGCGGGGGAGGCGGCGGCGAAGGCGGCGGCGGCGAGGAGCGCGCGGCGGGTGGGCATGGGACGGGCTCCGGGGGACGGAGCGGTCCTTAAACGATGGAGGGTGCGTGCATGAAGTCGGCGGCGACACGCAAGGAGCGTCAGGCCCCCTGCAGCTGCTGCTTCACGCGCTCGGCCAGGACCTTGATGTCGATGGGCTTGGGCAGGAAGGTCACCCCCTCCTCGCCCTCCAGGAGGTCGGAGAATTCGGCCTCCGCGTAGCCGGAGATGAACATCACCTGCGCGTCGCCCAGGAAGGGCCGGGCGCGCTTGAGCAGGGTGGGCCCGTCCAGCCCGGGCATGATGACGTCGGAGATCAGGAGGTCGATCCGGCCCGCCTCCGCCTCCGCCATCTCCAGCGCCTCCTCGCCGTCGGCGGCCTCCAGCACCTCGTAGCCGCGGGCGCGCAGGAGGCGGGCGGCCACGATCCGCACGGCGTCCTAGTCCTCGACGAACAGGATGCGGCCGGCCCCGGAAAGGTCGCGCGGCTTGGGCGGCGCCTTGACGGCGGGGGCCGCCTCCTCGCCCGCGGCGGGCTGGTGGATGGGCAGGAAGACGCGGAACGCCGCGCCGCGGCCGGGCGCCGAGTCCACGTGGATCCAGCCGTCCGCCTGCTTGACGATGCCGTAGACGGTGGCGAGGCCCAGGCCCGTCCCCTCCCCCACCGGCTTGGTGGTGAAGAAGGGCTCGAAGATCTTCTGCATGGCTTCCGGCGGCACGCCGGGGCCGTTGTCGGACACCTCGATCAGCGCCGCCCCGTCGGCGGGGGCCTCCGGCCAGCCCAGCCGGCGCGCCTCGGCCTGTCCGGTGCGGGCGGTGCGGATGCGCACCACGCCGGGCCCGCCGTCGCCCGCGCCGTGGGAGCGCAGCGCGTCTCGGGCGTTCACCGCCAGGTTCATCACCGCCGTCTCGAGCTGGCTCCTGTCGGCGCGCACCCGCGGGAGGTCGCGCCCGTGCTCGGTGACGAGGCGCACGTCCTCGCGCAGGAGGCGGCGCAGCAGCACCTCGAACTCGCCGATCAGGTCGCCGAGGTCCAGCGTCTCGCGCTGCACGGTCTGCTTGCGCGAGAAGGCGAGGAGCTTCTTCACGAGGTCGGCGGCGCGCACGGCCGTCTGGCGGATCTCGTTCAGCCCCTCGTAGCTGGGGTCGCCCACGGGGTGGCGGTGCAGGAGCTCGTCCAGGCGCAGCTGGATGGCGGTGAGGAGGTTGTTGAAGTCGTGCGCCACGCCGCCGGCCAGCTGGCCGATCGCCTGCATCTTCTGGCTCTGGCCGAGCTGCAGCTCCAACTGCTTCTGCTCGGTGACCTCCAGCAGGTAGGCCAGGGTGCGGCCCTCGGCGGCGGTGAGGTAGAGCTGCGCGATCCTGGGCGGCCCCTCGCCGGCCAGACGCACCTCCACCGGCCCCGCACGGCCCGCGGCGATCCGCTCGGAGGCGTCGGCGCGGCTTGCGGGGTCGATCAGCTCGGCCAGGGTGGCGCCGGGCTTGGCGCGACCGCCCGTCATCGTCGCCAGGGCGCCGTTCACCTGCAGCACGGCGGCGTCGAACGGGTCGCACCCGTCCAGCAGGGCGGCGCCGAACGGAGCGGCCACGGCGAAGGCGTCCAGCGCCACGGGCACGGCGGCGGCGGGTCCCGCCACGATGGCGGGCGCCGGCTCCGGCGGCGGAGCGGCCTCCAGCGTCGTCTCGATCAGGCGCACCAGCACGCGGTCGCCGCCCAGGCGCGCGATGCAGGCGCGGCGAGGACCGTCGCGGGTGGACACGTCCGCCCAGCCCGTGCCGGAGCGACGCGCCGACCCCAGGGCGGCGTAAAGGCCGGACGCCGCGCGGGGCAGTCGCCGCGCCTCCCCCGTCCACAGCGCCCGCCAGCCCGCGTTGGCGCCGGCGATGCGGCCGTCGGCGTCGGCGGCGCAAGCGGGTTCGGGCAGGGCGTCCAGCATCTCGTCGAGGCCGGAGTCGGGGTTCGAGGCGCGCTCGGCGCGGGCGTCGGCGCTGAAGGCCAGGATGTTGATGACGGCGAAGCCGGCCAGCCCCGCCAGCAGCATGAGCCCCGGCAGGCGCATCGGTTCGGAGCGGAAGGCGGGCCAGGCCCCCAGGCACATGCTGAGGATGAAGAACACCGCCGCGCCCGCGAGGAACGGGTCCAGGCCGCGGCGGGCTGTGCGGTTGACGGCGGTGTCGGCCATGGAGGTGTGCGGTGACCCTGCGCGCCGGACCGGAGCCCCCGCTCCCGCGGCGCGGGCGGACGTTCCGGCCGTCAGGGTGAAGATAGACTCAACGCGCCCCTGCGGCGAGCGGACGCGGCGCCGCGGACGCGGGGCGGGGGGGCGGGACGCGGCCGCGTCCCATGACGAAGCCGATCACCTTGGCCACCGCCTCGTACTGCTCGCGCGGGATGGCCTCATCGACGTCGAGCGCGGCGTGGAGGGCGCGCGCCAGCGGCGGATCCTCCACCACCGGCACGCCCGCCTCCTCCGCGATGGCGCGGATGCGCAGGGCGAGCGCGTCCCCCCCCTTGGCCACGCAGACGGGGGCGGCGTCCTCCCCCTGCACGTACTTCAACGCCACGGCGTAGTGGGTGGGGTTCATCACCACGACCGTGGCCGTGGGCACCGCCTGCGCCATGCGCTGGCGGGCGCGCTGGGCGCGGAGCTGCTTCTGCTTGGCTTTGACGTGGGGGTCGCCGTCGCTGTCCTTGTGGTCCTGCTTGACCTCCTCGCGGGTCATCTTCAGCCGCTGGATCCAGCGGTGGCGCGTCCACAGCCAGTCGGCGCCC
>CAXSHO010000203.1:0-3005 GCA_964237305.1 uncultured Caulobacteraceae bacterium
TAGGCCTTTCTCCCCCCGGTTGAAGGAGCGACCCCCTGCGCCGCCCCCGGCCGACCCCCCGCCCCGCCGCCGACGCTCCCCTGGTGGAGCTGGAGATCGACCGCGTCGGCCACGGGGGCGACGGCGCTCCGGCCGCCGGCGCGCCGCATGTGGCGCTGACCCTGCCCGGCGAGCGCGTGCGCGCTCGCGTGTCCGGCGAGCGGGGCGAGCTGGCGGAGGTGCTGGAGCCCAGCCCCGAGCGCGTCCTCCCGCCGTGCCCGCACTTCGGCGCCTGCGGGGGCTGCGCGCTGCAGCACTGGGCGCACGAGCCCTACCTCGCCTGGAAGGTGGACGGGGTGCGCGCGGCGCTCGCCCGCGAGCGCATCGAGACGGAGTTCGCCCCCGCCTTCGCCGCCCGGCCGGGCACGCGGCGGCGGCTGGCGCTGCACGCCCGGCGCGGCTCACGCGAGGTGGCGCAGGTCGGCTTCAAGGCGCGGCGGTCGTGGTCGCTGGTCCCCATCGCCGTGTGCCCCATCTCCGACCCGGCGCTCGTGGCGGCGCTGCCCGCGCTGCGCCGCCTGGCCGCGCCCCTGTTCGAGCATCCCAAGAGCGCGCCCACCCTGCACGTCACCCTCACCGACACCGGGCTGGACGTGGACGTCACCGGCGTGGAGGCGCGCTCGGGCGGGCTCTCCGCCGACGCGCGCACGCGGCTGGCGGCGGCGGCGGGGGAGGGCGGCTTTGCGCGGGTGACGCTGGCGGGGGAGGTCGCCTACGGCGCGCAGGCGCCGCGGGTGCGCTTCGGCCGCGTGGGCGTCGACCTGCCGCCGGGGAGCTTCCTGCAGGCGACGGCCGAGGCGGAGGCCGCCATGGCCGCCTTCGCGGTGGAGGCCGTGGCGGGGGCGGCGTCGGTGGCCGACCTCCACTGCGGCGCGGGCGCCTTCACCTTCCGCCTGGCCGAGCACGCCACGGTGCATGCGGCGGACGCGTCGGAGGGGGCGGTGCGGGCGCTGATCGCCGCGCAGGCGGGGGCGCCGGGGCTGAAGGGCGTGCGCGCCGAGGTCCGCGACCTCGCCCGCCGCCCCGTGCTCGCCGCCGAGCTGAACCGACTGGACGCCGCGGTGTTCGATCCGCCCCGCGCCGGCGCCCCCGAGCAGGTGGTGCAGCTCGCCGCCTCGCGCCTGGCCACGGTGGTGGGCGTGTCGTGCAACCCGCAGAGCTTCGCCCGCGACGCCGCCGTGCTGACGGCCGCGGGCTTCCGCCTGGAGCGGGTGCTGCCGGTGGACCAGTTCCTGTGGTCTCCCCATATCGAGCTCGTCGGCGTCTTCCGCCGCTGATCGGCGCGTTCACTGTCGTCCCGGGCGCGCAGCGACCCGGGACCCAGGACCACGCGCGCGACCGTCACTCCTGGGTCCCGGCTCTTCGGCCGGGATGACGAAGACAAGAGGATCGCGTGTGACTGAGACGTCTCTCCGCCCCGCCGCCTTCCGCGCCGACGCCGCCGCGCACCGCGCCGCGCAGGGGATCAAGGCCGCCGGCTGGACCGCCGCGGCGCTGGTCGGCCGCGCGCTCGTGCGGCCCGCGCCGCGCGCCGACGCCGAACCGCTGCGCGCCGAACCGCCGCCCGCGGGCGCGCTCCGCCGGGCCTACCTCGACGCCTTCGCCAAGGACGCCGCCGACGTGGCCGCCGGCCTCTACCCCGTCCACGAGCGCGCCGCCTCGCCCGCGACGGTCGGCCGCCGCTTCACCGACCTGATCGCGGACGCGCGCGAGGTGGAGGCTCGCCGCCACCGGGAGGGCGCTGTGGAGGCCCGCGACGAGGCGGCCGGCGAGAACCGCCCCGCCTACTACCGCCAGAACTTCCACTTCCAGTCGGGCGGCTGGTTCACCGCGGACAGCGCCCGGCGCTACGAGGCGCAGGTGGAGGCGCTGTTCGCGGGCTCGGCCGGGCCCATGCGCCGCCGCGCCCTGTCGCTCCTGGCGCGCGCGTGGCGGGGGCGCGACCAGCGCGGCCTGACGGTGGTGGACGTGGCCACGGGCTCCGGCGCCTTCCTGCGCGACCTGCGCGCCGCCTTCCCCCGCGCCGCCGCCTTCGGCCTGGACCTCAGCTTCGCCTACCTGGGCGAGGCGGGGCTGCGCTCGGGCGCGCCGGGGATCCAGGCCGCCGCCGAGCGCCTGCCCTTCGCCGACGGGAGCCTGGACGCGCTGACCTGCGTGTACCTGTTCCACGAGCTGCCGCCGCGGGTGCGGCGCGAGGTGGCCGCCGAGTTCGCCCGGGTGCTGAAGCCCGGCGGCGTCGTGGCCTTCGCCGACTCGCTGCAGGCCTCGGACGCGCCGGAGCTGGCGCGTCCGCTGGAGAGCTTCCCCGTCAACTTCCACGAGCCCTTCTACCGAAGCTACCAGGCGGAGGACCTGCCCGCCCTGTTCGGCGCGGCGGGGCTGGTGCACGAGGCGACGGACTGCGCCTTCTTCACCAAGGCGCTCCTGCTGCGGAAGCCCGGCTGACCTGACCTGACCTGACCTAACCTGGGCGGAGCCGCGCGGCCCGCGCCGCGTTGCCTCACCCGAACCGGAGCCCGACACCGCCATGGCGCACGACAAGCTGAACGAGTCGGACGACGGCTTCCTGGAGGCGCCCGCGGGCGCGCTGGTGATCGGCCAGGGCGTGAACGGGGCGGAGAGCTTCATCGAGCGCGCCCAGACCGGAACGGTGCGCATCGTGGTCGCCACCGTGGCCGTCTCCACCCACGGGTCGGGCGTGCTCGCCGCCGTGATCGAGGCGGGCGGCGAGACGGCCCGCGCGCAGGACGGCCCCCGCGCCGCCGACGACAGCCACCACCACCTGCAGGCCGTGGTCAGCGTCCAGGCCGTGGTGAAGGAGGGGGAGCGGCTGAAGTTCAAGGCCTACCCGCAGGTCGAGGGCGCCCGCGTGCTCCGCACCGTCGTCTACACCACCGAGGTCGGCCGGAGCTGAGTCCTCCCCCGGCACGGGGGAGGGGGACCGCGCGAAGCGGGGTGGTGGGGGT
>CAXSHO010000204.1:0-2914 GCA_964237305.1 uncultured Caulobacteraceae bacterium
CGTCGTCGGCGCCATGCCGGACGCCAAGGGGCTGAACGACTTCCAGGGCTGGGTGGGCCGGAACTTTGACCCCACGATCACCTGGGCGGACCTGGAGTGGGTGCGCGCCCGCTGGACCGGGCCGATCGTGATCAAGGGCGTGCTGGACCCCGAGGACGCCCGCGCCGCGGCCGACGTGGGGGCGGAGGGGATCGTGGTGTCCAACCACGGCGGACGGCAGCTGGACGGCGTGCTCTCCGGCGTGCGCGCCCTGCCGCCCGTGCTGGACGCGGTCGGCGGGCGGCTGAAGGTGTTGATGGACGGCGGCGTGCGCTCGGGCCTGGACGTGCTCAAGGCGCTCGCCCTAGGCGCGGACGGCGTGCAGATCGGCCGGGCCTGGGCCTATGCGCTGGCGGCGGGCGGGCAGGCGCGGGTGGAGGCGATGCTGGCGACCCTGCGGGGCGAGCTGAAGGTCGCCATGTCGCTCACCGGCTGCACCGACGTGGCCGCCGCCGACCGTTCGCTCCTGGCCGAGGACGCGAACCCGAAGGTGAACGGCCCAGGCGGCCACCCGTTCAAGGCGGGTTCAGCGGGGGGCTCCTAGGGTCGTCCGTCCAGGTCGTCACCACCTGACGACGCTTCTGCGAGGACATACGACATGAGACGCTTCCTCATCGGCGCCCTGGCGCTCGCCACCCTGTCCGGCGCCGCGGCCACCGCGTCCGCACAGCCCCACCGCGACCGCCAGGAAATCCGCCAGGACCGCCGCGAGCTCCGCCAGGATCGCCGGGAGCTCCGCGCCGACCGGCGCGACGCGCGCCGCCACTGGCGCCGGGGCGAGCGGCTGGACCGCCGCTACGGCGCGTATTCGGACGTGGACTGGCGCGCCCACCGCCTGTCGGCCCCCCGCCGCGGCTACCACTGGGTGCGCTCGGGCGACGACTACGTGCAGGCCGCGCTCGTGGGCGGGCTGATCGCCGCGGTGGTGGCCGCCAGCAACTGACCGGCTCGGCCTGACCGGCTCAGTCGAACGAGAAAGGGCCCGCCGGTCGACCGGCGGGCCCTTATCGCGTCGGCGGAGGCGCCTGACGTCAGGCGGCGGCGGTCTCGCCGCCAGCGAGCTTGGCCTTGACCTGGCGCTTGATCTTCAGGGCGCGGGGCGAAAGGTTCTCGTCGCGGCTGTTCAGGAGCACGACGTCGAGCCCGCCCTTGAAGTCCAGCGTGCGCAGCGCGGCGTTGGTCACCTTCAGCCGGAAGCTCTGCCCCAGCGCCTCGGACGACAGCGAGATGTCGGACAGCGACGGCAGGAAGCGGCGCTTGGTCTTGATGTTGGAGTGGCTGACGTTATGGCCGACCATGGGGCCGACGCCCGTGATTTCGCAGCGGCGGGACATGAGCTCGACCTGATGGACAACGGAGGAACGTCGCGCGGAAGGGGCTTCCGCACGCGGGAGGCGGGTCTATATCCGCGCAGCCCCCCGCCCGTCAACGCCGAGCCCCCATGCCGCTGCCCGCCCTCCTCGCCGCCGCCACCACGCTCCTGCCGGGGTTGTGGGAGTACCAGACCTCGCTCGGCGGCATGGGCGGCAAGTCGGAGCAGAAGTGCCTGTCCAAGGCCGAGATCGACAAGTTCCTCACCGACCCCTCCAACCGGCACTACGACTGCGACTACACCACCCGCGAGGTGGGCGCGGGTCGCGTGCGGCTGGAGGGCGTGTGCACCAACCGCAAGCACGCCGAGCAAAAGGTCGGGGTGTCGCTGAAGGGCGCCTACACGCCCACCACCATCCGCATGAAGGGCGTGGCCAAGCCGCGGATCGTGGGGCTGGAGCTGCCGCTGAGCGCGTCGGTGACCGCCGAGAGGATCTCGGCCGTGTGCACGCCGGAGACGCCGCCGCCCACCTGACTTGTGCGTGCGACGGGCAGGGGCCACCATCCCTAGCGGTGAACGAAACCTGATTCGGTGCGAGTCACCGATTCGGTGGCGATTCGTTCCGTGCGTGTTCCTTAGAATGCAGGTGGACCCTTCATTGTCGGCAAGCCGAGGTCGGCGTAATCTGCCGGAGCTTGAGGAGTGCACCATGAGCGACATGCTTCCGGATCCGATCCGCACAAGCTTCATCGCGTCGAAGTTCAAGTGGCGCACGGCCGAGGGTGTGGCGAAGGACGCCCGCCTCGACGTCGCGGCGGTCGTCAGGACGCTGGAGAACTCGGGCGACGTCGTGCGCGCGTCCGCACCGAATAGGAACGGCAAGGCGCTGTATGCGCTGCGATCCACCTACAAGAAGGACGAGCCCTTCATCCAGCGCTTCGTCGCAGCCTTCGCCAACGCACCTGAGTGACGTTTTGGCAGGTGGCCGAAGCCCTGGCGTGGGGCTTCCTGGGTGGATGCGCGCTCAGCGGCTACGACGTCTACCAGGACGCCCTCAGGCCCAAAAGCAAGCGCAGGAGCCGGGATGGCCTCTACTGGTTCGCCTTGATCTTCAGACCCGTTCTCGGCCTGCTCCTGGTTCTGCTCTACGAGAGATCGGGCGCGACCCTGAATGCGATCTCCGCCTTCGGCACCGGCCTGACCGGCCCCTCCATCCTCCAGAGCCTCTTACGGCAGACCTATAGACCTCGACTACCCGATGAGAGCGAGACGGAGGACTGACCGCCCCGCTTGCCCGGCCCGCCCGCCGGGCCCATGTCGCCCTCCATGTCCGACCGCTCGACCGGCTTAGGGCCGTCCCGCGTCATCGCCGTCCTCGGCCCGACCAACACGGGCAAGACGCACTATGCGGTGGAGCGGATGCTGGGGCACGCGTCCGGCATGATCGGCCTGCCGCTGCGCCTGCTGGCGCGGGAGGTGTACGACCGCATCGTCAAGCTGCGCGGCGCCCGCGCGGTGGCGCTGATCACGGGCGAGGAGAAGATCGTCCCGCCCCGGGCGGCC
>CAXSHO010000205.1:0-255 GCA_964237305.1 uncultured Caulobacteraceae bacterium
GGCGGCCACGTCCAAGGCGCCGAGCCCGGGAAAGCGCTGGGCCTGCGGGCGCAGCACGACCCAGGCGCACACCGCCACCGCCGTCGCCTTCGCCGCCGCCTTGAGGAAGCCGACGAAGGCGTCCACCCCGAACAGCCGGCCGAAGCCCGACAGCGGGTTCAGCTTGGACAGGTCGGGCTTCAGCTTCTCCGGCGCCCACAGGAGGCCTGTCTGCACGAGCCCGCCGGCGGCTCCTGCGAACGCGGCCGCCGCCAG
>CAXSHO010000205.1:361-2884 GCA_964237305.1 uncultured Caulobacteraceae bacterium
GGCGAGCACCTGCTGGCCGCCGCCGTTCGCCAGCGCGAAGGCGTCGGGGTGCGCCACGAAGGGCAGGAGCGCGTCGGCGGCTCCGCGGCTGATCGCGGGCCCGAGCGTCACCAAGACGCCCACCACCGCCGCCAGCGAGAACGCGGCGCCCACCTCCGGGCTCTTCGCGACGTCGCCCTTGCGGCGTGCGTCGTCCAGCCGGCGCTGGGTGGGCGCCTCGGTCTGCTGCGAGCGGTCGCGCTCCTCGGCCACGGCTCAGCCAGCTCCGGTGAAGCGGTTCGCAAAGGCGCGGAACTGGTCGATCCAGACGAGGCCGGTGACGCCCAGGCCGAGCGCGAACACCGACAGGCCCAGGAGCACCTGCAGCGGCGTGGCCACGAAGAACACCTGGAACTGCGGCATGGCGCGGCCGATGAAGCCCGCCGCGATGTTGAACACGAAGGAGAACACGATCACCGGCGCGGCCAGCTGGATCCCCAGGGCGAAGGTCCGCCCGAAGGCGGTCACCGCCAGCGACCCCATCTCGCGCACGCTGAAACCCCGGCCGGCGGGGAACACGTCGTAGCTGTGGGCGATGCCCGCGATGAAGGTCTGGTGGAGGCCGGTGGCGAAGACCAGCGTCAGCCCCAGTAGCGTCAGGAACGTCCCCACCGTGGTGGTGGGCACCGCCTGGGTGGGGTTGGTGGTCTGGGCGAAGGAGAGCGTGGTCTGCAGCGACACCACCTCGCCCGCCACCGCCAGCGTCTGCAGGAACATCCTCAGCAGCGTGCCGATGGCGAGCCCGATCAGCACCTCCAGCCCCACCTGCGCCCCGATGGCGCCCACGCTGTCGGGCACCGCGGGCAGTCCGGGGCGCACCACGGGGTAGAGCACCAGCGCGAAGATGAAGGCGAAGGCCAGGCGCACGCGGGGCGGCACCCCATTCTCGCCTATGCCCGGCAGCAGCATGGCGAAGGCGCCCGTCCGCGCGAAGACGAGCCCCGCGCCGTAGACCTGAACGGGAAGCGCGTAGTGCTCCATCGGGAGCGCTACATGCCCGCGATTCGGGCCGCGATCGTGCGCATGAAGCCGCTCATCAGCATGCCCATGAGCGGCAGGAACACGAGGAGCGAGACGAAGATGGCCAGGATCTTGGGCGCGTAGACCAGCGTCTGCTCCTGCACCTGCGTCAGCGCCTGCAGGAGGCCGATGCCCGCCCCGACCACCAGCCCGACGATCAGGACAGGGGCGGAGAGCTCCAGCGTGAGCCAGATGGCCTCGCGGCCGACGTCGAGCACCTGGGCGCCGTTCATGAGATCGCACTCCGCGCGGACCGCCGCGCCCGGCGAGATTTGCCGGGTGGAGGGTTAACGGGAGCTTGCGCCCGACCTTACGTCGTGGACGCGCCCGCCTGCTCGGCCGCGGCCTGGGGCAGGTGCGTGGCCAGCTGGCCGAGGAGGTGGTCCACGGGCAGGCCGCTGGCCTGGGCCATCTCGCGCACCTTGTCGCTCCCGAGCGCGTCGTGGATCTGCTGGGGGCTGATCGGCAGGTTGGGGTTGTTGCTCAGCCACGAGCTCACCTTGTCGCCCAGGCCGTTGGAGACGAGCTGCTCCAGCATGCCCGCCATGCCGCCCGGCCCTGCGCCGGCCCCGCCGCCGCCGCCGCCGCCGAGCCCGCCCATCAGCGATCCCAGGATGTTGCTGCTGGGGCCGGCGGTCCCCTGGTTGAGCATCCTGCCGATCATGTCGGCCGCGCCCCCGCCCCCGCCCTGAGCGCCGCCGCCGCCGAGCATGCCGGTCAGGTTGTCGAACAATCCCACGATCGCGTCTCCCGGGCGTAAGCGCCGACGGCATCCTAGCGCGTCCGCACCTCCGCAGCCACGCTCCGCCCGCCTTGCCACGCAGGGGGTCCCGCCCTAAGGCGCGCGGATGGACGAGGATGTGGACGACGTCTCCGGCGAGCTCCCGCCGCGCACGCCGCGGGACGGCAGGCCGTCGGCGGAGGAGGCGGAAGCCGCGGTGCGCACGCTGTTGCGCTGGGCGGGGGATGACCCGGACCGGGAGGGCCTGCGCGACACGCCGGGCCGGGTGACGCGCTCCTACCGCGAGCTGTTCGCCGGCTATGAGACGGACCCGCGCGACTACCTGCTCAAGACCTTCGAGGAGGTGGGGGGCTACGACCAGCTGGTGGTGCTGCGCGACATCCCGTTCGTGTCCTCGTGTGAGCACCACATGCTGCCGGTGATCGGCCGCGCCCACATCGGCTACCTGCCGAGGAACCGGGTGGTGGGGATCTCCAAGCGCGCCCGCGTCACGCACGGCTTCGCCCGGCGCCTGCAGATCCAGGAGAAGATGACCGCGGAGATCGGCCGCGCCATCGAGGAGGTGCTGCAGCCCCACGGCGTCGGCGTCGTGGTGGAGGCCGAGCACAGCTGCATGACGCTGCGCGGCGTGAACACCCG
Source organism: uncultured Caulobacteraceae bacterium (assembly GCA_964237305.1). GTDB lineage: Bacteria > Pseudomonadota > Alphaproteobacteria > Caulobacterales > Caulobacteraceae > JASLDZ01. The sequence goes on from CAXSHO010000205.1 coordinate 2,802, forward strand.
CGGCAGCCGGCTGACCACGAGCTACCTCTCCGGCCTCGTGCGCGACGACGGAGAACGCCGGAGCGCGGAACTCACGGCCACGG
>CAXSHO010000206.1:0-2378 GCA_964237305.1 uncultured Caulobacteraceae bacterium
CGTCTGGATGACGCGGGTGACCGACATCTACGAGTCGTGCGTGTGGCTGAACCCCACGCCCGAGCGTTACTGGGAGCACACCGCCTCGGCGCAGATGCTCAAGCGCCTGATGGCCGACCGCATGTACCCGCTGACGATCGAGGGGCTGGACCGGGCCATGCGAGAGCTGGTGCGCTAATTCAGCTCGCCCTCTTCGGGCGGAACCGTGGGCATCGGCGCCACGGGCACGCCGTCGGCCTCCAGCGCCTTGACCTCCGCGCCGGTGGCCTCGCCGTAGATCGGCCTCGCCTCGGAGCGGCCCTCGTGGATGGCGCGGGCCTCGCGGGCGAAAGCGTCGCCCACGTGCTCGAAGTCGCTCTCCACGCGGCGGCGCACCTCGCGGGCGGCGTGGCGGACGATCTCGCGCAGCCTGGCGGGAGGGATCGCCGGCGCCTCGTTCCGCTTCGCCCCGGCCACCGCGGGGGACATGATCGCCTTTTCGACGCGCGCCGAGCCGCAGACGGGGCACGCCACCAGCCCGCGGGCGGCCTGGTCGTCGTAGGCGGAGGAGGACGGGAACCAAGCCTCGAACTCGTGGTCGGCGGCGCAGCGCAGGGCGTAGCGGATCACGGGGCGGCGAATTCGCGGGCGTTCGCCAGGGCCGGCACGGCCGAGCGGGCGCGCGCGACCGCCGGGAGGTCGAGGTCGACGGTGAGCACGCCCGGCTCGTCGTGGTCGAGCACGCCCAAGACCTCGCCCCAGGGTCCCACCGCCAGGGTGCGGCCCCAGGTGCCGCGACCGTCGGCGTGCACCCCGCCCTGGGCGGGAGCCAGGACGAAGCTCCCCGTCTCCACGGCGCGGGCGCGCAGCAGCACCTCCCAGTGCGCCTCGCCTGTGGAGCGGGTGAAGGCGGAGGGGACGGCGACGACCTCCGCCCCCGCCGACGCCAGGGCGCGGTGCAGGGCGGGGAAGCGCAAGTCGTAGCAGACGGTGAGGCCCAGCCGCCCCGCCGCGGTGTCGGCCACCACCGCCCGCTCGCCGGGCGTGTAGACGGCGCTCTCGCGCGCGGTCTCGCCGGTGGGCAGGTCCACATCGAACATGTGGATCTTGTCGTAGGCGGCGCGGACGGCCCCGTCCGCCCCCACCAGCAGCGAGCGGTTGGCGCAGCGGTCGCCGTCGCGCACCAGCGCCGAGCCGATCAGGAGCTCGATCCCAAGCTCGGCGGCCAGCTCCCGCAGGCCGGCCACCACCGGGTCGGCCTCCACCGTGGTCAGCTGCGGGAGGAGCCTGGCGCGGTCGCGCTGCATGAGGTTGGTCGCCTCCGGCGTCAGCACCAGCCGCGCCCCCTCCGCCGCCGCCCGCCGCACCAGCGGCGCCGCATGCGCCAGGGCGGCGGCGTGCGTGTCCGGCGTGCGGAGCTGGACGAGGCCGACGCGCGTCACGTCAGGCGGCGAGCAGCGGGTCGAGCCCGCCGCGACGGTCCAGCGCCATCATGTCGTCGCAGCCGCCGATGTGGCGCTCGCCCACGAAGATCTGCGGGAAGGTGGAGCCGCCGCCCGCCTTGGCCATCATCTCCCGCTTCTTGACGGGGTCGGTGGACGCGTCGGCGATCTCGGTGAAGGCCGCGCCCTTGGACTTCAGCAGCGCCAAGGCGCGCGAGCAGTAGGGGCAGGCGGGGCGGGTGTAGATGACGACGTCGGCCAAGGCGGCGGGCTCCGGTTCGGCGGGGCCGCTCATATAGACAGCGCCTCCGCCTCCTGCACGCGCGCCACCACGGCCAGGTGCACGGCGGCCGCGCCCGCCTTCTTCAGCGCACGGGCGCAGGCCTCGGCGGTGGCCCCGGTGGTGAGCACGTCGTCGACGAGGAGGATGCGGCGGCCCTCCACCCGGTGCGCCCGGGCGGGCGGAACCGTGAAGGCGCCGCGCACGGCCTCGCGCCGCCCCCGCCGGCTGCGCCCACCCTGCCCGCCCGTGTCGCGCCCCCGCACGAGCGCGTCGGGCTCGTAGCGGAGCCCGGCGAGGCGGGCGAGCGGCCGGGCGATCTCGGCGGCCTGGTTGTAGCGCCGGGCGAACAGGCGGCTCCTGTGCATGGGCGTGGGCGCCACGGCGTCGCAGTCCTCCAGGAGCTCGGCGGCGGCGCGGTGCAGCCACAGGGCGAACAGCCGGGCCAGGTCGGTGCGGTCGCCGTGCTTGAGCTTGAGCACGAGGTCGCGCGAGCCCTCATCGTACAGGCAGGCGCAGCGCGCCCGGTCGAAGGCGCGGGGCCGGGCGGTGCAGGCGGCGCAGCGGCCGCGCATGTCGTACGCGAAGGGCTGGCCGCAGCCGTCGCACACCGGCCCGTCCACCCAGGCGATGCGGCTCCAGGCGGCCAGAACCTGTTCGAGCGACTGGCCGACGAC
>CAXSHO010000206.1:2388-2752 GCA_964237305.1 uncultured Caulobacteraceae bacterium
GAACGGCCGCTCCGCCCCGTCGTCCAAGGCGTGCGGCGGCATGACGAGGTCCAGCGTGCGCCGCCCCGCCGCGCGCCACAGGGGCGAGCGCAGCGCCTCGCCGGCGCCCTCGCGCACCTGCCCCCACGCCGCGGACGCCCTATGTTGCAGCCGCATGGCGGACGCCCCTCCCCTCCTGTTCGACCGCGCGCTGCACCGCCTGAGGCTGGACCGGGCGGCGCGCGGCTACGCGGGCTTCCTCAAGCGGCGGGCGGCCGAGGACGCGGCCGAGCGCCTGAGCGACATCCTGCGCGACTTCCCCCTGGCCGTCGACCTGGGCGCGCGCGACGGCGCCTTCGCCCGCGCCCTGGCGGGCACGCCCGCG
>CAXSHO010000207.1:0-2683 GCA_964237305.1 uncultured Caulobacteraceae bacterium
CGCGATGGTGGCGGCGGCGGGGACCACCACGTGCAGGCCCGGCCGCTCCGCCTTGAGCCGGGCCACGGCCGCCTCGAACGGCGGCCCCACGCGGGCGAGTTCGCCGGGGCGGCTGCCGGGGAGCACCAGCAGCAGCGGCTCGTCGGCGCCCGCCCCCACCCGCGCCCGCAGCCGCAGCGGGTCGGCGTCGGCGAACGGCCGGTGCAGCGCGGGGTCGCCCACCACGGTGACCGGCAGGCCGGCCCGCTCGAACGGGGGCGCCTCGAAGGCGCGGAGCGTCAGGAGGTGGTCCACCGCCGCGGCCAGCGTGCGGGCGCGGCCGGGGCGCGAGGCCCAGACCTGCGGCCCCACGTACTTCACCAGCGGCAGGTCGGGGTCCGCCCGCCGCAACCGGTGCGACACGCGCAGGGTGAAGCCCCAGCTGTCGATCAGCACGGCGACGTCCGGCCGCGCCCGCCGGGCCAGCTCGGCCGTCTCGCGCGCCCGGCGGCGCACCCGCGGCCAGGCGAGCGCGCCCTCTACGAAGCCCAGCACCGACAGGTCGGCGATGTCGAACGGGCTCGCCACACCCTCCGCAGCCATCCTGGCGCCGCCCACCCCCACGAGGCGCAGCCGGTCGCCCAGTCGGTCACGCAGGGCGGCGGCGAGCCCGCCCCCCAGCGTGTCGCCGCTGGCCTCGCCCGCCACGAGCATGACGGTGACCGGCGCCTTCACGGGCGGGCTCACGCGGCGGGCGGGGGCTCGCCCCAGACGAACAGCCCCAGCCGGTCGGCGGCGGCGGCGGTGGCGGTGCGGTCCACCACCAGCGCGCCACCCGCCTCGCAGGCGATCCCGGCCAGCCCCGCCAGCGCGGCGGCCTCCACCGTGGCGACACCCAGCGTCGGGAGGTCCACCCGCCGGTCCTGGACGGGCTTGGGCGTCTTGGCGAGCACGCCGCGGGGCGCCACCCGCGAGCCGCGGAGCGCCGGCGGCAGGGCGGCGACGCGGGCCAGCATGGCGTCCGTGCCCTCCGCCGCCTCCACCGCCAGGACGAGGCCGTCGGCCACCACGGCGCCCTGGCCGATGTCCAGCCGCCCCATCTCGCGCGCCACCTCCAACGCCCGGGCGAGGTCGGCGGCGTGGCCGGAGGCGGGCGCGACGCCACCGAGCGCGCCAGGGCCGAGCCGCAGGCCGGCGTCCACCTCGTCCGCGCCCTCCACCGCGAAGCCGTCGGCGGCGAAGGCGTCCAGGATCACGCGGAGCAGCGCGTCGTCGCCGTGGCGGGCGGCGGCGATCACGCGCGGCAGGAGCGTCAGGCCGCGCAGGTCGGGCTTGAGCGCCATGAAGTCCGGCCGCGAGACATCGCCCGCGAAGCACACCGCCTCGCAGCCCGCGCCGTGCAGCAGCTTGAAGGCGCGGCCGATCTCCGCCAGGCCGCAGGGCGCACCCTCGAAGCCGTCGAGCGCTGAGCCCGCGAAGCCGGTCAGGCGCAGCACGAAGACGGGCCGCCCCGCCGCCGTGCACGCGGCGGCCAGAGCGGGCGGCAGCGCACCGCCCCCGGCGATCAGGCCGAGCTTGCGCTCCGCCACGCGCTCACCCCACCGGCGGCAGGCATATGGGGCGGCTGGCGTCGGCGCGGATGAAGTCGACGATCTCCATCACCTCGGGCGATCGGTGGTGCGCCTCCTCCATGTCGTCCAGCCGCTCCTGGAAGGTGCCCTCCGGCGCGAACAGCAGGCGGTAGGCGGCGCGGAGCTCGTTGATCGCCTCGCGGGTGAAGCCGCGGCGCTTCAGCCCCACGAGGTTCAGCCCGCCCAGCACCGCCTGGCTGCCCCACACCGAGCCGAACGGGATCACGTCCTTGGTCACGATCGCGCCGCCGCCGGCGAAGGCGTAGCGGCCGATGCGGCTGAACTGGTGCACGGCCGAGAGGCCGCCCATGAAGACGAAGTCGCCGATGTGCACGTGGCCGCCCAGCGTGGCGTTGTTGGCGAAGATCACCCCGTCGCCCACCACGCAGTCGTGCGCCACGTGGCTGGCGACCATGTAGAGGCTGTCGGACCCCACCCGCGTCACGCCGCCGCCGGCCACGGTGCCGGTGTGCATGGTCACGTGCTCACGGATGCGGTTTCGCGCGCCGATCACCAGCCGCGTGTCCTCGCCCTTGTAGGCCACGTGCTGCGGCTGGCCGCCCAGCACCGCGAACGGGTGGACCAGCGTGTCCTCGCCCACCTCGGTGGAATTCTCGATCACCACGTGGCTGACCAGTCGCACGCGGGGGCCCAGCTTCGCGCGGGGCCCGACGATGCAGTAGGGGCCGATCTCGACGTCGTCTCCCAGCTCCGCCCCGGGATCGACCAGGGCGGTGGAATGGATGCTGTGGGTCACTTGGGCGTCTCGACCACCATGGCGGCGAACTCGGCCTCGGCGGCGAGCTTGCCGTCGACGAAGGCCTGGCCGCGGAACTGGAAGATCGAGCGGCGGTGCTTGGTCACCTGCACCTCCATCCGCAGCACGTCGCCGGGGCGCACGGCCTTGCGGAAGCGCACGTTGTCGATCGACATGAAGAAGATGGTCTTGCCCTCGACCGCCACGTCCAGGCTCTTCGACATCAGGACCGCCCCGCTCTGGGCGATGGCCTCGACGATCAGCACGCCCGGCATCACCGGGTTCTCGGGGAAGTGGCCCTGGAAGTAGGGCTCGT
>CAXSHO010000208.1:0-1335 GCA_964237305.1 uncultured Caulobacteraceae bacterium
CGCCGAGCTGGAGCAGGTGCTGGGCCACGCCGCCGCCCGCCTGCCCGCCGCCCTCACCGCGGACGGCGCGAAGGAGATCGCGCGGAGGGGACGCGGCACGCCGCGCGTGGCGGGCCGGCTGCTGCGCCGGGTGCGCGACTTCGCCGACGCGGAGGGCTGCGGGTCCATCGACCGCGCCATGGCCGCCCGCGGCCTCGCCCGGCTGGAGGTGGACGAGGCGGGGCTCGACTCCATGGACCGCCGCTACCTCCGCGCCCTCACCGAGACCTACGGCGGCGGCCCGGTGGGCGCGGAGAGCCTCGCCGCCGCCATGGCGGAGAGCCGCGACGCGGTGGAGGACGTGATCGAGCCCTACCTCCTCCAACAGGGCTACGTGCTGCGGACCCCCCGCGGCCGCATGGCGGGGGGCAAGGCCTACGAGCACCTGGGCCTGAAGCCGCCGCCCAAGCCGCAGCAGGCGGGGCTGTTCGAGGAGGGCGAGTGACGACGGGCGGGACGGCATCGTCCTCCCCCGATCTCGGGGGAGGTGGCGCGCGCCTCAGGCGCGTGACGGAGGGGGTGGCGCGACCTGTCCGGCGTCGCGCCACCCCCTCCACCCCGCTTCGCGCGGTCCCCCTCCCCCGAGATCGGGGGAGGACATGATGCACCGCGAGGAACCCTCCGCCGGCGTGGTGGTCGGGCGCGAGCACCACCTGGGCGTGCGGATCTACTACGAGGACACCGACTTCACCGGCCTCGTCTACCACGCCAACTATCTCCGCTACTTCGAGCGGGGGCGGTCGGACTTCCTGCGGCTCCTGGGCGTCGGCCACGCCGGGCTGCAGGACCGGGATGCCGCCGCCTTCGTCATCGTGCGCATGGAGGTCGACTTCCGCCGGCCCGCGCGGATCGACGACGCGCTCACCGTGGTCACCACCTACGAGCGCCTGACCGCGGTGCGGCTGGACGCGCGCCAGCGCATCTACAGGGGCGAGGAGTTCCTGTGCGGCGCGGAGGTGCACGCCGCCTGCATCGACCTGGCCGGCCGTCCCCGCCGGGCGCCGGGCGCGCTGACCGAGCGCATCCGGCCGATCCTGCCTCCCCCCGGGGGCGCGGACGGGGCCGAAGCAGGCTAAGGCCATATCGCCGCCCCTTTGACCCGTAAGACGTCACGGACCCATGGACGCCCACGCCACCGCCGACAGCTTCAACCTCGTCTCCTCCTTCCTGCGGGCGGGGCCGGTGGTGAAGCTCGTCATGCTGGGGCTGGCCGGCGCGTCGCTGTGGTCGTGGGCGGTGATCCTCGACAAGGCGGTGCGCATGACCGCGCTGAACCGTGACGCCACGGCCTTCGAG
>CAXSHO010000208.1:1345-2671 GCA_964237305.1 uncultured Caulobacteraceae bacterium
CGCGACGCCGACCGGTTCGAGGACGAGGTGGGCTCCGGCCGCCCGCTGGAGGAGGTGGCGCAGGCCGCCGGTCCGGAGCCGAAGGGTGCGCTCGCGCGCATGCTGCAGGCCGCCATGCGCGAATGGCGCGACGGCCGCAAACCGGGGCTCACAGAGGGCCAGGCCGCGCTCACCATCGCGCGGGTGGACCGGGCGCTGGACAGCGTGATCGCCCGCGAGACGCGGCGGATCGAGGAGGGGTTGGGCAGCCTCGCCATCGTGGCCACCGCCTCGCCCTTCATCGGGCTGTTCGGCACCGTGTGGGGGATCATGGACGCGTTCCGGTCCATCGCCACGCAGAAGTCCACCAACCTGGCGGTGGTGGCGCCCGCCATCTCCGAGGCGCTGCTGGCCACCGCCATCGGCCTCGTGGCGGCCATCCCGGCCTACATCGCCTACAACAAGTTCTCCACCGACGCCTCCAAGTTCGCGGGCCGGCTGGAGGCCTTCGCCGACGACCTGGCCGCGGCCGTGTCGCGCCGGCTCGCGGGATGACCTCACCCCCGCCCATCCCGCCTGTCATCCCGGGCCGCGCCGCGGACCCGGGACCCAGGACAACGCGCGCGGCCGTCACTCCTGGATCCCGGATCGGCTGCGCCGTCCGGGATGACAGGGTGTAGAGGTGGCGCTCTCCGTCCACGACGCCCTGGCCACCGGGCGGCGCTCGCGCAGGCGGGGGCGTCGGCGCGGGGCGCTGAGCGAGATCAACGTCACGCCGCTGGTGGACGTGATGCTGGTGCTCCTGATCATCTTCATGGTCTCCGCGCCCTTGCTCAACGTCGGCGTGCCGGTGGACCTGCCCAAGACGGAGGCCGGCGCCCTGCAAGACCGGGAGAAGCCCGTGGCCGTCACCGTCGCCCGCGACGGCGCCCTGCACCTGAACGAGGACGCGGTGACCCTGGCCGACCTGCCCGATCGCGTGCGCGAGGCGCCCGGCGGGGCGGACAAGCCGGTGTTCGTGCGCGCCGACGGCCGGGCGCCCTACGCGGTGGTGGCGCAGGTGATGGCGCGGCTCTCCACCCACGGCTTCTCCAAGCTGAACCTCGTCACCGACACGGCGGCCGACGCCGGGCGGCGGGGGCGCTGAAGCCGTGGCGGCCGCCCGCTCCCCCGCGCTCGCCGCCTCCGCCCTTCTGCACGGCGGCCTGCTGCTGGCGGTGCTGTTCGCCGTGCGCCACGCCCCGCCGCTCGCGCCGCCTCCGCCCAGGCTCGAGGAGGCGACCGCCGTCACCGCCGTGGCGGATCTCCCGCCCGCGGCGAAGGCCGACGTGCGGCCCGCCGTCGCCG
>CAXSHO010000209.1:0-2289 GCA_964237305.1 uncultured Caulobacteraceae bacterium
CAGGCCTATGTCATCGCACCCGCCTGACCAGGACGGGCCTCACGCTCGCCACAGCGCGCGGAGGCGGTGGGCGGCGAGTTTGGGGCGGCGGTCGCGGGTGAAGACCCCCTTCTGGTTCAGGCCCTGCACCCGCATCACGCTCTGCACCGCCTTGAAGTCGGCGAACGCCCACGGGTGGGCCCCGACCACGTAGGGATGGCGGCGCAGGGTGCGCCAGTACAGCTCGATGAGGTCGGCCTGGTAGTCCTCGCTCCACATCTCCGGCGGCTGGGCGTGGGTGCCGGCCAGGGCGTCGGCGCCGAACTCGGTGAAGACGATGGGCTTGTCGCCATGACGGGCGCGCAACGCCGTCACCTCGCGCTCCAGGGCCGCGGCCGCGTCGTCCAGCCGGCCGGAGACAGCGTACCAGCCGTCATAGCTGTTGGTGCAGATCACATCGCCCTGCCCCACCCACTCCGCCGGCCCGCCCTGCACGCTGACGAGCGCCACCGGCCGCGTGGGGTCCGCCGCGCGCACGGAGGCGAAGAGGCGCTTGAACACCGCCGCGCCCGCCTCCACCGCGCCCGCGGGGGGCGCGTCGTTGGTGTGGAAGGGCTTGGGAATCGGCTCGTTGGCCACGGACCACAGCACCACGCAGGCGTGGTTCTTGTCGCGTCGCACCAGCTCGCCCAGCGCCCGCTCCAGCTGGACGGCGCGCGCCTGCACCACCGCGGGGGCGTCGCCGAACACGAAGGAGACGCCCGGCCCCTCCGCGATCACCATGAAGCCGTAGGCGTCGGCCAGCTGCATGGCCTCCTCCGCATAAGGATAGTGCGAAGTCCGGAAGCTGTTGGCGCCGAGCCACTTCAACAGTTCGAAGTCGCGGACCAGCACCGGCAGGTCCAGCCCCTTGCCATGGACGGCGAAGTCCTCGTGCTTGCCGAAGCCCTTCAGGAACACCGGCTCGCCGTTGAGCAGGATCTCGCTCCCGCGCACCGCCACCGTGCGCAGGCCCACATCCATGGCGTAGACGTCCAGCGGCCGCGCCGCCCCGCCCACCGAGACGGTGAGCCGGTGCAGGAAGGGGTCGTCCGGGCTCCAGGCGCGTGGGCGGGGCAGGGTGAGCTCCGCCTCACCGCGCCCGCCCCCCACCGTCGCCCGCGCGGTCACCGGTGCGCCTGCGCCTGCGAGACTCAGCTCCACCGGGCCCGACCAGCCGCCGGAGACCTCGAGCTTGATCCGCACGGTGGCGGAGGCGGGCGACAAAGCGGCGGTGGTCACCGTCAGGTCGCGCAGGTGCACGGCCGGCAGCGTCTGCAGCCACACCTGCCGATGCAGCCCGGCGTAGGGGAAGAAGTCGTAGGAGGTCTGCGGATAGTCCTCCTGGTTAAAGTGGAAGGCTTTGGCGTCGGGGCTGGCGGGCACGCGGTCGAGCCGCAATTCGTTCTCCACCCGCACCACCAGCCGGTTGGGCCGCCCCGCCTCAACGAGGCCCGTGACGTCGAAGGCGAAGGGCAGGTGGCCGCCCTCGTGCCCGCCGATCGGTCGCCCGTTCAGCCACGCATTCGCGCGATACATGGCCGAGCCGAAGCGCAGCAGCACCCGCCGGTCCGGGCGCTGCGGCGCGAGCCAGACCTCCGTCTCGTACCAGGCGGGGCCGAAGTGCTCGGCCGCGTCGTCGAACAGGTCGTTCCAGCTGCACGGCACGGGGATGCGTCGGGCGTCGGCGGCCAAGCCCTCGAACCAGCGGGCGCGCACGCCCTCGTCCCGCGCGTCCAGCTTGAAGCGCCACAGGCCGGACAGGTCGCGCGTGGTTCGGGTGGCGCTCTCGTGCGGGTACAGGAGCGTGACGGGCGCGTCCGGAGCGGGAGGCGCGGCGACGGCGGGCGCAGCCTCCGTCATGGCCGCCGCGGTCACGCCCAGGGCGCCCAGCGCACCTCGGCGGGTCACTCCCGACGCCGGCTTCGTCATCGCACCCTCCCGCCCGCTTGTCGCAGAGCCCTTCCATGGCGTATCTGGCCTAGCCAATCTGGACAAGCCGCACGTGGGCGCCTTAGCCTCGGGCGCGAGAAGCATCGGGCCCGGCCCATGGCCGAGGGGGAGTTCCAGTGTCGTCGTCCATGAGGATCACGGGCGCGCGGGTGATCGTCACCTCCCCCGGGCGCAACTTCGTCACGCTGAAGATCGAGACGGACGCCGGCGTCTACGGCATCGGCGACGCCACCCTGAACGGGCGGGAGAAGGCGGTGGTCTCCTACCTGGAGGACCACGTGATCCCGTGCCTGATCGGCCGCGACGCCCGCCGCATCG
>CAXSHO010000209.1:2317-2651 GCA_964237305.1 uncultured Caulobacteraceae bacterium
AGGACGTCTGGCAGTTCCTCTACCGGGGGGCCTACTGGCGGCGGGGACCCGTGACCATGCGCGCCATCGCGGCGGTGGACGTGGCGCTGTGGGACATCAAGGGCAAGGCGCTGGGCGCCCCGGTCTACGACCTCCTGGGCGGCAAGAGCCGCGACGGGGTGATGGTCTACGGCCACGCCAACGGGGCGGACGTCGCGGAAGCGTGCGACGCCGTCAGCCGCTACCTGGAGGCGGGCTACCACGCGGTGCGCGCCCAGGCGGGGGTGCCCGGCGTGCCGCTGGCCTACGGGGTGGGCCGGGGCGACCTCTACTACGAGCCCGCCGACGCCGCCCT
>CAXSHO010000210.1:0-2650 GCA_964237305.1 uncultured Caulobacteraceae bacterium
ACGGCTGGACAAGGACCTGCCCTTCCGCGACCTGCCGGCCGGCGCCTGAACCTCGGCCCGCGGCGCGGCGGCTTGCAGTTTTTCTCGGGCGTGCGGCCGAAGCGGACGGTTGCGGACCCGGGGACGGCTCGTCACTGTCCGGCCCTCGCCCATGAGGACGCCGCCGTGACCCGACCAGCCCCGACGCGCCGGCGCGTCGCCCTGATGGGCGTGGGCGCCGCCGGCCTCTTCGCCACGCGCGCGGCGGCCGAGCCGCCGCCCGTCAAGCTCCTCAACGTCAGCTACGATCCCACGCGCGAGTTGTACAAGGCGATCAACGCGGCCTTCTCCGCCGACTGGGCGCGCTCGCACGGCGGCCAGCGCGTGCAGATCGACCAGAGCCACGGGGGGTCGGGCAAGCAGGCGCGTGCGGTGATCGACGGGCTCGAGGCCGACGTGGTCACCCTGGCGCTGCAGTACGACATCGACGAGATCGCCGCGAAGGCCAAGCTCCTGCCGCCGGACTGGCGCAAGCGGCTGCCCAACGCCTCCACCCCCTACCTGTCGACGATCGTTTTCCTGGTGCGCAAGGGCAATCCCAAGGCGATCCGCGGCTGGGGCGACCTGGTGAAGCCGGGCGTGAGCGTGATCACCGCCAGCCCCAAGACCTCCGGCGGGGCGCGCTGGGCCTACCTCGCCGCCTTCGGCCAGGCGCAGCGCGCCCCGGGCGGCTCGCCGGCCAAGGGCGAGGCGTACGTGCAGGCCCTCTACCGGAACGTGCCCGTGCTCGACAGCGGTGCGCGGGGAGCGACGGTGAGCTTCGCGCAGCGGGGCCTGGGCGACGTCCTGCTGTCCTGGGAGAACGAGGCGCATCTCGCGCTCGCCGAGTTCGGGGCCGGCTTCGAGATCGTGTCGCCGGACGTCTCCATCCGCTGCGAGCCCCCGGTGGCGGTGGTCGACCGCGTGGTGGACAAGCGCAAGACGCGGGCGGCGGCCGAGGCCTACCTCCGGTTCCTCTACACGCCGGTCGCGCAGGACATCATCGGCGCCAACTTCTACCGCCCGATCGACCGCGCCGCCGCCGCCAAGTACGCCAAGCGGTTCCCGGCCATCCGGCAGTTCAGCGTGGAGGACACCTTCGGCGGCTGGGCCAAGGCGCAGGCCGCGCACTTCGCCGACGGCGGCGTGTTCGACCGCATCTACCGGCCCAAGTGAGCCAGGCGGCGGTCGCCGGGCGGCTGGTGGGCCGCCCGGCCCCCCGCAGGCGGGGGAGCGCCCTGGGCGGGTTCGCCCCTGCGCTCGGCCTCACGCTCGTCTATGCGGGTCTGCTCGTGCTGATCCCGCTGGCGGCGCTGGCGCTGCGGCCGTGGGAGGATGGCCTCGCCGAGGTCTGGCGCAAGGTGAGCGATCCACGCGTGGTCGCCGCGCTGCGCCTCAGCTTCGGCGCGGCGGCGGCCGCGGGCGTGGCCAACCTGTTCGCGGGCGGGCTCCTGGCCTGGGTGCTGGCGCGCTACGACTTCCCGGGCCGGCGGGTGCTGGACATGCTGGTGGACCTGCCGTTCGCGCTGCCGACCTCCGTGGCCGGCATCGCGCTCTCGGCGGTGTATGCGCCCAACGGGTGGATCGGCGGCCTCCTCGCGCCGCTGGGCGTGAAGGTCGCCTACACGCCGCTGGGGGTGTGGGTGGCCATGATGTTCGTGGGCCTGCCGTTCGTCGTGCGCTCGGTGCAGCCGGTGCTGGAGGACTTCGACCGCGAGGTGGAGGAGGCGGCGCTCACCCTGGGCGCCGGGCCGTGGCGCCGGGCGGTGCGGGTGGTGGCGCCCGCGCTCGCGCCCGCGCTGATCTCGGGCTTCGCGCTCGCCTTCGCCCGGGCGGTGGGCGAGTACGGTTCGGTGATCTTCATCGCGGGCAACATGCCGTTCAGGAGCGAGATCGCGCCCCTGGTGATCGTGAGCAAGCTGGAGCAGTTCGACTACGCCGGGGCGGCGGCGGTGGGGCTCGCCATGCTGCTGGCCGCCTTCGCCGCCCTCCTGGTGATCAACCTCGTGCAGCTGCGGGCGGCGCGCTCGGGGCAGGGGACCGGGGGAGCGTCCGCCCCGGCGCCACGGCGGGCGCCGGGTCCGGGCGGCCTGGGGCTCGTGGGGCTGGCGGCGGCGTGGCTCGCGGGCGTGATCGTCCTGCCGCTGGCGATGGTGTTCTCCGAGGCGCTGAAGCACGGGACGGGCCCCGCCCTGGCCGCCTTGCGCGAGCCCGATGCGGTGAGCGCGATCAAGTTGACGCTCCTGGTGGCCGCCATCGCCGTGCCGCTGAACACCGCCTTCGGCCTCGCCGCCGCCTGGGCCGTGACCAAGTTCGAGTTTCGCGGCAAGGGCCTCCTGCTGACCCTGATCGACCTGCCGTTCTCCGTCTCGCCCGTGATCGCGGGGCTGGTCTGGGTGCTGCTGTTCGGGGCGAGCGGGTGGGTGGGGCCGTGGCTGCGCGACCATGACGTCAAGATCGTCTTCGCCCTGCCGGGGCTGGTGCTGGCCACCGTGTTCGTCACCCTGCCATTCGTGGCGCGCGAGCTGATCCCCTTGATGCAGGCGCAGGGGTCGGACGAGGAGCTGGCCGCCGCCACGCTGGGCGCTTCGCCGTGGCGCACCTTCCTGCGCGTGACGCTGCCCAACATCCG
>CAXSHO010000211.1:0-2377 GCA_964237305.1 uncultured Caulobacteraceae bacterium
CGCCATCTCGCCGGCAGCGACGACACGCCGTTCGACTGCGGCGCCGTCACGACCGCCCTCGTCAACGCCGCCTGGTCTCGCGGGCTGGGGGCGGTGATCAACAGCCAGGGGATCATGCAGTCGCCGGTGGTGCGCCAGCACGCCGGGATCGCCGACGATCAGGTGATCATGAAGAGCGTCGCCCTGGGCTGGCCGGACGAGGACTTCCCCGCCAACGCCGTCGTGTCCGAGCGGAAGACGGTGGAGGAGGCCGCCGTGTTCGTCGGCTTCGGCGAGTAGGCGGAGGTCGTCGGGCGGCGCTTCTTGGCGGCGGCCGCGCCGATCAGATCGGCATGCGCATGATCTCCTGGTAGGCGCTGATCACCTGGTCGCGCACGGCCATCACCGTCTCCAGGCTCGACTGGGCGGAGGCCACCGCGGTGACCACGTCCACCAGTTCGCCCTTGCCGGCGGTATGCGCGGCCATGGCGCCCTCGGCCTTGCGCGACGTCGAGACCATGTCGCCCATCGTGCGGCTGAGCACCTCGCCGAAGTCGGGCCCGTCCGCCCCCGCACCCGCGCCCTTGAGCGGCGAGGAGGACGCCGGCGTCCCCTGGACGGAGGCGTAGGCGCGGGCGGCCAGGAGCGGGTTCACGGCGCGGGGCTCACTTCTTGAGGATGTCGAGCGTGCGCGACTGCATGGAGCGCGCGGTCTCGATCACGCTGAGGTTGGCCTCGTAGGCCCGCTGCGCCTCGCGCATGTCCATCGCCTCCACCAGGGAGTCCACGTTGGGCATGCGGACGTAGCCCTTGGCGTCCGCCGCGGGGTGGCCGGGGTTGTACTCGGTCTTGAACGCGCCCGGGTCGCTGCGCACCGTGGCCACGCGCACGCCCATACCCCCGCCGTCCACCGTCGCCGGTTGGAACACCGCGGTCTGGCGGCGATAGGGGTCGCCCCCGCCGGTGGTTGAGGTGGTGTCGGCGTTGGCGATGTTCTCGGCGATCACGCGCATGCGCCGCTGCTGGGCGGAGAGCGCGGAGGCCGCCACCGCCATGGCGCGGTCGGCCGGTCGGGGTCCGTCCACCATCGCCTAAGCCCTCACCGACCCGGCGCGCGGGCGGCGGTGCGCAGCATGGCGAGGGACTGCTGGTAGAGGCTGACGGCGGCGTCGTAGCTGGCGCGGCTGTCGCTCATCTTCATCATCTGCTCCTCCAGCACGACCTGGTTGCCGTCGAGCCGCGCCTCGGCGTCAGGCGTCGTCACCGCCTTGGGCGCGCCCGCCGCGGAGGCCCTGCGGCCGGCCATGTGCATGGGGTTGGTGCGCTGGGGGGTCACCGCCCCCGCCGCCGCCTGCAGGGCGCCGGCGAAGCTGAAGCCCTTCAGGTCGCGCGGCGCGAAGCCCGGCGTGTCGGAGTTGGCGACGTTCTCCGACAGCACGCGCTGCCGCTCGGTCTCATAGCCCATCTTGGACTTGAGCATGGCGAAGAGCGGGACGGCGTCGAGCGACATGGGATCGGCCTTCGCGGAAGCTGGGCCGAACTTGCCGGGTGCGTGGTTAACGGGGCGTTAGGCCGCGCCCGCGCATCGGTGGGCGCGGGCGGCGACTCCGCCCACTGTGCCCTTCCCGCCTCCACCGGCCGCGTACCTGATCCCGATGGACCTTGTCTCCCTCTTGCGCGCGATCTTCGGCCTGGTGGTCACGCTGGGGCTCGTGGGGCTGGCCGCCTACGCCGCCCGGCGATGGGGTCCTGCGGGCCTCCTGCAGATCAAGCGGCCGGAGGAGCGGCGCCTGCGCGTGCTGGAGACGCTGACGCTCGATCCGAGCCGCCGCCTGGTGCTCGTGCAGGTGGATGCGCAGGAGCGGCTGCTGCTGCTCGGCGAGGGCCGGGTGCTCGACCTCGACGGGGGTGGACGATGACCCTCCCCTTCCGCTCATCCCCGCGGGGGCGGTCACCTGGGGCCGCCGCAGTCGTCGACACACGCCCGACCGGGTCCACGGTCGAAGTCCCCGCCTTCGCGGGGATGAGCGGACCGGATTGGCGCCGCGCCGCCTGGCTGTCGGTGGCGGCCACCGTGGCGGTGATGCTGTCGCCCACCGTGGCCCTGGCGCAGGCGCTGAACATCGACCTCGGCACCGGAGGCGGGCTCACCGACCGCGTGGTGCAGCTCGTCGGCCTGCTCACCGTGCTGAGCCTCGCGCCCTCCATCGTGATGATGACCACCTCGTTCGTGCGGATCGTGGTGGTGCTCTCGCTCCTGCGCACCGCGCTCGGGCTGCAGCAGAGCCCGCCCAACGCCGTGATCGTGAGCCTGGCGCTGTTCCTCACCGCCATAGTCATGGGGCCGACCTTCACCGCCAGCTACGACGCCGGCATCCGCCCGTTGCTCAACCACCAG
>CAXSHO010000212.1:0-2362 GCA_964237305.1 uncultured Caulobacteraceae bacterium
CCCTCGTCCAGCCACAGCGGCCCGCCCGCCTCGACGGTGAGCTTCAGGACGACGGACAGCGTCAGCAGGACCGCCACGCCCGCCAGGGCGGCGGTCGCGGCCCGGCGCGCGGCGGGACGGGGAGGGCGCATGCCTGCGCGCTAGCACCGCGGGCGGGCGGGGGCGAGCGCCGCCCCGTCCATGGACGCCCGCAGGCGGTGTTGTCACAATCATGGGCTATGCGCGTCCGATCCGGGGGTCCGCCGACATGAAGGTCAACCGCAGGCGGGTGCTGTCCCTCCTCGCGCTGGGGGCGGGGGCGACGCCCGCGCAGGCCGCCGGCCCGTCGGTCGCCTTCGCGCACGGGGTGGCCAGCGGCGACCCCCTGCACGACCGGGTGGTGATCTGGACCCGCGCGACCCCCGCCGACGCCGCCGCGCCCGTGGACCTGACGTGGGAGGTGGCGGCCGACCCGCAGTTCGCCCGCCGCGTCGCCGGCGGCCGCGCCGTCGCCGCCCCCGGGGGCGATCACACCGTCAAGGTGGACGTCGCCCGCCTGAAGCCCGCCACCGACTACTGGTACCGCTTCCACGAGGGGACGACGGTCTCGCCCGTCGGCCGCACGCGCACCCTGCCGGCGGCGCATGTGGACGAAGTGGTGCTCGCCTTCGTGACCTGCGCCCTCTACCCCGCGGGCCACTTCAACGCCTACGACCACATCGCCCGGAGCGAGCGGCTGGACGCGGTGGTGGAGCTCGGCGACTACATCTACGAGTACGGCGCGCAGCCGGGCGACTACGGCATGGCGACGGGCGTGAAGCTCGGCCGCATCCCGGAGCCGGCGCACGACATCGTCACGCTCGCCGACTACCGCACGCGCTACGCCCAGTACCGCCGCGACCCCGACCTGCAGGCCGCCCACGCCCGCGCGCCCTGGATCTGCGTGTGGGACGACCACGAGGTGGCCAACGACACGTGGCGCGGCGGGGCGGAGAACCACCACGAGAAGACGGAGGGCGCCTTCGACGACCGCAAGGCCGCCGCGCTTCGCGCCTGGTACGAGTGGATGCCGATCCGCGACCCCGTCCCCGGCCGGGCGTTCGAGGCGATCAACCGTTCGTTCGACTTCGGCGACCTCCTCAGCCTGACCATGCTGGAGAGCCGGCTCACCGCCCGTTCCTACCAGCTGGAGTACGAGCGCGCGGGCGACATCGCGTTCATCCCCTACGACATGACCGACGCCGACCACCCGGCGCGCGTGGCCGATCCGGCGCAGGCCGCGCGGCTGACCGCGAGGGCGGCGGCCGGCGAGCACCTGCCCAAGCCCTACGCCATGGGCCCGGACACCGCCGCCATCGAGGCCTTCGTCGCCGACCCCGGCCGCCAGATGCTGGGCGCCGAGCAGGAGGCCTGGCTCGACCGGACGCTCCACGCCTCCGCCAGATCGGGCAAGCCTTGGCAGGTGGTGGGCAACCAGGTGGTGATGGCCCGGGCGCGCGCGCCCGACATCGCCAAGTTCGTCGGCCGCCAGCGTCTGGCGGCCATGCTGGCGGCGCAGCCGGAGGCGGTGCGCCGGCGCGCGGAGGCGCTCCTGCACGCCTGGAGCTTCGACCAGCCCTTCGACCTGGACGGGTGGGACGGCTACCCCGCCGCCCGCGCCCGCTTCGACGCCATCGTGGACGGGCTGCCGGCCGGGCAGGTGATCGTGCTCTCCGGCGACAGCCACGCCTTCTGGGCCAACCAGCTGATGGACGCGGGGGCGACCAGGCCGCTGGCGGTGGAGTTCGGGGTGAGCTCGGTGACCAGCCCCTCCATCGGCGACCAGGCGGGGTTCCAGCTGGGGGCCGTGTTCAGCGCGCAGAACAAGGAGATCGCCTTCTGCGACCAGCTCGCCAAGGGCTATGTGCGCCTCACCCTGCGCCACGACGGGGCCACCGCCGAGATGATCCGCACCCCCGTGGACGTGAAGCCCTACCAGGCGAGCACGGTGGCCACCTGGGTCGTCAAGCCGCGGCGGGGCGCCGCCCGCTCGCCGCTCCAGCGGGCGTGACGGCCTCCCGGCGGCGTCACCGCCCGGGGCCGGCGGACGCGCCCTGGCCGGCCGGGTCGTCGGCGGGGTCCGCGCCCTCCGGGTCCGCGGCGGCCCACCCCGCCAGCCTGGGGAAGGTCGCCCCCTGGACCAGGACGGAGAAGATGACGACGGCGCAGGTGCAGGCGAGGATCAGCGGCTTGTAGGGCGAGACGGGGATCGACAGGGCCAGCGCCACCGAGATGCCGCCGCGCAGCCCGCCCCACACCACCACCGGCGCCTGCCGCCGGGACACCTCCCCCGCACCGATCAGGCGCAGGAGCGTCGGCCCCACCGCCACCACCCGCGCCAGCG
>CAXSHO010000213.1:0-2344 GCA_964237305.1 uncultured Caulobacteraceae bacterium
GTAGACCAAGAAGGCGAGGTTCCTCCCCGGCACGAAGGTGGAGGGCAGGCCGCGCTCGGTGGCCTCGATGGCGCGGTCGGCGGTGAGCGCGCTCTCGGCCACCCGGCCGAAGCTCGCGAGGTCGAGCACGTGGTCGTCGCCCAGCCGAGGCGCCCACGCCGGGAACCGGTCGGCGAGGGCGGCGCGCACGGTGAGCCGCGCCTGCATCTCCACATGGTGGCGCTGCCCATAATCGAAGCCGACCGTCTCCACTCGCGCGTAGCGGTCGAGCGCCCAGGCGAGGCAGGTGGCGCTGTCCTGCCCGCCGGAGAACAGCAGGAGCGCGGTCTCGTCGCGCACATGAGGGCCCGATACGGGCGGACTCGTCGATGTCGGCAAAGGTCGGGCCCCGGAGCGGCCGCCTCGCACGGCCCGGAAGGAACGGCGCGACGGAAGGAGCGGATGAGGTGGCGGCTATACAGCACCGACGGGGCTTGCGAAACCGCACCTCCCGACCGCCGGGCGCAAGGACCGCCGATGCTCCCCGCCCTCGCAGCCCTCGCAGCCCTGGCGCTCCAGTCTGCTCCCGACGCCACCCTGGCCGAGCTGGAGCGCGCCTACGGCCAGGCGTGCAACGGCCGCCTCTACGGCCAGGCCGACGACCTGTGCTCGGACATGAACGACCGCCTCAAGGCCTACCGCAGGGAGGTGCGGCTCCGGGCGCGGGCAGCGGGGAACGCTAAGCCGTCCTCGCCCGCTGTTCCCCCGACCCCGCCGCGGAGACCGCCCATGCCCGACCAGACCTCGACCCCCACCCCGCTTCCGCCCGCCGACGCCGCCCCCGACACGCCGACGCCCGCGGGCCCGGGCTCCACCGACAGCCTCGCCGCCGCCTTCGAAGCGACGCGTCGCACGCATCCGGCCGACGACGACCTACCCGGCATCGCCGCCGACGACGCGGGCGCCACCTCCCTCGCCGAGGAGATGGGCGCGGGCTCGCAGAAGCCCTGAGCCGAAGCGCGCCCTCTCCCGGGCGAGCGCGAGCCGAACTCGCCGATCCGACACGACCCCGACCACGCCGAGCCTGTCGACACCCCCATGACCGACCTCGCGGTTTTCTACGAACACCCGCAATGGTTCGAGCCCCTGTTCCGCGTGCTCGACAGGCGGGGGATCCGCTACGCCCGGGTGGGCGTCGCCGGCCACCGGTTCGATCCGGCGGACCGCGCGGCGCCCGCGCCGGTGGTGTTCAACCGGCTGGCGATGAGCTCCTTCCTGCGTCAGGACGAGCACGCCATCTTCTACAGCCACGCCGCCCTGGCCCACTGGGAGGCGGCGGGCGCGCGTGTGATCAACGGCTCGGACGCCCTGGCGGTGGACAGCAACAAGGCCCGCCAGCTCAGCCTGTTCTCCGCGCTGGGCCTGGCGATCCCCGCCACCCGGGTGGTCCACCGCCGCGCCGACCTCGTCGCGGCCGCCGAGGGCCTGCGTTTTCCGCTGATGGTGAAGGCCAACGTGGGCGGCTCGGGCGCGGGCATCGTGCGCTACGACAGCCTGGACGAGCTGCGCATGTGGGCGGAGGACGGGACGACGCCCGTGGGCGTGGACGGCGTGGCGCTCGTGCAGGAGTACGTGCCCGCCCGCGACGGCCGCGTGGTGCGGTGCGAGACACTGAACGCCCGCTTCCTCTACGCCATCGCGCTCGACGGCGCCGGCTCGACCTTCGACCTCTGCCCCGCCGATGTCTGCGCGGCGGACCGCGCCGCCTCCGGCGCGCCCGCCATCACCATCACCGCGTTCAAGCCGGACGCCGCCACGATCAGTGCGGTGGAGCGCGTGGCGCAGGCCGCGCACCTGGACGTCGGCGGCGTCGAGTACATGATCGACGACCGCGACGGCGCCGCACGCTTCTACGACATCAACGCCCTGTCCAACTTCGTGGCGAACCCGCTGGAGGTGCTGGGCTATGACCCGCACGAGCCGCTGGTCGACTTCCTCCAACAATTGATCTCGCGGTCCTGAGCCCGTCTCAGAAGGTTCGTGCAAGTTTCACTCGCAAGCCTGCGTCGCGGCGCCAGTCTGCAGCTCCCCGACCGAGGAGACCTCTCATGAGCGACATCGACCCGACCCGCGACGAGCACGAGTCCGACGCCGTCACCCCCGAGATGGACTTGGACGACGCCGCCGCCACGCCCGCCGAGCCTGCGGGCGAACTCCTGGACGAAGACGACGACGACGACGACGACATGGACGACGTCGACGAGGACGCCTGACCTTCCTGCGCGTTGCCACCGCGGAGAGCCCTGGCTAAGGCTCTCCGCGGCGGTTCCCGCCCTGGCGGAGGCGACGTGCGCTACGGCTTCTG
>CAXSHO010000214.1:0-1927 GCA_964237305.1 uncultured Caulobacteraceae bacterium
CGGGGAACAGCCACGTCAGGCCGAAGATCAGGCGGCGGCTGCAGGTGCTGCGGGATGCGCGGCTGGTCGCGTTCCTGGGGGGCGGGCGATATCGGCTGGTGCGGCGGGAGGCTTGAGCGGAGCCGGGGGGCGCGTGGCGCGTTGGGGTGGCGTCCGTCGTCTGGGAGATCGCCGTGAGCCTGTTCGGATCCATCGTGAACAAGATCTTCCACCACGGCGGGGCGGCGCCTGCGCCCGCCGCCGCCGCCCAGCCCGCGGCCGCCCCGGCCGCCGCTCCGGCGCCCGCCGCGGCTCCGGCGCCCGCGCAGCCGGTGGACGTGGAGGCGGTGCTGACGGAGATGGCGGAGGTGAAGGGCGGGGGCGGCAACTGGCGCACGTCGATCGTGGACCTCCTGAAGCTCCTCGACCTCGACTCCAGCCTGTCCGCGCGCAAGGACCTCGGCCAGGAGCTGGGGGTGCACGCCGGGGCGGACGGCTCGGCCGAGCAGAACATCGCGCTCTCCAAGGCGGTGTGGGCCAAGCTGGCGGAGAACGGCGGCGTGGTGCCGGACGCGCTGCGGGGCTGACGCCGCCGCCGCGCCGCCGCCGCCGTGTGTCCTTTTCGCCGCATGCAGCGAAGTTGATAGGCGCGGCGGCCCCCGGCGTGATTTGCGCGTTGAACGGCGGCGGCGAACCCCCATTGTTCTGGTGACGTTCGCTGTCGCCGAGTCGCACACACCATGAACCAGGATCGCAAGACGCCCCACCTGAGCGTCGCGCCCACCGCGGAGGTCTACGACCTGGGACGAGGACCCGAATCCACCGCCGACCGCGTCAAGCGCCTCCAGCGCGAGGCGCGGATGCTCGCGCGCGAACAGGCCGAGGCGCTGGAGCGCAAGCTCACGGAGACTGCCGCCCTGGCGAGGGAGGTCGCCGAGGGCGGCGAGGCCTTCCCCGCCGGCGTGCGCGAGATCGCAGGCCGCATCCACGCCGACCTGGACGGCAAGGAGATGACCCTGCGCGCCCTGGTGGAGCGGACCTTCACCGGCGACTGACCGGGTCGCGGGCGTCGGCGATCCCTACAGTTCGGCGTAGCCGGGGCTGAAGGTGTCGCACCGCGCCATGTCGCCGCTGTCGTAGCCCGTCCGGAGCCAGCGCACGCGCTGGGCCGAGGAGCCGTGGGTGAAGCTGTCGGGCGAGACCACGCCCCGGCTCTGGCGCTGCAGGGTGTCGTCGCCCACGGCGGTGGCGGCCTTCAAGCCCTGTTCGAGGTCGCCGGGCTGCAGGATCTGGTGGTCGCGGTTGGTGCGGTTGGCCCAGACGCCGGCGTAGCAGTCGGCCTGCAGCTCGGTGCGCACGCTGCGCTCGTTGCGCGAGCCGGAACCCTCCCGCCGGTCCATGGTCCCCAGGAGGTTCTGCACGTGGTGGCCCACCTCGTGCGCCACGACATAGGCCTCGGCGAAGCGGCCGGGCGCGCCGAAGCGGCCGGAGAGCTCCTGGAAGAAGCTGAGGTCCAGGTACACGCGCCGGTCGCCGGGGCAGTAGAAGGGTCCCATCTCCGCCGAGCCCTGGCCGCAGGCGGTGCGGTGGCCGCCGGTGTAGATGGTGAAGCGCGGCGGGGCGTAGGTGCGGCCCTGCTCCTGGAAGATCTCGCCCCAGGTGTCCTCCGTATAGCCGGCGATCACCTTCACGAAGCGCAGGTCCTGCGACTGCGGGTCGGCCGTTCCGCTCCGCGCGCCCTCCGCCGCCGGGCCCTGGTAGCCCGACGTCGGGCGGGGAGGGGCCGAGGCTCCGCCGCCGCGCAGCAGCGGGCCGCCGAACACGAACAGGCCGATCACCACCAGCACCGCGACTCCGCCCATCCCGCCGCGGCCGAGGAGCGGCAGGAGGCCCAGCAGCAGGCCGAGCCCGCCGCCCCCTCCGCCCCCGCCGAATCCATAGCCGCCTC
>CAXSHO010000214.1:1937-2268 GCA_964237305.1 uncultured Caulobacteraceae bacterium
ACGATGGCATTGGCCCCGCTCGTGGCCCCCGGTGACGCCACCGGTAGCCGCGAATCCTCGCACTCGGCCGTAAGCTGGGCCGCCATCCTCGCCGGAACGACCGTCGCCCTGGCCGCGGTCGTCATCGACGTTGGAGCTCTCGCGCCCGTCTTCCCACTTCATGCGTCAAGGCTCCGTTGTGCGCCAACGAAGCGCGGAGCGGCGATGATGCGTTCCCGCCGCCGCGTGCGCGCGCTAGGGTCGCCCGCCGTGACCGACCTCCTCCACTCCGCCATGCCGCCCGTGAAGCGCGCCCGCGTGAACGGCGTGGAGCTCGCCTACTGGGAGGTGG
>CAXSHO010000215.1:0-2254 GCA_964237305.1 uncultured Caulobacteraceae bacterium
CCGCGGGCCTGACCTACGCCGACGACACCGAGCCCGGCTTCACCCGCCGGAAGTCGGGCAAGGGTTGGGGCTATCGCGACCTCCAGGGCAAGCCGATCAAGGATGCGGCGGTGGTGGAGCGGATCGACAAGCTCGCCGTGCCGCCCGCCTACACCGACGTGTGGATCAGCCCGGACGAGGACGGACACATCCAGGCCACCGGCCGCGACGAGAAGGGTCGCAAGCAGTACCGCTACCACGCCCGCTGGGCGGAGGTGCGCGCCGAGACCAAGTTCGCCCGCATGGCCGCCTTCGGCCGGGCCCTGCCGGCCGTGCGCGCGCGGGTGGACCACGACCTCGCCAAGCACGGCCTGCCCAAGGAGAAGGTCACGGCCGCGGTGGTGCGCCTCCTGGAGCTCACCCTGATCCGGGTGGGCAACGACGAATACGCCAAGGCCAACAAGAGCTTTGGCCTGACCACGCTGCGCGACCGACACGTGCACTTCCACGGGACGGAGGTGGAGTTCGAGTTCAAGGGCAAGAGCGGCGTCAAGCACAAGACGGGGCTGAAGGACCGCCGGCTCGCCCGCGTGGTGAAGGCCTGCCAGGACGTGCCGGGCCAGCGCCTGTTCCAGTACTACGACGCGGACGGACACCGGCAGGCGATCGAGTCGGCCGACGTGAACGCCTACCTGCAGGAGGTCACCGGCGAGCACTTCACCGCCAAGGACTTCCGCACCTGGGCCGGCACCACCGCGGCCGCCAAGGCGCTGGCCATGCAGGAGCCGCCCGCCACCGAGCGGGAGGCGAAGGCCGCCATGATGCTGTGCGTCAAGGCGACCGCGGGGCTCCTGGGCAACACCCCGGCCGTCTGCCGCTCGGCCTACATCCACCCCGAGGTGCTGAAGGCGTTTCAGGAGCACCGACTGCCCAAGGGTTTCGCCGAGAAGGAGGGCGTGGACTATGAGGCCGAGGTGCTGTCCTTCCTTGACGCCCTGGCCGAGGATGTGCGGGAGGAGACGGGCCTGACACCGCACGAACAGGTCGAGGTCTCGGCGGCGTGAGGAGCCGCAGGCCATGCTGATCCCGCCGGCCGACGCCGCGGCCTACGCGCAGTGCCGCGAACACGCCGTAGAGCCCTGCTATGACGTACGACACGGGGTCATCTCTATCGCCAACGGCGCCTACAACGTCCGGATTAGCGGGACGCCCGGACACCGCGCCGCGGCGGTGTGCTCGGCCGATGGGAGAAATTGCGAGGACCCGCCGCTGGCGATCCCGTCGCCGATCGGCCTGGACGGCGTGGTGCGGGGCGCCTTTCGCGTTTGCCCCTTGCAGAAGGTCCGCCCCGGTCATCTCCCGATCACCTGCCTGGCGGGGGCTTCCGGCGTCAGGCTCGAGCACCCGCGCGGGCTTCGTCCTCCCCCGATCTCGGGGAAGGTGGCGCGGCCGGAACGGCCGTGACGGAGGGGGTCGTGCGACATGTCATGCGTCGCGTGACCCCCTCCACCACCCTTCGGGCGGTCCCCCTCCCCGCAGGCGGGGGAGGACTGGAGAGGTCAGCGCTGGTAGAGCGCCGCCACGTCGCGCCGAAGCGAGGCCCCGCTGTCGGCGCGCGAGTAGAACATGTGGCCGCCCGGGTACATCTTCACGCGCAAGCGGTCGGGGGAGCCCATCACCGGGGTCTGGTCGGCGATCAGCACGGAGGCCATGAACGGGCAGCTGAGGTCGTTCCAGCCGTGCACGATCATC
This sequence comes from uncultured Caulobacteraceae bacterium, assembly GCA_964237305.1. GTDB lineage: Bacteria > Pseudomonadota > Alphaproteobacteria > Caulobacterales > Caulobacteraceae > JASLDZ01. The sequence goes on from CAXSHO010000215.1 coordinate 1,732, forward strand.
ACGCGCAGCTTGGGGTCGATGGCCAGCGCCTCGCGCAGGTCGGTGACGCTCTCGGTCTGCGGGCCGCGCCCGCGGTCCCACAGGCGGTTGACCGAGTCCGACAGGGGCTCGTAGCGCGCCTCGATCCGCCACCCCACCGTGCGGGTGACGAAGTCCACCATGGCCGAGACGCAGGGCGCGATGATCGAGTCGAGGATGGGGTCGTTCGGCCGCTGGTCGGGGTCGTAGGGGAAGGGGTCGAAGCTCTGCACGTTGATGTCGTAGCGGCTGCCGAGCTTGCCCTGGGTGCGGAACACCTCGCGCAGCACCGCCTGCGTCTCCAGCCGCCCGCCCGCGCGCTTGACGAAGAGGGGGTCCAGCCCCGTCATGGCGGTGACCTTGCCCACCATGCGGTCGACGGCGCCGGGCTCGGAGCGGCCGGCCATCAGGTCGTGCAGGTACTCGCCCCGGGTGTAGCCGATCACCTCGGCCATGGCGGCGTCGGTGAGCTTGCCCTGCCGCTCCAGGTAAGAGGCCGAGATCG
>CAXSHO010000216.1:0-2222 GCA_964237305.1 uncultured Caulobacteraceae bacterium
CATCGTGCACGAGGACGGCCGCACGCTCGGGCGCCACGGAGGGATCACACGCTTCACCGTGGGGCAGCGGCGGGGGCTGCGCGTGGCGACGGGCGAACCCTTGTTCGTCACCGCGCTCGACCCGGTGCGCCGCCACGTGGTGGTGGGTCCGCGCCTGTCCCTGCTCACGCGCGCCCTGCGCCTTCGCGAGACCAACTGGCTGGGCGACGCCGCCTCGCTGGAGGCGGCCGCGGCGGAGGGCGCGGCGGTGCTGGCGCGCGTGCGCTCCTCCGCCCCCCTCGCCCCCGCCCGCCTGGCGCTCGACGGCGACGCCGCCCTGGTGGCGTTCGACACGCCGGAGGAGGGCGTCTCTCCCGGGCAGGCCTGCGTGCTCTACGCCGCCGATGATCCCGACCGCGTGCTGGGCGGCGGCTTCATCGCCTCGACGGTGCGGGCCTGAAGTCCTTCTCCACCACGGGAAGAAGCCGGCCCGCGGTGGAGGCGTTGGCGAGGACGACGCGCGGCGGCCGTCCTTGAGCTCACGGGGAAGCTGGCCGGCGCCTCCAGGACGGGCGCCTTGCGCCTGCGCGGACGGCGCCCGGTGTTTGTCGCCCCCGCGGGTGTTTTCCGCGGTGGTCCGCCGGCGGGAGCGTGTTGAGTGGCCTCGCCTTCGGGCGTTTCTCCCTGTTCGAGACCCTTCAAGACCGCGCTTCGCAGCGCGGTCTTTTTTTACGCGGCGGGCGGCTGCGAGAGGAGTTCGGTGGCGGGGATCGGCGTGGCGGAGGTCTCCGCCTCCCACGACAGCGAGGCGATCCACCAGCGCGCGCCGTCGCCCGCGAGCACGAAGGTGTTGATCCCCCGCGCGAAGGGCTTGGCGTCGCCCGGCGCGTGGCGGCTCTCGTACAGCGAGCGGATCACCGCGGTGTGCGCCCAGACGTGCGCTTCGCTGCGGGCGCCCCGCTCGTGGAACGCCTCCTCCGCCATCATGGCGCCCGCCCGCGCCTGGTAGTCGTCGAGCGACAGGGTGCGCACCCCGCGCCCGTCCGCCCCGCCCCCCGTCACCGTCATGCGGGCGCCGGGCAGGAACAGGCTGCGGAAGCGCGCCCAGTCGCGCGGGCCGGCGGGCCCCGAGATCACGGCGTAGGTCGCGTCCACCACCGCCCGCGGCGTCGCCACGTCGGCCGGACGGGGCGGGACGTCCGGCGTCGGCGCGGGCTGGAGCGCGAGGGTCGCGGCGAGGAGCAAGGGCGCGGTCATCCCGCCGATCTAGCGCGGGCGGCGAAGGGCGGCCAGGGCGGGAGCCGAGGGCCGCACTCGCGCGTTGCGGGACCATGCCCGTCGTGGACAACCCCGCCGCGAACCGCTTCGAACTGGAGGAGCAGGGGGAGGTCGCCTACGCGGAGTATCGCCGGGAGCCCGGCCGGCTGGTCCTGCCCTTCGTCTTCGCGCCGCCGCGGCTGCGCGGCGGGGGTGCGGCCGGGCGGCTGATGGAGGGCGTCGCCGCCGCGGCGAGGGCTGAGGGGCGCAGGATCCTGCCCGTCTGCGGCTACGCCGCCGCCTGGCTCCGCCGCCACCGCGAGCACGCGGACGTCAGCTACTGACCGCGCCCCCGCCGAAGGCGACACCCTTCCGCTCCGGCCCGAACAGGGCGAGGCCCGCCAGCACCACCCCCACGCTCCCCGCCACCAGCGCCACCACAATCTCCCCGTCGCGCGCCTCGGCCGTGCGCTCCACCAGAATCATGTCGCGATCGCAAATGTGATCGTCGATCATGGAATCCCCGCGAACTTCGAGCGCATACGTATCGGAGTGGCCGAGGAAATCGGCGAAACTGAGCGTGGCGCGATCCGCCACCGATTCCACCGGCACGCCCGCGGCGATGCGGCCGAGTAGCGGCACTTCGAGCGATTGCTCCTTGCGGACCCGCTGCCGCTCCACCAGATACTTCGGAGCCAGATCGACCGAGCGGCTCTGGTTGTGCGTGCGCTTCAGGTAATTCTTGGCCTGCAGCGCCGAAATATGCTTATGCACGGTTGCCAGCGATGCCAGCTTGAGCGCGTGGGCAATCTCTTCGTAGCTCGGACTGTACCCGTTTTCGTCGACAAACGTGGCGATAAAGTCGACCACTTCCTTTTGTCTCCGCGTGAGCGCCATGCTGAAAGCATAGGCGAAGAAAAGGGGAAAAAGCAATGGAGGGGGTGATTATCCCCTTACGCGTTAGAGACGACGCTGCGAGAAACCAC
>CAXSHO010000217.1:0-1819 GCA_964237305.1 uncultured Caulobacteraceae bacterium
CGGCCCGAAGAAGGCCAGCGCCGCCAGCGTGATCGCCACGATCCCCGCCACCAGCGCCAGGGCGTAGCCGTAGTCGTCGCCGCGGCTTTCCGCGATCCCGGCCTGCACCACCGCGTTGCCTGACGCGATGAGGTTGCCCAGCTGGTAGGCGACCCCCGGGAAGGCCCCGCGCGCCCGGTCCGGCGCCAGCTCGTTCAGGTGCGCCGGCACGACGCCCCACGCCCCCTGCACCGAGATCTGGAGGAGGAAGGCCCCCAGCCCCAGCCACAGGGGCGTCGCCGAGAAGGCCCACAGCGGGATCACCGGCAGGGCGATCAGCGCCGCGGTGGCGATCGCCCGCCGCCGGCCGATCCGCTCGGACAGGGCGCCGAAGGTCAGCCCGCCCAGGATCGCGCCCAGGTTGGCGACCACCGCCAGCAGGGTGACGAGCGCGGGCGGAAGGTGGTGCTGCACCTTGAGGAAGGTCGGGTAGAGGTCCTGCGTGCCGTGGCTGAACAGGTTGAAGGCCGTCATCAGCACGACGGCGTAGAGGAGCCGCGGCCACGCGGCGAGGAGCGAGCCCGAGAAGCTCTCCGGCTCCGCCGAGCGCAGCGCCCGCCCGCCGAGCGCCGCCGCCATCCCGCCCAGCCCCCGCGCCAAAAACCAGGCGATCAGCACCGTTGCGAACACCTGCGCCAGCACCGCCGGGGAGCCGCCCAGCTCCCGCACCGGCTTCGCGGTGGAGGCCAGCACGAGGGCGGCGATCACGGCGGCGGCGAGCCCCAGCCAGAAGGTGGCGAGCGCCTGGACGTGGTGCGTCCTCGACCCGGGAGGGACGCACGGGAGCGCGCGCGTCGTCGCCAGCACGCCGAAGCCCAGCGCCACGACCGATGCGCCCGCGGTGATCCACACCGGCGTCGACACCGGCGCCGCGGGCGCGAGCAGGGCCGGCGCCGACGCCGCGACGCCTGCGGCCGCGAGGCTCAGGCCGTGCACGGCCGCCGCCCTCCCCCGCTCCGGCGCGGGCAGGGGCGCGGGCGGGGTGCGCGCCGCCCGCGCGGCCCGGGCGCGTTCGCGCAGGGCCTCGAAGGCGGGGCTCTCCTTCACCTGCGAGCGGATGTAGAGCGTCAGGAGCGCGGGGAGCGCCCCCACCACGAACATGCCGCGCCAGCCGATCCGGTCCACGAACAGGTTGACCAGCGCCGCCAGGAGATAGCCGAGCGCGTAGCCCTCCTGCAGGAGGCCGGAGACGATCCCGCGGCTCTTGACCGGTATGCTCTCCAGCGCCAGCGACGCCCCGATCCCCCACTCGCCCCCCATGGCGAAGCCGAACCCTGCGCGCAGCACCAGGAGCGTCGCGAGGTTCGGCGCGAAGGCGGAGGCGAGCTCGAAGCCGGTGAACAGGAGCACGTCGGCCATCAGCACCGGGCGGCGGCCGAAGCGGTCGGCCAGCCAGCCGAACACCAGCGCGCCCAGGGGCCGCATCATCAGCGTCAGCGCCACGCCCAGGCTGACGGCCGACACCTGCACGCGGAAGTCCTGCGCGATCGCCTTGACCACGAACACCAGGATGAAGAAGTCGAAGGCGTCCAGCGTCCAGCCCAGGAGGCTCGCGGTGAAGGCCGCGCGCTGGTGGCGGTCGAGCGCCCGCAGTCCGTCCAGGATCATCGCACCGGCCTCCCCGCCCCCGGCGCACTGTCGCCCGTGCGGCGGGTCGCCGTCCACCTGCGTCCCGGCGCCGCAGGGCGCAGGAGGGCGGAACGGCCGAGGCTCCGCCGCCTGTCGGGGGTCGCCCGGCGCCCGCGCCGCAGCGATGACCCCTCTCCCCCGCGTTCCAGAG
>CAXSHO010000217.1:1829-2183 GCA_964237305.1 uncultured Caulobacteraceae bacterium
CGGCGGTGATCGGCGCGGCGGCGTTGGGCGCCTGCCTGGGCCTGGCGCTCGGCGGCGCCTACCTCGCGGGCGGCGTGGCGCGCTTCGCCGCGGACCGGGCGGACGGCGCCGCGGCGGACGCGGAGACGGCCGGCCGGCCCGCCCCCCTCCGCGCCTCCGTCCGCGCCTCCGTTCCGGCGGCCACGCGGCCCGAGCCGGCGCTCCGCGGCCGGGCGGCGGCGCCGCGCGACCTCCAGTGCCTGAGCCAGGCGGTCTACTACGAGGCCCGCGGCGAGGGCGACGCCGGCCAGGCGGCGGTGGCGCAGGTGGTGCTGAACCGGGTGCGCCACCCGTTCTTCCCGAAGTCGGTCTGCG
>CAXSHO010000218.1:0-2166 GCA_964237305.1 uncultured Caulobacteraceae bacterium
CCGATCTCGTGGGGCTGGACCGCGCCTCCGACCTGCACGCTTCGCCCGATGGGAAGACGCTGGCCTTCACGCTGCGCGCCACCGACCTGGAGAAGAACCGCGGCGTGCAGAGCCTGTGGTGGCTCGACCTGCTCACTCCCGGCGCCCAGCCCGCCAAGCTGGAGAGCGCCGGCGCGGGCTCCTCGCCGCAGTGGTCGACCGACCGGCGGTGGATCTACTTCCTCTCCGGCCGCTCGGGCTCGTCTCAGGTGTGGCGCACCATGGCGCCCTGGCACGGGACCACCCGCAAGCTGACGCTCGGCTCGGGCGAGAGCACCGCGGTCGGCACGGTTCCCGCGAGCGGGCCGCCGATCACGATGGACAGGCGGATCGACGCACCGCCCGAGCAGGTCACCGACCTGCCGCTGGACGTGGACAGCTTCCGCCTCGCCCCGGACGGGACGCGCCTGATCGTCTCCATGGCCGTCTTCCCCGGCGCGGAGGACCCGGCGGCCACCAGGGCGAAGCTTGACGCCAAGGCGGGGGTGAAGGCCACCGGACAGGTCTATGACAAGCTCTTCATCCGCCATTGGGACGCTTACGCCGACGGCACGCGCAACCACCTCTACGCGGTGGACCCGGCGAACGGCGGCGCCCGCGCCACGCCGCTCACGCCCGGGTTCGACGGCGACGTCCCCTCCAAGCCGTTCGGCGACGAGGCGGACTACGCGCTGAGCCCCGACGGCCGCACCGTCTACTTCTCCGCGCGCGTGGCGGGGCGCACGGAGCCCTGGTCCACCAACTTCGACATCTTCGCCGCGCCGACGGACGGCTCGGCCGCACCGAAGAACCTCACCGCCGCCAACTCGGCCTGGGACGCCGGCCCGGTGGTCTCGCCGGACGGGACCAAGCTCGCCTACCGCGCCATGAAGCGCCCAGGGTTCGAGGCCGACCGGTTCGGCGTGATGGTCATGGACCTGCGCACGGGCGCGACGCGCGAGATCGACGGGGCGTGGGACCGCTCGGCGGAGACGCTCCGCTGGTCGGCGGACGGGCGCACCCTGTACCTCACCGCGGGCGACGTGCAGACCGAGCGCCTCTACGCCATGGACGCCGCCACCGGCCGCGCCACCCCGCTGACCACCGGCGGCCACGTCACCGAGTTCGACCTGGCGGGCGACGACCTCGTCTTCCTGCGCGACAGCATGGCCTCGCCCGCGCAGCTCTACCGCACGTCGGCCAAGGGCGGGGCGGCGACGCAGCTCAGCCGCTTCGACGCCGACAGGCTCGCGGGCGTGGACATGGCGGCCTACGAGAGCTTCAGCTTCCCCGGCTGGAACGGCGACACGGTGCACGGCTGGGTGGTGAAGCCGCAGGGCTACGTCGCCGGGCGCAAATACCCCACCGCCTTCCTGATCCACGGCGGCCCGCAGGGCTCGTGGGCGGACAGCTGGAGCTACCGCTGGAATCCGCAGTTCTACGCTGGCCTCGGCTACGCGGTGGTGATGGTCGATTTCCACGGCTCCACCGGCTACGGCCAGGGCTTCACAGACGCGATCAGCGGCCACTGGGGCGACCGCCCGCTGGAGGACCTGCAGAAGGGCTGGGCGGCGGCACAGGCCAAGTTCCCGTTCGTGGACGGCTCCAACGCCTGCGCGCTCGGCGCCTCCTACGGCGGCTTCATGACCTACTGGATCGCGGGCGTTTGGAACGCGCCGTGGAGGTGCCTGGTGGACCACGACGGCGTCTTCGACGACCGCACCATGGGCTATTCCACCGAGGAGCTGTGGTTCTCCACCTGGGAGCACGGCGGGCCCGACCACATGCCCTGGCAGGACCCCGCGGCCTACGCCCGCTTCAACCCCGTGGACCACGTGAAGGACTGGACCAAGCCGATCCTCGTGATCCACTCGGCCCGCGACTACCGCATCCCCGTCGAGCAGGGGATCGCCGCCTTCACCGCCGCGCAGTCCAAGGGCGTGGAGTCCAAGCTCCTCACCTTCCCCGACGAGAACCACTGGGTGCTGAAGCCCGCCAACTCACTCCAGTGGCACGCCACCGTGGCCGACTGGCTGAAGGCGCACCTCGGGGGGTGAAGGTCGGCTTCTTGGGCGCGTCCGTGAGTCGGCAATGGGTGGAGGCTGTGTGAAAACCCTCTGATCTGCTAAGCTGTAGGTGCTTCGCGGA
>CAXSHO010000219.1:0-2154 GCA_964237305.1 uncultured Caulobacteraceae bacterium
ATGGTCGCGGTCGGGGAAGACCTCGGCCTGGTGCGGCAGGTTGGCGCCGCCGGAGTCCACCAGGTAGACGCACGGCAGGCGGTTCTGCATGGCCACCTCCTGCGCGCGCAGGTGCTTCTTCACCGTCTCGGGGAAGTAGGCGCCGCCCTTCACCGTGGGGTCGTTGCAGACGATCACGATCTCGCGGCCCGACACGCGGCCCACGCCCGTGATCACCCCCGCCCCCGGCGCCTCGCCGCCGTGCAGGCCGTGGGCGGCGAGCGGGTTCAGCTCGAGGAACGGCGAGCCGGGGTCCAACAGTCGCTCCACCCGGTCGCGGGGGAGGAGCTTGCCGCGGCCGACGTGGCGCGTGCGCGAAGCCTCGGGGCCGCCCTGCGCCGCCGTCGACGTCTCCGTGCGCAACCGCTCCACCAGCGCGCGGTTGTGCTCTGCGTTGGCCAGGAAGGCGGCGGAGGACGTGTCGAGGGTGGAGGCGAGCCGGGGCATGCAGAGGGTGAGACGTGCCCCAGACCTCGCCCGCCCGCAAGCGCGCGCCCTCGCCGCGACTCGGGGCCTGCGCTAGCGTCACGGCGGATGAGCGACCGCTGGCATCCCGAAAGTCCGCTGCGCCGCCTGTTCCTCGGCCGGCGCCCCGCCAAGGGGATCACCGACTTCGCCCTGCCCGGGGGCGCGGTGCTGTTCACGTCGGGCGCGGCGGCGGAGGCCATGTACCTCGTGCGCTCCGGCCGGCTGGCCGTGCTGCGCAGGGGCGAGGACGGGGCCGAGCGCGTGGTGGGGGTGATCGCTCCCGGCGAGCCGGTGGGCGAGATGGCGCTGTTCGCGGGCGCCGCCCACAGCGCCAAGGTGGTGGCACTGCGCGACAGCGAGATCCTGGCCCTGCCGCGCGACGTCTTCCTCATGGAGTGCCGGCGCCGGCCGGAACTGATGGCCGAGCTGGCCCGGCTGATGGTGCTGCGCTCGCGGGCCGAGGGCGCCGCGGGGCTGGGTGATCCCAAGGTGTTCGGCTTCGTCTCGCTGCGCGCCGACGCCCCGGTGCGCCCGCTCGTCGAACGGCTGGCGCGGAGGCTGTCGCGCGCGGGCCGGGGCGTGGCGGTGGTCGGCGCGGAGGCGCTGGGGCGCGGCCCCGACTGGTTCTCGCAGCTGGAGGCGAACAGCGACCAGGTGCTCTTGCACGCGGAGGCGGGCGAGGAGGAGTGGCGGCGCGTGTGCGGCCGCCAGGTCGACCACCTGCTGCTGGTGGCCCGCGGCGACGCAGACCCGCCCGCGGTCGAGACGGCGGCCCGCGCCCGCTCGGCTTTCCAGCCCAACCGGCCGACCGACCTGCTGCTGGTGCGAGGCGGTGACGGGCGCTCGCCCCGGGGCTCGCAGGCATGGCTCGACGCCACGGCCGCCGCGCGGGTGCTGCACCTGCGCGACGGGTCGGAGGGCGACCTGCAGCGGCTGGCGCGCACGGTGACGGGCACGGCGGTGGGGCTCGTGCTCTCCGGCGGCGGCGCGCGGGCCTATGCCCACGTGGGCGTGCTGCGCGCCCTGGCGGAGGCGGGCTGCCCGGTGGACGCGGTGGGCGGGGCCAGCATGGGCGCGATCATCGGCGCCGGTCACGCCGCAGGCTGGGACGCGGTGGAGCTGGACGCCCGGCTGCAGGAGGCCTTCGTCAAGTCCAGCCCCGTGGCCGACATCGCCTTCCCCATGATCGCCATGAGCCGGGGCCTGCGCGTGCGCCAACGCATGAAGGCGGCCTTCGGCGAGCGGGAGGTGCCGGACCTGGAGCTGCCCTTCTTCGCCGTCTCCTCCAACCTGACCACCGGCCTGCCCCACGTGCACAGGAGCGGCCGGGTGCGCCACGCGCTGCGCGCTTCCTCCGCGCTCCCGGGCGTGCTGCCGCCCGTGGTGCACGACGGCGAGGTGCTGGTGGACGGGGGCGTGCTGCGAAACCTCCCCACCGACATCATGCGCGAGACGCACCGCGGCCCGGTGGTGGGTGTGGACGTGGCGCTGACGGAGGAGCTCTCGGCCGAGGAGGTGGCCAGCCCGCCGTCCTTCACCCGCTGGGTGCTCTCCGGCGCGTGGCGCAAGGGGCCGCCCATCGTGGGCCTGCTCATCCGCTCGGCCACCGTCACCACCCACCGCGAGTTCGCCGCGGCGCGCGAGGCG
>CAXSHO010000220.1:0-2093 GCA_964237305.1 uncultured Caulobacteraceae bacterium
CGGCGGCCTCCGGGCGCAGCCGGTCGATCACCGCGGCGTAGTCGCCGTCGGGCACGAAGCAGATGTCCTGGCTGTCCGGCTTGTCCGCGACGGAGAGGCCGAAGGCGGCGGCCAGGGCGCGCACCTCGGGCTTGGGCAGGGCGCCCAGGGGGAAGCGCAGGGCGGCGAGCTGCGCCCGGGTGGTGGCGAACAGGAACCAGCTCTGGTCGCGGCCGGGATCGGCGGCGCGGCGCAGCTCGGGCCCGCCCGCGCCCATCGTGCGGCGCACGTAGTGGCCGGTGGCCATGGCGTCGGCCCCCAGGTCGCGCGACACGTCCAAGAGGTCGCGGAACTTCACCGTCTGGTTGCAGCGGACGCAGGGGATCGGCGTCTCGCCGCGCAGGTAGGCGTCGGCGAACTCGTCCACCACGGCGTCGCGGAAGCGGCTCTCGTAGTCGAGCACGTAGTGGGCGATCCCCAGCCGCTCGGCGGCGGCCCGGGCGTCGCGGATGTCGGTCCCCGCGCAGCAGGCCCCCGCGCGCTTCGCCTTGGCCCCGTGGTCGTAGAGCTGCAGGGTGACGCCCACCACCTCGTACCCCGCCCGGTGGAGGAGCGCGGCCACCACCGTGGAGTCCACCCCGCCCGACATGGCGGCCACCACGCGCGCGCCGGCGGGCAGGCCCACGGCCTCGCGCGCGGCCAGGGCGGCGCGGTCCAGGTCCAGGTCCAGCGGGCCGATGTCCAGCGGCATGGGGCCTATCTAGTCCAACGCAGCGGCGAGCGCACGCAGGCCACCACGCCGAGCGCTCCACCGGCGTAGCGGCGACAGTCCAGGAGGGGGTCGAACCGCTCCAGCCGCGGCGGATGACGCACGGCCGCCGTGTGCGGCACGCGCAGGTCGTAGAGCCACAGGAGCCCGTCGGCGCCGGCCGCGGCCAGGCGTGCGTTCGGGTCCGTCCCGCGCGCGACGGGCACGCCCGTGATCGCCACCGGCCGCCCGGCGCGCACGAAGAAGGCGTCGGCCAGGGCGGTCCGCTCGGCGGGGGCGAGCGCGCCGTCGGTGGGGTTGTCCCACAGAAAGGCGAGCGTGCGCACGCCCGCGCGCGCCAGGTCGGCGGAGGCGGACTCCATCTGGTAGGCGCGCCGCCCCCGGTCGTCGGCGCCCGCGGCCGCGGCCAGCGCGCCTCCCGCCGCCGCGAGCCCGACCAGGCCGGCCGCCGCCGCGCGCGGCCATCCGCCCGCCCTCTGCAGGAGCAGCCCCGGGATCAGGAGCGCCCCGGGGGCGAAGGGGGCGAGGTAGCGCGGCGTGAGGCTGGGCCGCAGCGCGCCGAGGCCGATGAGCACCAGCCCCGCCGCCACGGAGGCCCCCGCGGCGAGCCACGCCGCGCGGTCGGCGCCGGCGGCGGCGTCCGCGCCGTCGTCGGGGGCCCGGGGGACGACGGCCGCCGCCAGGGGGATCGCCACGAGCGCCAGGGCCGCGGGCCAGGCGCCCGTCATCACCTCCGCCGCCCGCCCGGCCAGGGTGGCGGAGAAGGGGAGATACCAGGCGTGCTCCGGCCGTGCCAACACCGCCGCGCGCGGCGCCTGCGCCAGGTCCCAGGCCAGGACGGGCAGGAAGGCGAGCGCGGCGGGCCACAGCCGCAGCCCGCGACCGCGCTCCACCGCCAGCAGCACCAGCCCCTGCGCCGCGACGAGCAGTAGCGCGTGGTGCTGCGTCAGCGCGGTGAGCGCGGCCGCCGCGGCCCAGGCGACGGCGCGGCGGAGGTCGGGCCGGGCGACGAGGTGGACGAACAGCGCCGTCTGCCCCGCCGCCAGGAGGGTGAGGAGCGCGTAGCCCCGCGCCTCCTGCGCGAAGCCGATCCCCGGCGCCCACAGCGCCAGCAGCACCGCCCACACCGCCCGCTCGCGTCCGTCGCGGCCCGCGCCCGGCAGCAGCGCGGCCAGCGGCAGGAGGCAGGCCGCCACCGTGGAGAGGCTCCGCAGCGCCCCGTCGGAAAGGCCGAACAGCGCCGTCCACCCGCGCAGGAGCACGAAGTACAGCGGCGGGTTCACGTCCAGCCGCAGCTGCTCGACGAAGGCGCCCCAGCCGGGCCGGTCCACGATCCCCAGCGTCC
>CAXSHO010000221.1:0-2084 GCA_964237305.1 uncultured Caulobacteraceae bacterium
CCTGCCCGTGCGCTTCGCCATGGACCGCGCGGGGCTGGTGGGGGCGGACGGGCCGACGCACGCCGGCTCGTTCGACGTGGGCTACCTCGGCGCGCTCCCGGGCATGGTGCTGATGGCGCCGTCGGACGAGGCGGAGCTGGCTGCGGTGGTCGCCACCGCCGTGGAGATCGACGACCGGCCCTCCGCCTTCCGCTACCCGCGGGGCGAGGGGATCGGCGTGGAGATCCCGGAGCTGGCCAAGCCGCTGGAGATCGGCCGCGGCCGCATCGTGCGCGAGGGCAACGCGCTGGCCATCCTGTCGCTCGGCACGCGCCTGCAGGAGAGCCTGATGGCCGCCGAGCAGCTGGCCGCCCGGGGCCTGTCGGCCACCGTGGCCGACGCGCGCTTCGCCAAGCCGCTGGACGAGGAGCTGATCCTGCGCCTCGCCCGCGAGCACGAGTGCCTCATCACCGTGGAGGAGGGGGCCACCGGCGGCTTCGGCGCCTTCGTGCTGCAGCTCCTGTCCGACAAGGGCGCGCTGGACCGCGGCCTTAAGGTGCGCACCATGGTGCTGCCCGACGTGTTCCAGGACCAGGACAAGCCGGAGGTCATGTACCAGAAGGCGGGGCTGGACGCGGCGGGCATCGTGCGCACCGCGCTCAAGGCGCTGGGCGTGGACGCGGCGAAGACGGGCGGCCTGCGGGCCTGACGCTCCGTTCTGGGGGGCGGTCTCAGCGGCCGCGGATCTCCTCACCCGCGTCGCGGGGGAGGCGCAGGTAGACGGGGATCGCCAGGAGCGAGGTCGCGCCCACCAGCACGAACGGGATGACGAACAGGCCGGGCGTCAGCACGCCCGTCGCCGGCCCCCGCGCCAGGTGCAGCACGAGGCCGCCGAAGCTGACGCCGAAGCTGAGCCCCACCTGCTGGACCACGGTGGAGAGCGAGGACGCCCGGCCGATCTCGCCCGGGCCCGTGTCGGCGTAGGCCAGGGTGTTGGCCGCGCTGAACTGCATGGAGCGGAGCAGCCCGCCCGCCAGCACCACGGGCGCGATCGCCCAGCCCGACCAGCCGAAGGCGAACAGCGCGGGCGCGGCGGTGGCGAAGGCGGTGCCCAGCGCGCTGGCGACCAGCACGCTGCGGAAGCCGAAGCGGCGGATCACCCGCGTCGCCACCGTCTTGGTGAGGAGCGCGCCCATCGCCGTCAGCACCGTGAACAGCCCGGAGGTCGCCGGGCTCCACCCCAGCCCGACCTGCAGGAGGAGCGGAAGGAGGAGCGGCGTGGCGCCCAGGCCCAGGCGGACCAGCGTCGACCCCGCCATGCTGAGTGCGAAGCTGGGACGACGGAACAGGCGCAGGTCGAGCACCGGCCGCTCCGTCCGGCGCATGTGCAGCAGGTAGAGGCCGAGCGCCGCGGCCGTCCCGACCGCCACCGCCGCCTGCGCCGCGACGGGCACGAGGTTCAGCCCACCCACCTCGCCCAGCACCACCACGCCCGCGATGACAAGGGTGGAGAGCACGAAGCCGCCCCCGTCGAAGGCTCCGGGGTTTGGCGGCCGCAGCTTGGGCACGTAGCGCGTTACCGCCCAGGCGACGACGACCCCCACCGGCACGTTGATGAAGAAGATCCACGGCCAGCTCAGCCTGGCCAGGATCAGGCCCGCCAGCACCGGCCCCAGCATGGGGCCGACCAGCGCCGGCGTGGTGAACCAGGTCATGGCCGACACCAGCCGGGCCTTGGGGGTCGAGCCCACCACGATCAGCCGCGCCACCGGCGTCATCATCGAGCCGCCCAGCCCCTGGACCAGCCGCGCGACGACCAGCTCGGGCAGGGTGCGCGAGGCGCCGCAGAGCACCGAGCCCAGGAGGAAGACGAGCATGGCGGTCAGGAACACCCGCCGCGGCCCGATCCGCTCGGCCACCCAGGCGCTGGCGGGCACCCCCGCCGCCAGCGCCAGCAGGTAGGAGGTCAGGGCCAGCTTCAGGTGCACCGGGTCCGCCCCGAAGGCGGTGGAGAGCGTCGGCAGGGCGGTGGAGAGCGCGGTGGAGTCGATGAACTCCATGAACAGCGCCGCACCGACCGCGATCGGGATCAGCCGCGACCCCGT